>JAEZKD010000112.1 GCA_023415655.1 Bacillota bacterium | reverse complement strand
CACTTCGTAAAAGTGCTAGTCGTAATTCTAATTAAAGATTAGTTTTGTCGAGTCCGGTATCGACAAGATGTTTTTAATGAGATTTCTTTGATGAGACTGGTTTTATAAAGCAAAAGCCTTTCAGATTTGATATGTGATTCCTGTGTTAGGTATCACATATCAAATCTGAGAAGGCTTTTTTATGCTATCACTTGTTTAAGTTTAATTCTGTATTGTTTTGTTTTATTCTATTGCTTGTTATGTACTATATGGTATGGATATTTGGGTATATCTTTTTTTCTTCTATCTTTCTTACCATTCTTGAACTGTAGCAATATATGTTGGTTTATATTTTGCTGTATCGTTCTCTAATATTAATTTTGTTTGTTTCGATTTATTTCATATTATTTTTTTGAATCGTATTATATCACATTATTTTTTCTGATTCATTTTTATATCATTCTAGTTTTTTGAATCTTCTTATATCACTCTAGTTTTTTGAATCGCTCTATATCATTCTATTTTGTGTGAATCGTCCTTTATCTTCTATTGTGTATATATCGTTCTATAAGTTTCTAAATCATCCTGTAGCATTATTTCAGACTCTATCGTTATATCAACCTATATGGTTCTTCATTTATTTTATTTTAATCCAATTTCCCAGCATCATGATATCACACATCAATATTTACGATATTCATCAATATCATGAATGATAATCTGAAAGCCTCGAATCAAACGATCAAACATCCCGAGTCGATAAAGGCTTAAAAATACCATTCCAATCGGCATTCCAAGCATCATTCCTAAAAAGCCTTTTAATTGGTAACCAATGAACATAAAAAGTAACGACATAAATGGACTAATCCCGATACTATCCGCAATCAATTTTGGCTCCAGGACCTGTTTTATTACCTGACATACGAGATACAATACAAGAATCAAGATGGCTTGAACATAATTTTCGGTAATGAAATCAACGATGGCCCACGGCCAAATTACAATTCCCATCCCTAATACAGGTAAGAAATCAATCACTCCAATGATAATGGCTAACAAAAAGGCATACTCGATGTTAAGTAGTAAAAAAGCAAAATACATGATGACAATAAGCAGTAGCATAATTTTAAATTGAGCCTTTAGATATCCCCCAACTGCTGCCTTAAAATTCGTAACAACCAAATGGTAGCCACTTTTTATGGATTCTGGAAAAATGCGATTGGCTGCTTGATTCATCTTCTCCTTATCCGCAATCATAAAATAAGTAGCTAGAACAGTAATGATTCCGGTAAACATAAACTCACCAGCAAGCTTTAGAAAAGAGCCAGCTTCCTTAAAGCTTGGAATGTCGATTTTTTGTATGAATTGAATCAACCAATTCTCCACATTTTTATCTACACCATCAAAGAGCGAACGTATTCCATAAGGAAGTCCTTTTAAAAACACGGCTAGCCTAATTGTTAAGTCATCCATAACATTGGTCAGCTCCTTAGCTAACCTTGGTAAATCTTGAATCAGACGAAGTGCTTGTGTTATAATCAAGGACCCTATCAAGTAGAGAAGCCCAAATATAACTCCAATCACAAGAACTATAATAATGACAGAAGCAAATCTACGTTTGATCCGAATTCTCTTATCCATAAATCGTATGACTGGATTGGCTATTAAGCTTAAGATAAATGCCAATACAAATGGGAAGAAAAAGCTTAAAATTCTGGGCAAAAAAATAAGAGCAAGAATAGAAAGCGCGACAGTTACGAAAAGATTCAGTAAAATTCTTAGATAAATCTTTTTGTCTGACATATTACCACCTCGATTCCTTTCCTACTTCTAGTTGTGTTTCGTCAAGTGGTATCTTTCTATCTTTCTCTTATTATAGGTATACAGATTAATTTAAGAAATCGTCTGAAAGACTATAAAACTAATTCATCTCAGACTTTCTATCATGTTCTCTCATACTCTTTCATCTTAAATCTCAAGTGACAATCTAGTTCTATCCTTCAGGTGTCATATTATCTACTCTATCTTATTCCTTTAATATCGGTTTTAGTAGCATTGTAACAAAAAAGATGATTGCAGCAATTACTACAATGGTTGGCCCTGTGGCTAAGCTAAGGTAGTAAGATAAAATCAAACCTAGGATTCCTGAAAATACTGAGATAATAATACTAAATAAATGGTATTCTTTCATATTCGTAGAAATATTTCTTGCTGATGCTGCTGGAAGGATCAATAATGCATTGATAATGAGTATACCAACCCATTTAATTGTAAGCATAACGATCAATGCTATTAAAATAGCAAACATATTCTCGATTGCTACAATTGAGATGCCTTTACTTTTTGCAAGACTAGGATTTAAGCTGACTGCATGAAGCTTATTAAAGAACATAAACCAAAAGGTTAAAATTACAATAAATATAATAATAAGATATATAATTTCCTTAACCGTTATGCTCAGTATATCACCGACAAATAAAGCAGAATACTTTGAAAAGTTCCCATTTCTCGATAATATAACCAATCCAATTGCAGTGCTTGTCGAAGAGAACACCGAAATAATAGTATCTGCAGACACTGTATTCAAGCGCTTGATGCGATTTAACAGTAGTGCAAACACGACACCAAAGATCAGTGTTGAAACATTTGTATCCGAAAACCCTAGTAAGATTCCAATAGCCATCCCTGTAAAAACCGAATGTCCAAGAGCATCCGAAAAAAATGCCAGCTTATTATTTACAATCATAGTACCAAGAATCCCAAACAATGGCGTTATGATTAGTATCGCAAGAAGAGCATTCTTCATAAAATCATATGTGATAAATTCAAATGGAAGCAACGCTTCCATCACTTGATAGATTCCGTTCATTATTATGTTTCCTTTTCCTTTTTCTAGATTCCAATAAAACTATACAACGGTTATACCCAAGCCTTACGTGTACTTCCAAAGATCTCTTTAAATTCCTTGCTTTGCAGTACCTCCGTTGGGGTTCCTTCCTTGATAATTGATTTATCTAGTAAGATTACATAATCCGCATATTTTTCTACGAACTCTAAATCATGGGAAACAAGAATAAATGCTAAATCATAAGTTTTCTTTAACATCTCTATATTGCGATAAAATAGCTGCATCCCATTGCGGTCAATACCAGAAACTGGCTCATCCAACAGCAGTAGATTTGGTGTTGGTGTACATGCAATCGACAATAGCACACGCTGTAATTCGCCTCCAGACAAATCACAAACACGCTTGTCAATTAACTCCTGAGCTTCAAACAACGCAAGTCGCTCTTTGATTTCTTGGTAAATCTTTTTCTTCCTACATAAAAATACAGGAAAATCTGTAATATAGCTTGCAAACATATCATAAACACTAGTTGGTGTATTCTTTTCAACATTTAAATGCTGTGGCACATAACCGATCTTTAGATGTGACATGCTATTGTCTTTCATATCTTTGAACTCAATGGTTCCTTCATGCTTGATTTCTCCAAGCATTGCCTTAATTAAGGTACTTTTTCCTGCTCCATTACGACCAATAATAACCGTCAATTTACCACAGTGAATGTGAAGATTGATGTTCTCTATAATTTTGGTCTTCCCGATGGTTACTCCAATGTTATTCATACGAATACAGTGAAGTCCACATGCCCCCTGACAATTTTCATTGTCAGAGTCTGTTGTTTGATGTTGATTATACATATGTTTACCTTTCTGCACTCAAATCCGGATTACTTGGAAAATGTATCGTATAAAAGCTCTAAATTCTGCTTCATACCATTTAAATAAGTATCCTTATCCGACTCTCCGGTTACAAGAGAATCCATAACATATACCTTAGCTCCGGTTTCTGATGACACCTGATCTGCAATTTTTGTACTATACTGTTCTTCTGTAAAAAGATATTGAATTGAGTGTAGCTTTATCTCTTCCACTACCTCTGCTAGCTCTCCTGCAGAAAGTGCAGTCTCAGAATCTGTATCAACTGCATGTACTACTTCCATCCCTAACTCATCCGCAAGGTATGCAAACGCATCATGGAAGATAATAACCTCTTTCCCACTCGTCAAGTCCTTTAAGCTTTCATATTCATTCTGTAACGCTTTTACTTTATCAATGTACGTTTTCGCATTGTTCTCATAATAAACAGCATTTTCGCTATCATACTCACTCAGATATGCAGCTACTGTTGCAATCTGTTGCTGATACATCTCCATATTCATCCACACATGTCCATTGATTGCACTATGGTTATGCACATGATCATGGGATTCTTCCACTGAATTGTTAGTAATGTGATTATGTTCGTCTTCTGAGGTAAGTTCATCTTCATGAGTGTGGGTGTCTTCTTCAGTTTCTTCACCATGCGCACTATGATCATGAGAGCTTCCCTCTAGAAAACTCATCCCTTCACTTGCATCTATGACTTTAAGATTTGGATAATCATGAAGTACATCCTCCATGAAGATCTCCATCTCTCCACCATTTAAAATAACAATATCTGCTCCTGCAATCACTCGCATATCTTTGGTTGTCAATTGATAATCATGAACACAACCAATCTGATTTTCAGTCAAATTAACAACACGTACACCTTCCACCTGATCGGTCAGATTTAGTGCCATAATATAAACTGGATAAAAGGATGTTGCAATCACAAGTTCCTTTTTATCCTCTGTAAGCACATGAGATTTACCTGCAACTTTCACAACACCATAACCAACGAGTGACAATACGAGTAAAATACTCATTAAAAAACCTAATTTTCTTTTCATTTCTAATCATGCTCCTTTAAGGAGCTGCAACACCTTCGCGACAGCCCCTCCTATTCTCTACCTAACACATAAGCAATTGCAAAACCAATTGCAAATGTAGCTACACTTATAATAATACTTGAAACACTAATGATACCGACACCTATGCTCATATAAATGGCAAATGGTGATGCTACAATTAAACCTAAAATCGCATAATAGGTCTTTACCTCAAACTTAGCAAGTAAAAACTCAATCACCTTAGCAATCGCAAAGATTCCTATTACAACACCAATACCAAAAGGAGCTAAAATTCCAGCCCCACGCAAAAGTGTATCAAAATCAAATGGAGATAATGCCTTCGTACAACTATTGATCGTTTCAATGATTGGATTATAATAACCAAGACTTAATAGGATCATAGAACCGCTCACACCTGGAATGACCATAGTTGCAGATGCAATAATACCAATAAAAAATAATTTAATTACTTCTATTAAGGAAAGCTCAAGAACTACTTCTTTGCTACCTTGTCCGCCCCATATTTGTAACCCTATAATCAATGCAAAAAAGAGAACAAAAAGAACCACTCCAAGTCCATCGATTCCATTTCCTTTCACCTTTTTCAAGATTATTGGCAATCCCCCGAGAATTAAACCAACAAAAAGCGACGCTGTCTGCAATGGAAACTTCTCAAACATAGGCTCAATGATATAGGACACTCCTACAATCGCAAGCACCATACCAATTGCATAAGGTAATAAGGTCAACACACTCTTCTTAAATTGCTTAAAAAGATTTGTCACCGATCCAATAATCTGATCATAAATTCCCATAGAAACTGCCATCGTTCCACCACTTACTCCTGGAATGATATTGGCAATACCGATTAACACGCCTTTTAAAATATTCAGTACTAATTTCATGAATTACTCCTAATACCATTCATCATAACAAATAAATCCTCTTATAACTACAATTATTACATAATCTTAGGAAGTTATTAATATGTCATGATAAAAATATTTCTCTCTTTATACTATACAAGCGCTTACACTAACCGTCAAGAAATTTTCTATCACCTAGTGATAGCATTCCATTGGTTAGCAT
>JAEZKD010000098.1 GCA_023415655.1 Bacillota bacterium | reverse complement strand
ATTAAGCCAATTGATGAGGAAATTTACGAGGAAGTTCTTAAGATTGATTGGGCTGCGGATGGTTGCTGTTTTTATCGATCATATAGGGATTTTAGTGAAAGGGGATTAGGATATGTTGCCTATAAAGGTGGTCAGCTGATCTGTATAGCATCCTCTTATAATACATACAAGAATATGATCGGTGTAACGATTGGAACACTAGAGGAGTACAGGAGAAAAGGTATTGCAGCTGCGTGTGCTGCGTCTTTAATTTTAGAATGTTTAAAGAGAGATATTTACCCTGTATGGGAAGCTGCAAACCTGGCTTCTGTAGCGTTAGCAGAAAAATTGGGTTATCATATGGATAAGGAGTATGACATCTATATCCTTATGTAAGTAATCTAACTTAACTTTCTTGAGGGATATATTGAAGAGGTAGACGATATGGAGAATGAATCTAAAATAAGAAATATCGAGGCCAAATGAAGATGGTATTGTTGAAGTAGGTTATGGGATTGGCGAAACATATAGGAGAAATGGCTTTGCGACAGAAGCACTTGAAGGTATTGTGAAATGGGCATTATCATTTCCTGAGGTAAAAGCTGTCCAAGCACAGACAGAACCGAACAATGCCATTTCACAGAAGGTGATACTACATAATGGATTTCAACATGTGGGTCAAGGAGCAGAAGGGCCATTGTTTGAAATTAGAAAACCTGTTAATATTTCATTGGAAATGTTAGGATCTGATATTATCTAGTTAGTAGAAATGCTTCGAATTTGATTTTAATAAACTGGGATAAAAATGCGATTAAAGATCAATTGGTTTTGAAGGAGGAAATTATGATAACACGATTTAATTCAAAATCCATTTATATCGGAACCGATATGAAAAGATTTAATGAAATTCGAGAGTATCTTGAAACTAATACCATTAAGTACAAATATAAAGTTAAAAATCACTTAGGAAATTGGAATGTTAAAGGCACGGTACAAGGGACAATACGTGGGAATATTGGTAGTATAGGAAATTCTTCCTCGCAAATGTATGAGTATGAGATTTTTATACATAAAAAGGATGCAGATAAAATTAGTTTTTAATATTTTTATTTTTTACTGACAACAAATCATAACCAAGAGAAAAACTAGAAATTTTAGCTTTTCTCTTTTTTTATTGCTAAAAGTGATTCATTTGTCTTGATCAGAGAAAGCAGCTACTGAGCCAAAGTATCATTAGTTCTTAGAAAATTCTTGTTAGAAGAGAAAGACTAATACGGGAATGAGTCTGAATACATGTAAGATTATGGGATAAATGTAAAAAAGTATATATTGATGATAATTGTAGCAATACTTTAAAATTAAACTTAAAGTAAATGGATACATAAGGGGAACATATAATTGAGAAAAGATTATGAAAAAAAGAAACAAAAAATAAAAAATGTGGGAACGGTTACTGCATTAACACTTACTTTAATTGCATCTAATATATCTACGCCCGATTATGTGAAAGCCAATATAGTTAGTAGTAATGTAGAAGTAGAGGATGTATGCGATGTTTATGAACCAGAATTAGATGTACAAGAGAAGGAAGCAAATGAACTAGAAGAAGTAGTTGACCAAGAAATAGATACGAAGGATATTTTTAAGTTAAGTGATTGGAAATACAAAGAGTATAGCACAAGTATTATTTTAGATGTTTACATTGGTACGGATCAAGATATTGTTATACCAGGAGAAATTAATGGAAAAGAAGTAAAAATGGGAAGTATGAACTGTTTCTCTAATGTGAAATCGACATTAACTAGTATAACATTTAAAGAGTATAATAGTAAAAAAGTACAAGTATCCTGTTCTTTTAAATCTGTATTCGAAAATTATACAGCACTTCAAAATGCAGATCTAAGTGGACTAGATACTTCAGAAATAACAAATATGAATAGTATGTTTAAAGGATGTAGTTCTTTATCTAGTGTAGATTTCAGTGGCTGTAATTTTGAAAAAGTAACGGATGTGTCTCATCTGTTTAGTGGTTGTAATACATTAAGAAGTGTGACATTTCATGATCAATTGAATACCTCAAATTTAACGGATATGAACAGTATGTTTACTGGATGTAGTTTATTATTAAATCTGGATCTAAGCGGTTTTAATACAGAACAAGTCACTAATATGGCATATATGTTTGATGGCTGTGTTTCATTAACAGATTTAGATTTAAGGAACTTTAATACAGATCAAGTGACTAATATGAGGTATATGTTCAATCATTGCAAAGATTTAACAAGTCTAGATTTGAGTAGCTTTCATACAGAACAAGTAACCGATATGGATAATATGTTTAGAGACTGTAGTTCATTAACAAGTTTAGATTTGAAAAGTTTTCATACACAGAATGTAACTAGTATGACAAATCTATTTTTAGGATGCAGTTCTTTAAAAAGCTTAGATATCAGTAATTTTAATACGTCAAAAGTAACTAAGATGAATAATTTATTTAAAGATTGTAGTTTGCTAACAAACTTAGATCTAAGTAAATTTAATACAGCAGAAGTACTAAATATGTCATACATGTTTTCTAATAGTGGTGTACCAGTTTTGGATTTAAGTAGTTTTGACACTTCCAACGTAACAGACATGCAAGGTATGTTTTATAATACGAATAACTTACGAGAAATAGTTTTTGGTGATCAATTTAAAACCTCATCAGTGCAAAATATGTCATATATGTTTTGCAGTAGTGGGGTAGAGAGCTTAGATTTAAGTGGATTTGATACCTCATCGTTAATAAACATGTCATACATGTTTGCGAAATTGGTTAATATTAAAAGCATAGACCTATCTAGCTTTCAGTTAAATAAAGTTGTAACAGATAAAATGCAATTTCTGTTTAAAAAAAATATTTCGGCTGATTCGAATGGAAATATTACTGTAACGGATCCATCAGTGTCTGAAGAGTTACTAGTTGTTTCTAAAGACGAGAAGCTAAAGAATTACAATTATGTGATGGATAATTGTTTACCTGTAGGTCCAATATTGGATGCAAATGGTGGAAAATTTATTGATGGCTTACCAGTTTATTCAGGTTTAAAAACCAATATTGTAGAGAGTATTGATGATGCTGAAATTGATCGGTTAATAGAGGATACATTATTAGCTGCGCCGGAGCCGATGAAAGATGGATATACATTTATTTCATGGGAGCCTCATCAGGTAATAGTAAGAGATAGTATTTCTATTTTTGATAAGTTAAATGTAGTTTT
>JAEZKD010000015.1 GCA_023415655.1 Bacillota bacterium | reverse complement strand
ATACTTCTTGCTTCGCTTTCAATTCTTAACTTAAAGGAAAGCTTACCAGTGGTTGCTTCCCCTGTTGGTAAAGTCGTTGGAATATTATCATAACCATAAAATCTTGCAACTTCTTCATCTAAGTCTGCCTGACACTCAACGTCTTGTCTCCAGCTTGGAACGATTACTTCATCCGTTGTTTCATCATAACCTAAATCAACGCTCTTAAAGTACTCAATCATTGTCTCTTTTGCAATGTTCGTTCCTAATACTTTATTAGCACGTTCCCAGCTGAACTTAATACGGCTTTCTTTGCGTACTCTTGGATATACATCCACAGCACCACCAACTACTTCACCAGCACCAAGCTCTTCGATTAATTGACAAGCACGATTCATCGCTGCCATTGCATTGTTTGGATCCAAACCTTTTTCAAACTTAGCAGAAGCATCCGTACGTAACCCTAACTTCTTACCAGTGATACGAATATTGGTTCCATCAAAGCAAGCAGCTTCGAATAATAAGGTTGTTACATCATCGGTAATCTTTGAGTTTTCACCACCCATGATACCAGCAATACCAACTGCTTTTTGGGCATCGCAGATCATTAAGGTATTAGAATCCACATTACGTACCTGACCATCTAGGGTTTCAAATTGATCACCATCGTTTGCACGACGAACAATAATCTTGTTACCAGCAATCGTAGCTAAATCATAGGCATGCATTGGCTGACCGTACTCTTCCATAACATAATTGGTGATGTCTACGATATTATTGATTGGGCGAATACCAATCGCAGATAATCTTCTCTGCATCCAAAGTGGAGATGGTCCAATCTTAATGTTCTTAACAATTCTTCCAACATAACGAGAGCAAAGATCTTCGTCCTTGATTTCTACGCTAATATAGTCCTCTGCCTTTTCGCTATTACCAGTCTCTTTTACCACAGGAGGCACAAATGGCTTTCTAAAGGTTGCTGCTGCCTCTCGAGCAATTCCTAATACACCGAAGCAATCCACACGATTTGAAGTAACTTCATACTCAAATACAACATCCTTTAAGCCAAGTACTTCAATTGCACTGGAACCAATTTCAATATTGTCATATTCTTTATTGTCGCTAAAGATATAGATTCCATCCTCAGGTGCATCTGGGTACATCTCTTTATTGGAGCCAAGCTCTTCAATCGAGCACATCATACCACAGGATTCTACTCCACGTAATTTACCCTTCTTAATCTTAATGCCACCTGCTGTCTTGTTGCCATCATGACCACCAGCAACACGTCCTCCATCTAACACAACTGGGATAATGTCGCCTTCTTTTACATTCTTTGCACCAGTTACAATCTGAACGCTTTCTCCTTCTTTTGTAATCTGTACCTGGCAGACAATTAATTTATCTGCATCTGGGTGCTTTTCAATCGATAAAATCTTACCTACTACAATTTTGTCTAAGTCTGCATCTAATCGTTCAAAACCTTCAACCTTGGTTCCTGATAATGTCATTGCATCTGTATATTCTTGTGCTGTACAATCAAGTTCAGGCACATATGCCTTAATCCATGAAAGTGGTGTATTCATAATTAACTCCTTTCAACTCATCCATCTATTGTTCCAAATGACTAGAACTGTTTTAAGAATCTCATGTCATTTTCATATAACAATCTCATGTCATCAATCTCATATTTTAATAACGCGATACGCTCAAGTCCTACACCAAATGCAAAACCTGTATATTCTTCTGGATCAATACCGCTCATCTTTAATACATTTGGATGAACCATACCACAACCTAAGATTTCAATCCAACCAGAACCTTTACAGAAACGGCAACCTTCTCCACCACATTTAAAGCAGGATACATCCACTTCTGCACTTGGCTCTGTGAATGGGAAGTGATGTGGACGGAATTTAACTTTCGTTTCTGGTCCAAACAATTCTTTTGCAAACTCTGCAAGTGTTCCCTTTAAGTCAGCGAAGGTAATGTTCTTATCGATTACAAGTCCTTCAATCTGATGGAAGGAAGGAGAATGCGTTGCATCCACTTCATCCGAACGGAATACTCGACCAGGTGCAATCATACGAATTGGAAGCTTTCCTTTTTCCATCTCATGTACCTGTACTGGAGAGGTTTGTGTACGAAGTAAGATGTTACTAGTAACATAAAACGTATCCTGTTCATCCTTGGCAGGGTGATTTGCTGGAATATTGAGTGCTTCAAAGTTATAGTAATCGTATTCTACTTCTGGACCTTCCACTACTTCATATCCCATACCAATAAAGATTCTTTCGGCCTCTTCTAATGCAATCGTATTTGGATGTCTATGTCCAAGCATAGGTTTTTTCGCTGGGAGTGTAACGTCAATTGTCTCAGCCTTCATCTTTGCTTCACGTGCTGCTTTTGTAAGTGTTGTCTTCTTTTCTTCTAAAAGCTCCTCAATCTGTACTCTTACATCATTCACAAGCTGACCAACCATTGGTCTTTCTTCTGGTGCAACATCTTTTAAGGATTTTAATACATTCGTTAATTCACCTTTTTTTCCAAGATAAGCAACTCTGATTTCATTTAAGACATCAAGAGTATCGCAACTGTGGATTTTTTCTAATACCTGCTCTTTAATCGCATTCAATTTCTCTTTCATGAATAATCTCCTTTCATCAAAAACCTCCATACCGCCGCAGTGCGATCTTGGCTTTCATCTTTTTGAAAGCCTTTTTATGCAATAGGAAATCCCCCGGAATTTCCTATTGCATAAAAAAACTCCGTCCCTACACAAAGGGACGGAGTATATTAACCCGCGGTACCACCCTAATTTCTAACCCAAAGAGTTAGACACTTAAAGTCATGCGTAACGTGCATTCACGTCATATTCTACTGTCGATGTATTACGAGTTCAAACATGCAGCTCCGGTGCGAAAATCAATTATATTCTGAACTTAAGGAAGCTTGCAGCCGGTGACTCCCTCTCTCTGTAAGAAAAATATAATCTAAATGCTATCAAGCAACACCATCATAGCTTTTTTCTTATAGGGCTTATTGTATCATATCTACCATTTTTGTCAAGCAAATTCCCTTCCTGGATCATCAACTTCGCATAATTCTTGACGAATCACACAAATATATTATATGATTACTAAATATAATATATTAATAATAAACAGATGGGAATGGTATGGTGCATGCTTATTATCTCTATTATAAAAATTATTCGAGTCTTTAGTCGCAAGCTAAGAGATGATTTTGTGAGTGCCTTTTCAGCACAGGCAGCATTTTTTATCTTTATATCATTTTTTCCGTTTGCTATGTTTTTACTATCCTTGCTTCGTTTTTTACCCTTTACAGAAAGCGAAATTATGCAAGTATGTCGAACCATCTTCCCGACTGCATTACAGTCCTCTACGATTACAATTGTAAGTGAACTTTATGATAAGGCATCTTCTTCTGCACTTCTTTCTGTGACCATTCTTGCAACCTTATGGACTTCCTCGCGAGGAATTCTTTCGATCATTCGAGGTATGAATGGAGTATATGCTAACACTGAAACAAGAAGTTATCTACGTGTTCGACTAAAAGCAACACTATACACCTTACTATTTGCAGTCCTATTAATCGTACTTCTTGTTATTTTTGTATTTGGTAATCAGTTATATCTATGGATTGTGGAGCAAATTCCACTGTTAGCTGATTTTGCTCTTGTTGTGATATCAATTCGAACGATTGTTGGTTTGTGTATTTTGGTTTTATTTTTCCTTTTATTATATGTGGCAGTACCGAATCGAAAAACCAAATTAGTTCGTGAATTACCTGGCGCTATCTTATGTGCCACCGGCTGGATGATTTTTTCCTATCTTTACTCTTTTTATATTGATAATATGAGCAATATCTCTTATACCTATGGAAGCTTAACTGCGATTGTCTTATGTATGCTTTGGCTTTATGCTTGTATGTACATGATGTTCATTGGTGCTGAGCTTAACTCGGTATTAAGCAATCCTACGGTAATGACAGCACTTAAAAAACTATTTCAATCTAAGAATGACCATATAGATGACGGTAATCTATGAGTATTTCACTCATAGATTACCGTTATTTCTGTATCGGAATAATAATGCTTTAGTATATCTTCATAACTCCAATTCAATTTGGTCAATGCCTTCACACCGTTTTGTGACATACCAACACCATGCCCAAAGCCACCTCCAGTTACTAAAAAGCCAGTTAATTTACCATCCACTCGAATTGGATCTAGAATACAAAAAGCACTTGGCAATAAGGACATTCCACTAATCGTACTTCCATCTAGACGAATGATATCTAGATTCGTTGGTGCAAGGAAGGTTCTCACATTCGTTTGATATCTTAGTAATATTGTCTTTTCTGTTCCAATGATCATCAATGCTTTGATAATTCCACTTTCTCCACGCTCCACTACTTGAAGATCACGTATGGTGCCGATGGTATCCACTGGTTTGGTTGCAAACACCATATCATTGACTACTCTTTTATTTTTTAACTCCATTGTTTCTAGGTTCGTATCTGTAATCTTTCCAATGTAGGTTAAGATTGAATTTGAATTATAAGTATATTGAGTTTTTAGCTTTTCATTGATTTGATTACTTAGCATCGCAAGATCAAAGGTGACATTCCAGCGATACATCAAGAAGCCACTTTCAAAGGTTTCAAACGACTTTTGAGTCACAGTGTTCCCTTCTAATACTTCAACACTATCTGCTATAATAAAATTACGAAAATTACTCTCTTTGGATAAATCCACACTAATCTCGGTCTCTGCCTGAAATCTTCCAGACAGATACGAAGCACTTGCTGAATCCTGCCATACATCCTCGACTGCTGCCGTATATCCACAGGAGGTAGAAAAATAAAAAGCGGTAATCACATTGCCATCTGAGGTTAGTACTTGTCCATAGGTTTCCTTAACACTTAAGATTGAGGCTTCACTCTCTTCCACATTATTATACACCTGGCAATTTACACTATCATCAACATGAGCTCCATAGGTACTATATTTATTCGCCATTAATTGCTTATACGCATAGCTTCTTGCACATACTGCCTGCACCTTTAATGCTTCATCTCCATAACTAATAGGCATTTCACTTGGAACGACGGAATATAGATATTCTTCAATACTTAGTTCATTTACTACTGTCAAGCCCTTATCTGATACAGCGATTTCAATGCTTCCACGATATTTTGGCATACCATAGCTACGACTTATGCTAGTAAGTTGGATTTTTCCTTCTTCGTTGGTCGAGGTAACCTTGATTCGACCACTTTCAAGCATTTTACTCCCTTTTGCAACGGTTACCGAATCACCAGCCTTTATCGTTACCTGATGTTCTCCATCATCAATGATAAAATCCTCCTCTGAAGTAAAGGTAACTACATCATGATAGACCGATTGATAACCTGTTGTATTAATTAAGACACGAATGTTATCTGCATTTATTTTTTCTTGAATTAACGCTGCACATACTTTTCCTTCTGATACCACAAAATCTGTCACTGCATAACCAACTAAGATGCTATTGGTCTGCTCCATCTTAAGTTCACCATATACCTTATAAATACGATAATCCTCATGGAGTGGTAAGACTCCATAGCCTTCAATTTCAATTTCATCCTTACCAGTAAGCAATACCTTTCCACGAATGATTTCTGATTTTAAGGAGATTTGAGTTACGACACCATTCTCAAGGGTTATATCTCCCACAACATTAGAAAAGCTTTCTGACAAAGGAAGGCTCGTTTTATATTCCCGGTCCACAGAACAAATATAGGCTTGAATCTCTTGATCTTGTCCTTTCTTTAGATACGCATTATGTATGGTAACAGGTTCATTTAACTTTGATAATAGCATCAGAATCTCACCCTGATATGTTAACACCTCAACATAATCATCTTGTTGAAATGTAATATAATTGGTATCTGAATAATAGGTCGTTTGATTTTGAGCAATATAGGTTCCAACCTGGTTTGACTCAGTGGTTGATAAGAGATAGAGTTTCTCGACTAAGAACATACTTCCACGTTTTTCATTGACCTGATTGATCATGGACTGATAAACTTCGATGAATTCTGTATACAGTAACTCATCCTCCTCAGTCACACTCTGTAAACGTACTGGTAATGACGCACTCAGCTCCTTATAATTAAGATCAAGTAAATCGACGAGAGCCCATAGCATGTCTCTGAAGGTACCACAGGTGAGATTTTGTGATAGGTCATCTTCGACCTTCTCAATCACTCCACCTTCCACCAAGGCATTTACATACATGGATTTACTACTCCCTTGCAGTGCTTGCATCTCTTCTCTTGAGAAAAGGAAAAAACTAAAGTATCGTGCAGCCTCCTCATAAGAGATTCCTTCTCCAGTGATTGCTCCTGAAGGTGTCTTGTTGGTTTTTGGACGACCTGAGCCACCAATAAAATTATTAATTATAATAAACAGAATGATAATTACACTGATTGTTAATAATATGATCTTCTTAATCAATTCTTTGTGTTTCATCCATGCCCCCAATTACTATAGCTTGTTTGTCTTTATCATTATATTAATCGATTACGAAGAATATACTTTGTTTACTCCGATTTATTCGCATCAAAAAAGCTTTCAATGTTTCTTCCTGAGAAGGGATTTAAATTCAGATAGTAAGTCATTGGAACAGAAAAATTAAGATTTTGACCATCCATTCGTGTTAAGGTATTCACTCCAATCACTTCACCATAACGATTGATCAAAGGTCCACCGCTATTCCCTCTTGAGATGGAGGCTGTGATTTGAATATAAAAGATATCATCATCTAACATTCGAAGTGCTTTTGATACAATGCCCGTAGAAAAAGTTCCAGTTAACCCATATGGGCTTCCAATCGCATAAATACGATTGCCTGTTACCGCTGGTGCATAAGAAATCTCCAAATACTCGTGATCTGCATCTACTAACAGAAGAGCCAAATCAAAGGTCTCATCATAATCTAAGAGCTTTTCAACTTTGAACTCCTCCCCATCATAAGCAGTTACAACCAAGGAAACTGAGTTCTCAATTACATGATAATTGGTTACAATCTGATTCGGCGATACAAAAAATCCAGAGCCTAAACTTTCATCTCCCAAAGACGTCTTAGATACAATTTCAACCATTGCACTCGAACACTTTTTGTATATATCCACTGCACTTAATACGGGTTGCTCTTTCACTATGACATCAATTGTAAACTCCTCCATGGAATTAGAGCGACCAATATGAAGGGTTGTAGTACCCAGCTTCTTTACTTTTAAAGCAACTGCAACCTGATCCCCTTCATAACCCTCAACCTCTGCCTTAACAATCGATTCGTCTGCTGAAGACACAATTAGTTTTTCATTTAGCTTTCTATCTTGAAACTTAACATAAATTACCTCATCATGGGTAATCGTATAACTCGTTTGTGGTGTTGATAATCGTTCTACCAAGACTGCAATAAGGCAGCGATATGTATTCTCACCATCCGTTGCATAAAGATAGGTTCTACCTTGTTGCAACCCGGTAACGGTTCCATCCTTCTCTATTTTTAACACCGAAGAATCTCCAACACGGTATTTCACTTCCTTTGACAAAAACTTGCCTTTTAGTGAGATTGACTCTCCAATTGGTACCACATAGGAGCTATTCTCGAATCCATAGCTTACTTCTTTTGTCACTGACTTTGCTTGTACTTGATATCCATTGATGGGAAAGATAGCTGATATCATACTGATTACAAGTACAAACCAAATCTTTCTTATAACGCTTTTCATCATCTAATACCTCCTTAAGGAATTGTAATATAAATTTCTTGGATTTTAATCTTACCTTGATTCTCTGTATATAAGTTTTTAATTGGCTTTGGATGATAACGATCTAAAAGTTTGACGTAATCAATATCAACTGCTAGATAGATGTTTTGTCCACCAAGAATTCTCAAGGTATTGATACCTATCACCTCACCGTAACTATTGAGCAATGGACCTCCACCACTACTTTGCGAGATATATGCAGTACTTTGATGATATGTCTTTCCTTCATATTGGCGATATGCTTTTGATACAATCCCTTCTGAGATAGTACCGGATAATTCCAATGGACTTCCAAGTGCATAAACATCCATTCCAGTTTCCACTTCATTTTTATTTAAGATAAGAGCTTCCTTGGAAGCTTCTTTTACTCCTAAGATTGCTAGATCATAGCTAGTATTATAATCATAAATATGTGTTACTTCATAGGTAGCTCCATCGTAATCTCTTACAATCATGCGATTGGCATACTCGATGACATGGTAGTTTGTTAGAATCTGATTACTATTGATAAAAAAACCAGAGCCCATGCTCATAGATTCATTCGCATCAAAGGTTAGGATTTCAACCATTGCTTTGTTGGTGGTTTCATAGATTTCTTGTGGAGTCATCTCTTGTCTTTTTTGAGTATGTACGGTGATGGTTAATTGTTCTTGATCGTTTGTGGTTATCGTAATCGTAGAACTTCCAGATTTCTTTGGTTGTAATATGATTGTCTTCTTATCCTCGTACCACTTGCCTTCTTTTACTTTTAAGACGGAATCATTGCTATTGTGAATCGTAAGCTCTTCTCCTTTGATACGATCCTTATATACAATATCTATGATCGTCTTTGAATTAATATAAATATCAGAAGCTTCGTAAAACAAACGTGACTCTAGTTCTTTACCTTGGGCAAACAGATTCTGATTCACAGGAAATGCTGCAAAGAGTATTAGTGTTGTTAATAGACAGATTCTAATCCATTTATTTATTTTCATACGATGTTTCTCCTCCTATCGATTTCAATGAAATTCCTAAGGTTATTCTAATAATAAAATGATGTCAATTAAGTACAGATACAATAGAAAGAAAGGTGAAAAAGAAAAACTGACACAGGAGGTAAGCTCCTACGTCAGCTCTTTCCACCTTAATCGATAGAAACATGCATTGCTTTCTTTACTTTTTGAACGGTTTCTTCTCCGATTTTATTTGCCTTTTCGCTACCAGCTACTATGATTTCTTTCACTTCATCTCTATGATTCTCATAGTAAGCTCTTCTTTCACGGAATGGATCTAGTAAACCATTGATTTTATCTGCCAATAGCTTCTTACATGCAACACAACCAATGGTTGCACTACGACACATGTCACAGATATTTCCATGCTCTGCTTCATTGAACACCTTATGATACTTTTGTACCATACAAACATCAGGATTCCCTGGAATTTTGATGCTAACACGATTCTTATCGGTAACTGCTTTTTTTACCTTATCTAATACTGTTTGTGAATCATCCGAAAGATAAACGGCATTTCCAAGACTTTTACCCATCTTTGCATTTCCATCAAGACCTACCAAACGGGAACAATTACTTAACTTTGCAGATGGCTCAGTTAAAGTTTCTCCATATAGATCATTGAAGCGACGAACAATTTTTCTTGTTAACTCCATATGAGGAAGCTGATCTTCTCCCACTGGAACTAAGTCAGCATTACAGAAGGTGATATCTGCAGATTGGCTGACTGGATATCCAAGAAAACCGTATGTCATATCACTATAACCATAGTTTGCAGCTTCTGTTTTGATGGTTGGATTGTGACGTAATACATTCACTGAAACAAACATCGAATAGAATACAGTAAGTTCAGCAATTGCTTTGATCTGCGACTGTTGGAAAATAGTCACCTTATTCGGATCTAGACCCACTGATAAATTATCCATAGCCACTTCATAGATACTGCTATTAATTAACTCAGGATTCTCAAAGTGTGTAGTTAATGCTTGAATGTCAGCAAGCAAAATAAAGGTATCATATTCATCCTGTAACGCAACACGTTGTGATAAGCTACCAACATAATGTCCCAAATGCAGTCTACCAGTGGTACGATCACCAGTTAAAATTCTCTTTTTATCTCCCATAACTCTCAACCTTTCTATCTTTAATCTAAGAAAAAAGGCTTTTGCCCCCAGTTAGGGACAAAAGCCGAATAACTTCTGCGCATTCAACATTGGCGGTACTTTTAAAACCACTCTTTAGTTAAAAAAAGTATACCGTTTATACTTAGGTTTGTCAAGGTAAACCTATCCCTCAATCACCTGACTCATGTCATACATACCAGGTGTTTTCCCTTTGAGATACTTCGCTGCTGCAATTGCTCCCTTGCCAAAGATTGCTTTTGAGTATGCTGTGTGCTTAAACTCAATCACTTCATCGGTACCAGCAAAGATAACTTCATGCTCACCAACAATATTACCCCCACGGACTGCCATAATACCAATCTCTTTTTTCTCTCTTTTTTCACGTACAGAGGCACGATCATATCGATATTCATATTCCTTGTTCAAGGCTTCATTCATGGCATCTGCTAAGGCTAGGGCAGTTCCACTTGGAGCATCTACTTTTTGATTGTGATGCTTTTCAACAATCTCGATATCAAAATCAGCACCTGCCAGTACTTTCGCTGCGGTTTGAACTAATTTTAAGAGTGTATTCACACCAAGAGACATATTCGCTGACTTTAAGATAGCAACTTGACTACTTGCCTTCTTAATCTGATCCAGCTGTTCTTCGGAATATCCAGTCGCACATAGCACAAGCGGTAGATTTCTTTGAATCCCTATTGTTAGTAACAAATCCAAGCCTTTTGGGCTTGAAAAGTCGATAACAACATCCGCTTTTACCGTACATTCCTCAATATTTTTAAACACGGGATAATCATTTCGACCATCATCAAAAATATCAACACCTGCTACAATGACAACGGAATCATCCTGCTTTACTAGATTGCTGATGACCTGCCCCATCTTACCATTACAGCCAACCATAATAATCTCTGTCATGTAATTCACCCTTCTTTCGCATTCCTATTATTTCACGATACCAACTTTTTTCATCTCGGTTAATAAAGCTTGTGCATGCACCTCTTCCATCTCAGTCAATGGCATTCTTAAATGACCTACTTCAAAGCCCATAAAGTTCATCGCCTTCTTTATTGGGATCGGATTCACTTCACTAAACAATGCATTGATCAATGGAAGATATTTTAACTGAAGTTCTAAACTCCCCTTGTTATCGCCTGCAAGATATTTTGCTACAATATCATGGGTCTGTTTTGGTGCAATGTTCGATAATACGGAGATAACACCTTTTCCACCTAGGGATAAGATAGGAACAATCATATCATCGTTACCTGAATAGATATCTAAATTGCCTTCACATTCTAAGATCGTCTGTGCAACTTGAGCAATATTACCGGTTGCATCCTTCATCGCAACAATGTTACTCACATTCTTGGAAAGATAAGCTGCTGTCTCAGGTAAGATGTTACATCCTGTTCTACCAGGGATGTTATATAAGACAATCGGAATATCAACAGCTGCAATCGCAGAAAAATGAGCAATCAAACCCTTTTGTGTTGCTTTATTGTAATATGGTGTTACTAAAAGAACTGCATCTGCACCTGCTTGATAGGCTTCTTTGGTTAAATAGATTGCAGTATCTGTACAATTCGAACCAGTTCCAGCAATCACTGGTACTCTCTTTTTCGTATGCGCTACTGCAAAGCGAATACAATCAATGTGTTCTTCATGACTTAATGTGGATGCTTCTCCAGTGGTCCCACAGATGATAATACTATCTGTACCATTCGAAAGCTGAAAATCAATCAACTCTCCAAGCTTTTCAAAATTAACTTCTCCGTTTTCCTTAAATGGTGTAACAATTGCAACACCTGCACCTGTAAAAATAGACATAATCGCACCTCCATAATATTTGTTGGCAAAATTATAAGCAATTGCCTATAACTAAAAAAAGCCGACAAGGAGTCGACACTAAAGAATTCACGTATACATATTCTTTAGGTAGCGCTCCATCAATCACTTGATGACAGTCGAATGATTATTCATCATACAACCAGCTCTTTTGACATCAGGGTCTCAAAGCTTCGGCATCTCATCCTTTTAACGACTCTCTTCTATGCCTGACATATCAAATCGTTTACTAATAATCGATGCACCTCTACCAATTGCTTTTCAATTGTAAGTAAGACAATATTAGCACTACACTACCTCGTTGTCAACCAATTATTTCCCTCTCATTAGATATTATATTCAAGAAAAAAAAGACTGCCACATGTAATATCTTGTGAACAGCCCTTTCTTAATTATTCTTCTTCGCTATCGATATATTCCAATTTGCTCACAGAGACTTCGTATGCAATACGTTTTTCAAAATCAATTTCTGACATCTTTTTCTGATATTCACGGCTTTGAATTCTGCCCCATACCTGAATATGTCCTCCCACTTCAAACGATTCTGCAAATCTCGCATTCCTACCCCAACAAATACATGGAATATAGTCTGACTTGCCATATGGACGATTCACTGCCAATAAAATATCAGCAATTTCTCTTCCTAATGGCGTTTTACGATACACAGGTGGTTTACAAACAAAACCATCCAAGAAAATGTAATTCGGCTTAGCTCCTTCAATCTCCTGATCTTCCACCTTAATCTCACGTGCGAATACAGAAAGTACTAAACGATTCTTGCTGTCTTCGTGGCGATTATAAGAACGGAACTGACCACTCACTTCAACAAATTTACCTTTGTAGCTTTCTTTCACATCGATTAGACGCTCCGATACCATAACTGGGATTACGTCATACGAGTTGCTTAATCTACCAACAAGCACCTCTAATAAGTAAAAGCCCTCTCCGAAGACTTCATGGCTAAAAGTAAATTCGCTCATTACCTCGCCTGCAACACTTACTTGATTGTTATCAAATACTTTATCTGTCATACTGTACAACTCCCTTCTTTTCTTCAGGTTCGTTTTAGATTTTCTCTACAACAATTTGTATTCTATCTGCCTTAATTATATAAGGAAATAATTTACATTTCAATTCTTTTTGATAGAGTTTTTACGACAAATTTCTAAGTTATTATCGCAAACACTACTACTTTCCTTAATTAAGCCCCTTTGCAGATTTCATTTGGAATTAATTTACTGTCGGTTTGAATCTATTATACCCTAAAACTTGTTTTCTTACAAGTAGAAATTTACATTTTTTACATATTATTCAAAAATATTGAAGATTCTTAGTGAATTCTTAAATTTTTAGGTGTTATTCCCATAAATTTATATCTATTGTTTGGATAAATGATAAAAATTATACTTATACTTAGGAAAAACTTTAGAAAAGCTTTGATTTCAACCATAATTCATGCATTTGCATTCGATTTCTAGACTTATTGCCGCTCCCCTTGACTCCTAACCCCTTGCTAATCTTGGATGGTAAGAGAAAATCCTTGTAAATTCGTGAAAATATGATACAATACAAAAGGTGATGATAAATAATGGAACTTATAGTGGAACAAAACAGGAAAGAAGGATTCCGTATGAATACAAAACGTGAAGATGTAAGAAATATTGCAATTATCGCACACGTTGACCATGGTAAAACAACCCTGGTAGACGAGTTATTAAAGCAAAGCGGTGTATTCCGCAGTAACCAGGTTGTTGAAGAAAGAGTTATGGACTCTAATGACATTGAAAAAGAGCGTGGTATTACCATACTTTCAAAAAATACTGCCGTTGTATATAAAGGTGTTAAAATAAACATCATTGATACTCCAGGTCATGCTGACTTTGGTGGGGAAGTAGAACGTGTACTTAAAATGGTAAATGGTGTAGTCTTAGTCGTAGATGCATTTGAAGGTGCTATGCCTCAAACCAAGTTTGTTCTAAAGAAAGCATTAGAGCTTTCCCTCCCAGTAATCGTATGTATCAATAAAATTGACCGTCCAGAAGCTAGACCAACCGAAGTAATCGATGAAGTACTTGAATTATTCATGGATCTAGATGCTAGTGATGAACAGCTCGATTGTCCATTCGTTTTTGCTTCTGCAAAATCAGGGATTGCAATTCTTGAATTAGGTGACACACAAAAGAACATGGAGCCTTTATTTGAAACAATTCTTGATTACATCCCTGCACCAGAAGGTGATCCAGAGGCTGGAACTCAGGTATTGATTAGTACAATTGATTATAATGAATATGTTGGCCGTATCGGTGTTGGTAAAGTCGATAATGGTGTTATCAAAGTAAATCAGGATGTTGTGATTGTAAATCACCATGATCCAGATAAATTCCGTAAAGTAAAGGTAAGCAAATTATATGAATTTGATGGTCTTAAAAAGGTCGAAGTTGCAGAAGCAACCATTGGCTCCATCGTTGCCATCTCTGGTATTCCTGACATTCACATTGGCGATACCCTCTGTTCACAAGACGCAATTATCCCAATCCCATTCCAAAAGATCTCTGAGCCAACCATCTCTATGAGCTTTATGGTAAATGATAGCCCACTTGCTGGTCAGGAAGGTAAATTCATTACCTCCAGACATTTACGTGAGCGTTTATTCCGTGAATTAAATACAGACGTTTCTTTACGTGTAGAAGAAACAGAAACAACAGAATGCTTTAAGGTCTCTGGTCGTGGTGAGCTTCACCTTTCCGTATTAGTAGAAAATATGAGACGTGAAGGCTTTGAATTCGCAGTAAGTAAAGCTGAAGTATTATATCATACCGATGAAAATGGTAAGAAGCTTGAGCCAATGGAAAAAGCATTCGTTGACGTTCCAGATGAATTCACTGGTACTGTCATTGATAAGCTTAGCCAAAGAAAAGGCGAATTGCTTGGTATGTCCAGCATCAGTGGTGGTTATACCCGTCTTGAATTCTTAATCCCTGCACGTGGTTTGATCGGATATCGTGGTGAATTCATGACCGATACCAAGGGTAATGGTATCCTAAATACCTCCTTTGAAGGCTATGGCCCATATAAGGGTGACATCGCTTACCGTAAAACTGGTAGCTTAATCGCCTTTGAAAATGGTGAATCCATCACTTATGGTTTATTTAATGCACAAGAACGTGGTACTTTATTCATTGGACCTGGTGAAAAGGTTTACTCTGGTATGATTATTGGACAGAACGCAAAAGCTGAAGACATCGAACTCAATGTATGTAAGCGTAAGCAGTTAACGAATACACGTTCCTCAAGCGCAGATGAAGCTCTTCGTCTTACTCCACCAAGAATCTTAAGCTTAGAACAAGCACTCGATTACATTGATGCTGACGAGTTACTTGAGGTAACACCTAAGAGCTTACGTATTCGTAAAAAGATCTTAGATCCAACACTTCGTAAACGTGCTAGTCGTAATTCGAACTAGAGATTGTTGATGATGAGATTGGTTTTGATGAGATTGATTTTGACGAGATTGATTTTGACGAGACTGGTTTTATAAAGCAAAAGCCTTCTCAGATTTGATATGTGATTCCTTTGTTAGGTATCACATATCAAAATGAGAAGGCTTTTTTTATGCTATCACTTGTTTGAGTTTTAGTCTGTATTGTTCTGTTTCATTCTTTGGCTTGTTATGTAGTGTACGGTATGGATATTGGGGTATATCTTTTGTTTTTCCTATCTTTCTAACCTTTCTTGAACTGTAGCATTATATGTTGGTTTATATTGTGCTGTATCGTTCTCTAATGTTTATATTGTTTGAACCGATTTATATCATATTATTTTTTTAATCGT
>JAEZKD010000313.1 GCA_023415655.1 Bacillota bacterium | reverse complement strand
CCAAAGAAAAGATACTCTGAAAATAACAAAGTATATTGACCAAAATACTGAATCCGTTGATCAGCAAAGGAGATTGGTGATATCATGCTATCATCATTTGGAAATACTATCTAGTATCCCATATCATAAGCAAAATCCATAGTATATTAGTAAGTTGATAGTCAGTCATCCTTTATAAGACAAATGAGATGAGGGCTGTCGTATCATTCGATTTTGTATCCCATATAATATCATATTTTGTGACTTAGCCACGGTGGGAACATAAATATGATATTATATGGGATACAATGTCCGAATGATGCGACAGCCCTTCACAATCCCCATGTCCTATAAACTAGCTTTTTGTCCTTTTGCGCCTCGTTTTCGATTTCGCACTTTTTTTGCAGAAAGTTGCTTTTGCTTGTATTCAAAGAACTCAATGTCTGGAGTTACTACGGTTGCCAATGCTACAGTATCCTCTTTTTCCAATGCGATCCCTTTGACACCTCGGCTGGTTTTTTTCAATTCTGAAACCTCACTTAATGGGAAACCAAGGGATAATCCATCTTCTGTTAAGAGGATGACTTTAGAATCTGGACTGGATACCATGTGTCCAGTTAGACATAAAACAGATACTAATGAATCCGTAGCTTCTAGTTTGGTAGTTGAGATGACAGAACGATTCGTCTCATATTCAATGCCCGAAACAAGCTTGATATAACCATATTTTGTAGTGAACATAAGCTGGGATTCAAATAACTCTTCAAATGGAATATAAAGAAGAATTTCCTCTTTATCTACCTTACAAAGGTTATGAATGAGTGTACCCTTATCTTTTAACTTACACTTTGGAATCTTTTCTGCTTTGACCTGATACATATTACCTTGAGCAGTAAAGATGCAAAGACGATCGGTATTCTTCATTTTAATCGTATAGACATAGTCCTTGATACTGTCTTCATTAGCACGCGAAAAACTTGCATTATCAACGGATTTTGTATAGCCAAATTTGTCGATTAGGATATAAATATCTTCAATCTTTACTTCTTCTACGTAATCTGAGATCTCCATATTTGCTAAGACAGTACGGCGAGGTTGATTAAACTGCTTTTTGTATTCTTTCAAATTATTTTTGATGACTTTATAAAGCTCTTTTTGGCTACCTAAAATCTTTTCAAAAGATTCGATGTCTTTCAACAAATTCTGATTCTCTTCATGTAGTCTGAGTATTTCTAAGCCAATTAATTTACTCAGTGGCATAGCTAAAATTGCATCTGCCTGACGTTCTGTAAAGTCTAGTTTAGAAGCCCTCTTTTTGGAGGCTTCGGATTTAAACTTGATGTCTTGTGTAATACCTTGAATCAAACAATCCTTTGCTTGTCGGATGGATGAGGAACCACGCAGAATTTCAATGATGAGATCAATGACATCGGTTGCTCGAATCAAACCCTCCACAATTTCAAGACGTTTCTGTGCTTTCTCCAATAGATGCTGATACTGTTTGGTGTAGAGCTCTTCTTGGAAGGAAACGAATTCCATGATTAAACTCTTTAAATTAAAGGTAATTGGCTGTTGTTCTTTGACTGCCAGGAGGTTAACGGCAAAGGTATCTTCCATCATCGTCTTTTTATATAGACCATTCAGTAGGTTGTCAACATCCCGATCTTTTTTGACTTCGATTACAATACGAATTCCTTCTTTATTCGATTCATCACGAACATCAAAGATTTCATCGAATATCTTATCCTTCATTAAGTCAACAAGACTTTCCACGAGCTTTGTCTTGTTACCAGCAACCGTATAAGGGATTTCTGTAATTACGATATTTTTTCTACCATTTTCCCCAGCTTCAATCACGGTTTTTGCACGTATTTTGATTCTGCCTTCTCCAGTTTCATATAAGGCTGGTAGTACTTCTTTATTAACGATGGAACCACCAGTTGGGAAATCTGGACCAGGAATGTACTGCATTAATTCTGGGATTGATATGGATGGCTTATCAATATAGGCAATTACACCATCGATAACTTCTGCTGGATTATGAGTAGGAATATTGGTTGCCATACCAACTGCGATACCAGTGGTACCATTGATCAACAGGTTTGGAATCATCGCAGGAAGTACCGACGGTTCTTTCTCGCTATCATCAAAGTTTGGGATGAACTCCACGAGGCCTTTATCCAAATGATCTAACATTGTCATGGAACCGTTGGAAAGACGTGCCTCGGTATAACGCATCGCAGCAGCACCATCTCCATCGATCGAACCAAAGTTACCGTGACCGTCCACAAGTGGGATTTGCAAGGAATAATCTTTGGCCATATGGACAAGAGCATCATAAATGGAGCTATCACCATGAGGATGATATTTACCCATGGTATCACCAACGATACGTGCACTCTTTCTGTGAGGCTTTTTTGGATCAAGTCCAAGTTCTACCATGGAATACAGGATTCTTCGTTGCACCGGTTTTAATCCATCGCGGACATCCGGAAGAGCTCGTGAGATGATAACACTCAACGCATAATTACGAAATGAGGTTTTCATTTCCTCAGAAAAATCTAACTGTATGATATTTTCTGTATCTTTTTTCATTCAAAGTCCTCCGTTTTTATATATCTAGTGTAGCTTGTTTTGCTTCATCCATGATAAAGGCACGACGAGGAGGGACGTTACTGCTCATTAATATATTCGTTGTTTCGTCTGCTTCTACGGTATCATTGATGGTGACCTGTGCTAGTATTCTTGTTTCAGGATTGAGAGTTGTCTCCCATAACTGTTCAGCATCCATTTCACCAAGACCTTTGTAGCGCTGGATGTTAAGAATCTTGTGATTGGTATTCTTTCTGAATTTCTCAAGTTCAAATTCATTGAAGATATATTCTGATTTTTTCTTCTTTTTGTTAGAAGAGTCCTCATATTCCACTCGGAATAATGGTGGAAGACCACGATATACTTTTCCTTCTAGAATTAGCTCTGGCATAAATCGATAGAAGAAGGTGAGTAATAGGGTACTAATATGAGCACCATCGACGTCGGCATCGGTTAAGATAATAATTTTATCGTATCGAAGCTTGGTGATATCAAAATCGTCACCGATTCCGCAGCCAAAGGAAGCAATCATCGATTTGATTTCGTTGTTAACGAGAATCTTTTCTAAGGTTGCCTTTTCTACGTTAATAATTTTACCGCGTAGTGGAAGAACAGCTTGAGTACGACGGTTTCTTGCTGTTTTTACGGTACCACCCGCGGAATCACCTTCGACAATATACACTTCACATTCTTCTGGTTTCTTTGAAGAACATGCGGCTAATTTACTTTTGGTATCCACATCATTGAGTTGTTTTAACACAGCACTTCTAGCTTTGTCACCAGCCTTACGTGCAGTATACGAACGCATGGAATTGTCTAAAATTGTTTTTAGTATTTCAACATTCTTATCAAAATATCTTGTTACTTCTGCAGCGAACACCTCATCCACTGCACTTTTTGCATCAGTGTTTCCAAGCTTTGTCTTTGTCTGACCTTCAAACTGAGGATCTGGATGCTTAATTGAGATAATGGCTACAAGACCATTACGTATATCCTTACCATCAAAATTCTCATCCTTATCCTTTAAAATACCAAGTTCTCTTGCGTATACATTCATTACACGAGTTAATGCAGTCTTAAAACCAGTCACAAGAGTACCCCCATCAACTACGTTGATTCGATTACAGTAAGAGTTGATCTGCTCAGAAAAGGAATTTGTATACTGGAAAGCTACCTCAACTTCAATGTCTCCGCTTTTTCCTTCGATATAGATTGGTTCTTCGTGTAAAACACTTGCTTCTCGATTGATATAAGAAACAAAGCTCTTGATTCCGAACTCTTCACAATAGACCTTTTCTTCTCCAGTATTTTGATCAGTAAAGGTAAGCATTAGATTTTTATTTAAAAATGCAACTTCTTTTAATTTTTTCTGAATGACATCTGCTTTAAATTCGGTTGTTTCAAAAATAGAACCGTCTGGATAAAAGGTAACTTTGGTTCCTGTATCCGATTTTGCGCATTTACCAACAACAGGCAAATAACCATCTACTAAATCAACCACTGGATGTCCACCGTCTGCATACTCATCACGATATATCTTGCCATCACGTCTGATTTCAACAATCATCTTTGTAGATAATGCATTCACAACCGAGGCTCCAACCCCATGAAGACCACCTGACACTTTATAGACTGAGTGACCGAATTTACCACCAGCGTGAAGTATTGTATAAACCACACGAGCAGTAGGTATTTTTTTCGTTGGATGAATATCAACAGGGACACCACGTCCATGATCTAATAGAGAGATTCCACCGTCTTTTTGCAATACAATTTCAATCTTGTTGCAGTATCCTGCAAGATGTTCATCAATCCCATTGTCTAGAATTTCCCAGATTAGATGGTGTAAACCACGAGTTCCAGTACTACCGATGTACATACCGGGACGTTTTCTAACAGCCTCGAGTCCTTCTAATACGACAATTTGGCTTCCATTATATTGTTCCATTGTTGTTTCCTACTCCTTTGGTATCCAAAATAAAGATAATTCGCTTACTACCTTCATTATGGAATGAAATTTAGATATTTATGAATCATTTTGGAAATATTAAGATTAGATATCGCACATCGCAAATGAGTTGTTCGTGTGCTTGCTAAACTGCTAAACTACATTATATCATATGAAACTCAGTGAAAGGAAGTAATTTTTTCTATTGATTAAGGATTGTAAAGGAAGTATAATGGTTGCAGTATGGACTAAAGTTTGGCCTTATTTAGGAGGGTGAAAAATTGGCACAATGTAAGATAAGCATTATTATGCCGGTTTATAATGTCGAACAGTATGTTGGGATGTGCTTAGAGAGCATCGTTCATCAGACATTAAAAGAAATCGAAGTAATTATTGTTAATGATGGAAGTACGGATGGGAGTCTTGCTATCTTAAAGGAATATGAAGCAAAGTATCCCGAAATGGTACATGTGTATACGACTGAGAACCGTGGAGTGAGTCATGCACGAAATTATGGAATTGAAAGAGCAAAGGGTGAGTACATTCTCTTTGCTGATAGTGATGATTTTTTAGAATTGAACATGTGTGAGTTGCTTTACGAAAAAGCAAGCAAAGATAATAATGATATTGTTATTTGTAGATATTATGATGTATTTGTGAATGATACTACAAATGAGATACGTAAAAAAGCAGGCAAAGCTTATGAAATCACAATTGGTCGTAACTTTGATATTCATGATACCAAGTTTGAGTTAACACATATCTCACCATTCCCTTGGGACAAGTTATATCGTAGATCCTTATTTGAACGATACAAATTCCCAGAAAAACTTCGTTTTGAAGATCTTGCAATCATGTATTGTGTGATGACAGCGGCCAAAAGCATTGGTGTAATTGAAGATCGTTTGTACAATTATCGACGTTCGAATCAAGGAAGCTTTTTAAGTAATTTCAGTGAGGGGACACTGGATGTTGTAAAAGCGCTTGAGTTATTTGTAGAGGGGATGAAAAAACAGAATACGTATGATGAATTTCAAGAAGAAGTTGAGTACATCTGTGCTCGACATCTTTTAATACGTTATAATTCTATCTTTGATACAGCAACTAAGGGCAAATTAAAGATAAAAAAAGAGATGATCAATCGTTCTATGAATTTTTTGGAGTCAAACTTTCCGAATTGGCGAGAAAATCGTTATCTAAAATATACCGCTTCCAAAGCATCAAAAACAAAGATTAAGAAGTATACAAGTCGTGGAAAGATGATTCGTACGGCTACAATACGTGAATATACTCCTGTTTTTGTAGTTAAAATATTAAGAAAACTAAAGAAGTTCCTAGATAAAGTTAAGAAAAAAATAGAGAAATTTACAAAAGCGAAGAATAAGGTTCGTTTTATTGCTAACCACATTCCTGGAATTAAGTTATTACATTTACCAAAGGATGTTCGCTATACACTATACTATGAAAAATGTCCGGTAAATCCAAAGGATGTTTTATTTGAATCAAAGCATGGCGATGATATTGCTGGTAATATCTTTCAGATGTTACTTGCTATGGGAGATGAAAAATATCAAGATTTTCATATTATGTTAACATTAAAGGAGAATCTGATCGGAAAGTATACAGAGCTCCTTTCACGTTATGGCATTGATTATGTGGATATTGTTACGACAGATAGTAAAGAGTATTTGAAAGTACTTGCAACCGCAAAATATCTGATTACGGATACAAGCTTCCCTACCTACTTTATTAAGAAGAAGGAACAAGTATATCTCAATACATGGCATGGAACACCGTTAAAGGGGATGGGTCGTATCGTTCCACAGCGTGAATATGGTCTTGGCAATGTGCAGAGAAACTTTTATATCGCGGATTATTTGTTATATCAGAATGAATTCTCAAGGGATATTTTTGTAAAAGACTATATGATTGCTCCACTATTTGATGGAAAGATTATGTTATCTGGTTATCCAAGAAACTCAGCCTTTTTTAATACAAACCGTTATGATGAAATTCGTAGTGAACTTGGCATTGAGGACATGCAAGTATTAGCTTACATGCCAACTTGGAGAGGTTTACTAAATAAGAAAGAGAATAAAAAACAGATTGCAGAATTATATAGTTATTTTTATGAGTTAGATGAATATCTGCGTGATGATCAGATTATTTATGTTAAATTACATCCATTCGTAAAATCTGGTCTCAACTATGAAGAATTTAAGCATATTGTACCATTCCCAGAAGAATATGAGACCTATGACTTCTTGAATGCAACGGATGGCTTAATTACTGATTACTCCAGTATTATGTTTGACTATGCTGTTTCGAAAAAGAAGATCTTACTCTTTACGTATGACCGAGAAGAGTATTTAAATAACCGTGGTATGTACCTGGATCTAAATCAAGTAGAGTTCCCAATCTGTGATACGGTGAAAGAACTTGCAAAAGCAATTGATGAGGATTCCTCCTATCCACGCTTCTTTGAGCAATTCTGTAGTCATGATCGTGCTACTACCGCAAGTGAAGTTTGCGAAACCTTATTCTTGAATCACCAACCATCCTTCTCTCTAGAGTCAATTGAGAAAGATAATAAGAAGAATGTATTGGTTTTAATTAATGGAATTCGTAACAATGAAATAACGGAGCATTTGATTGAACGTTTAAATTCCTTAAATGTATCCAAGTATAACGTGTACCTGTGTATGAAGTCTTCGACAGCAAAAAAGGCTACTTCCATGTTGTCAAAGCTAAGAGAAGAGATTGGTTATATTCCGATTGTGTTTGATGTGAACTATACGATCAAGGACCGTTTGGCATGTCTTCAAGCATTTAAGTTCGGGTTCTCCACGAAGCGTACAGAACGTTATCTCAATGAGCTCGGTAAACGTGAAAAAGATAAATATTTTGGCACAGCTCATTTTGATGTTGTCATCAACTTGTCTTGTACCGATCGCATTTTATTCCACATGTGCAAAGCGTTTGAAGGAACTAAAATATATAACTTTAAAGCGTTTGATAGTGCAAACTATGCATCCAATCATAATTATAGAAAGAGAATTGATTATTTTGCTAAGCGTTTAGAATACTTTGATTATGTGGTTGGAACGCATGAGCTTACCAAACTTCCAAGCAAAGCAATTAGTGAGAATAAAGTGAAATTACTGTTGAATGACAATCCGAAGTTTGAGTTTCACAAGGTGCTTAAGGAGGTATCCAAATAATGAAGGTTGGTGTTGTTACATTTCATAACGCACACAATTATGGTGCAAGTCTACAGACTTGGGCATTACAAAAAGTATTAAAGAATATGGGTGCTGATCCTTGTGTGGTTCATTACCATCCGTTTATTATAGATCGTTTGTATATGGCTCCAAAACAGGACACCTTTAAGAAAAAGATAAAGTATGTTCTTAAGAAAAAATATCGTGACCGTGTTAAAATGCAGGTTTATAAGAATAGAAAGTATCGTAACTTTATCCGCGATAATTTTAAGTTAGTGGGTGATTTTACAACTTATGAGGAATTAAAGAACGGAAAACTTGGATTGGATGCTTATATTACAGGTAGTGATCAGGTTTGGAATAGTGATCATACCGATGGATTTGATCCAGCATATACATTGGATTTCGCAGAGCCTAGTGCGAAGAAAATATCATATGCAGCTAGCGTAGGTCGAGAATACATTCTACCACAGTACAGAGAGCAATTTGCTCAGAGCTTAGCGAGCTATACTGCGATTTCAGTGCGTGAGGCAAGTGCTCGTCCAGCAATAGAGGCACTTACAGAGCATCCAGTGGAGGTGGTATTAGATCCAACCCTATTGCTTGATCGTAAAGACTATGAAGAATTGAAAAAGCCGGGTTTATTTGAAGGGCAACGATATATTTTAGTATATATGATGGAGACCAATAAAGAATTAGTTCAGTTTGCAAATCGTTTGTCTGTAGCTATTGGAATTCCAGTGATTCAACGTAAACCACCAACCGTATTTCGTAACGAGCTTGGTTCCTATTATACAGATACTGCTGCTGAATTTTTAAGTGAAATTGAGCATGCAGAATATGTATTGACGAACTCATTTCATGCAACGGTATTCTCACTTATTTATGAGAAACCATTTATTTCAATGTTGCATACAAGTACGGGTGCAAGAACAAGCGATTTATTAAAGTCGGTTGGCTTGGAATCTCATATTGTATATAATCCAAATGAATTTCATGATATTCATCAGTTTGATATTGAGGATAAGGAAGAATTGAGAAAGAGAATCCACGAGCTACAAAAGACATCTTATGAATTCCTGCATCGTGCGTTAGGAATATAACGCTTGGCATTGGAGGGGGAACTGTGAAACGTTTGACAGCAATTGTACCTTGTTTTAACGAACAAGAGGTATTACCATTATTTTATGATGAAATCGTCCGTGTAGCAGATTTATTAAAAGATGAGGTTGAATTCGAAGTACTATTCATCAATGATGGTTCTTCGGATCAGACCTTATCCATTATGAAAGACCTACGCAATAAGGATAAGCGAATAAAATATATTTCATTTTCTCGTAATTTTGGGAAGGAAGCAGCGATGTATGCGGGACTGGAATACGCGAAGGGAGATTATGTAGCAATTCTTGATGCGGATTTACAGCATCCCCCAATGATGTTAATTGATATGTATCATGGTATCGTCGATGAAGGTTATGACAGTGTTGCTGCCAGACGCGTAACACGTGATGGAGAACCAAAGTTTAGATCCTTCTTATCGAGAAAATTTTATCAGATCATATCCAAATTAAGTAAAATTGAAATTGTAGAAGGATGCGTGGATTATCGTCTGATGACTCGCCAAATGGTAGAGGCAATTCTTAAAATGAGTGAAAGAAATCGATTTACAAAGGGTATCTTTGGGTGGATTGGATTTCATACGAAGTGGATTGCCTATGAGAATGTAGAACGTGTTGCTGGAGAAACAAAATGGTCTTTTTGGAAGCTTATCAAATATTCCATGGAAGGCATTATCGGATTCTCCACGGCACCACTTGCAATGTCTTCCATTCTAGGACTTGTATTTTGTTTGATTTCATTTTTGGCGATTATCTATATTGTAATTAAGACAATCATATGGGGAGATCCTACCACAGGTTGGCCCTCTTTAGCTTGCCTGATCCTTATGGTTGGAGGAATACAGCTATTTTGTATGGGTATATTAGGACAATATCTTGGTAAGGCTTATATTGAAGTGAAAAATCGCCCAATTTATCTTGCAAACCAAATTGAGGTGGAGGATGAACATAACGAAAGGTAAGGTGTAAAGGATGAAAAAGGTTATAACATATGGTACGTATGATTTATTACATGTAGGACATATTAATTTACTTCGTCGTGCAAAAGAGTTAGGAGACTACCTTTTGGTGGTTTTATCTAGTGACGAATTTAATGCCTTAAAACATAAGACAGCCTATCATTCCTATGAAGATCGAAAGGTTATTTTGGAATCCATTCGTTATGTCGATGAAGTAATTCCAGAATACACTTGGGAACAGAAAGTAAAAGATGTTGTGGACAATGAGATTGATGTATTTGTTATGGGAGATGATTGGAAGGGGCAGTTTGACTTTTTAAAGGATTACTGTGAAGTGGTATATCTTCCAAGAACCGATGGGATATCGACTACAAAGATTAAGAATGACTTGAATCATAAGCTGTAAAGAAAGGAGTAAGCACATGATAACATTCGCCAAGAGGCTTTTGAAACAATGCATATTGGGACTGTATCGGTTGATGTGCTTACTTTTTCCAGTTCATAAAAAAACAATTGTCTTTATGAGCAATCTTGGTCGTAGCTATGGGGGGAATCCAAAAAGTATCTATGAAGAAATGGTACGTTTGGGGTATCATCAAAAGTATTGTTGTTATTTTCTTTTGGAAAATCCAAAGCAAAAGCTACCAGGGAATGCTAAAGCGGTAAAGATGAGTCGGTTTCGTTTCTATTATGTATTAGCGATTGCTGGATATATAGTGAGCGATACAAGATTACCAAACTACATAAGAAAGAGAAGGAAGACAAAGTACCTTCAAACTTGGCATGGAACTCCGTTGAAAAGGCTAGCGCTTGATATGGATACCTATCAGATGGCTGGAAATCAGACAAAAGAAGAATACCAAGAGGAGTTTAAAAAGAATTCCTCCACCTGGGATTATCTAATTTCACAGAATCATTTTTCAAGTCAGATTTTCCGACGTGCATTTGCTTTTAATGGTAGTATGCTAGAGATTGGGTATCCAAGAAATGATGTATTATTTGAGAAAAATAATCCATGTAGCATTCAAAAATTAAAAGAAAAGTATGAGTTGAATCAAAAGAAGAAGGTGATTCTTTATGCTCCTACGTGGAGAGATAATTCCTATTATGACAAAGCAAGTTATCGTATGAATGCGCCGTTGGATTATGATTTGCTATACAGGGAATTATCAGAGGAATATGTGATTTTAATCAAATATCACTATATGGTGAGGGAACGGCTTGATTTTAGTAAATACGGAGGATTTTATCAGGTTATGGATTCTTCGTATGACATATCAGAGCTATATCTAATCGCCGATTTATTAATTACAGATTATTCTTCTGTGATGTTTGATTATGCATTGCTTCACCGTCCGATGATTTTTTATGTGTATGATTTAAAGGAATATAAGGAAGAATTACGAGGATTCTATTTTGATTTTGTGAAGGAAGCCCCTGGTCCACTTGTGCTTACAACAATGGATCTGTTAGATCAAATTCGGAATATGGATTTTGATTTATATAAAGATAAGTATCATGCCTTTTGTGAGAAGTTCCATTCTTTTGAGAATGGGAATGCATCAAAAGCTGCAATTGAAGTGTTGCTTTCAGATACTATTTCGACAGATGGTACATTGACATCCAATTAAATTTACGTTATATTGAAGCAAATTTAAAATGTAGTATGGCAAAAGGAGAAAAAGTATGAAAAAATCGATCGTAACACTTGAAGAAGTTCGTAATATAGTTAAAACATATCCAACCCCTTTTCATATTTATGATGAGAAAGGAATTCGTGAAAATGCAAGAAAATTAAAGCAAGCGTTTTCTTGGAATAAAGGCTTCAAAGAGTATTTTGCTGTAAAAGCCACACCAAATCCATTTATCTTAAAAATATTACAAGAAGAAGGATGTGGTACAGACTGTTCTTCCATGACAGAGCTTGAGATGTCTGAGGTATTAGGAATTACTGGTCAGGACATTATGTTTTCTTCGAATGACACACCAGAAGGAGAATTTACAAAGGCAAAAGAATTAGGAGCAATCATTAATTTAGATGATTATACTTTAATCGATTTTCTAAAACAGGAATGTGGAATTCCTGAAACAATATGCTGTCGTTACAATCCAGGTGGAATTTACGAAGTAAGTAATGGGATTATGGATAATCCAGGGGATTCCAAGTATGGTTTTACCAAGGATCAGTTAATTCAAGGTTATAAGGAATTGATGGAGCTTGGTGCTAAGAATTTTGGTATCCACTCCTTCTTAGTAAGTAATACAGTAACGAATGATTATTATCCAATGCTTGCTAGAACCCTATTTGAATTAGCAGTTGAGTTAAAAGAAAAGACCGGAGCTCATATTACGTTCATTAATCTTTCTGGTGGTGTTGGTATTCCTTATTATCCAGATCAAGAACCCAATGATATTTTGGCAATTGGAGAAGGAGTACGTAAAGCCTATGAAGAAATTCTTGTTCCAAATGGCATGGGTGATGTTGCTATCTATACAGAGCTTGGACGTTTTATGTTGGCACCTTATGGACAGCTTATTACAAAGGCAATTCATGAAAAGCACATCTACAAGGAGTATATTGGTGTGGATGCGTGTGCTGTTAACTTGATGAGACCAGCAATGTATGGTGCTTACCATCATATTACAGTGATTGGAAAAGAGGAGGCACCTTGTGATCATATGTATGATGTCACTGGTTCCTTATGTGAAAATAATGATAAATTTGCAATTGACCGTATGCTACCTAAGATTGAAATCGGAGATTATCTCACGATTCATGATACAGGTGCTC
>JAEZKD010000158.1 GCA_023415655.1 Bacillota bacterium | reverse complement strand
TTAGATAACCATATATTTCAATTAAGAATATACAAAAAGGAGGTATCCACCCTAACTATTAATTAGTAATATATCAATTTTTTCATCAAATAACTTTACTCTTCCATGGCCATAAAACCAACACCATTTTCTATCCCTATACATATTGTTCAGATAGAAACTACAGGTCTACTACATCTTCTTCCTTAACACATCAATTAACGTAATATCAGCTGGTAGCCAGTCAACCGAGTCTAGTTCTTTTTTGGATAGCCATTTAGCTGTCTCATGTTCTTTTAACTTAAGCTCACCGGAAATCACTTCACACCAGAAGCAATCCATAGAAAGATGAAAGGATGGATAGTCATATTCAATGGTATGAATGAACTCTTCAACTGCAATTTCTGTATCAAGTTCTTCCATAATCTCTCGCTTAAGTGCCTGTTGTGGGGTTTCACCTACTTCAACTTTTCCTCCTGGGAACTCCCACCCACCTTTTAGGTCACCGTATCCCCGTTGAGTAGCAAAGATTATACGTTCTCCAGCAGCATTTATTTTTTTTATCACAGCAGCTACTACTTTTATAGTCTTCATTTTACTTTTACTTCCTCTTTTTCTATTTTACTTTGTAGATAACGCAACAAATCATCTCTCACTGCATGACGCATTTTCATTTGAAACTTTGTAATATCACGCTCTTTCCCGCTGTTATCCTTCTTTCGCGCCGGCTTTATTTCAGTGATATCAAACTGCCCCATATAATAGAAACTCGTCTCTGCATCACTCTTTTTTACAAGCAAATGCTTTCTAGAGGCTGTAACTACGTCGTCAACATAAGAGCTGTCAATGCCACGACCTATTTGTGAATCCCAACGAAATAACAAATTATCCTCAAATGCATCGGCATAGTCTGGCTTACCTTCTAAATACAATTTCTCTTCATCAGTACTCTCAACTTTATGATACGTAACAAACAAAAAAACATCATTATCAATACGTTTCATACCGTACATAATGGACGATAAGTCTTTTCCGCAATTCATAAGAAGACTAACATCACGTCTTGAATATTTCTCATATAATACAAATGGAGATTTGTTAGTCTTTCCTACCAAATATTTTTCTTGGTATCTTCTTAACCCTACTTCAATAATATCACTTACCTGTTTGTAAAACTCTGAATGACGAAGTCTATCTGTAAAGCCTTTTAACCTTTTTAATGTATTTTTTGTATCATATTTTACAATATCGATGTGACAATATTTTTTGTACTCATCCTCTTTGCTTACAAACTGCCCCTGCAATACTTTAATAGCATTCTCAAATGAAGACATATCTACTTCATAACCGTATTGCGAAACAAACTCTTGTTTCATCTTATCCAAATTAATCTCGTCACGATATAAAAATCGTTTTAGAATTTCAAGTTCATAAGGTCTTGCTCCACTAAGAATTGTCTTAGATAGATATTCTAGGGTAACAATTTCCTCCTCAGTAATTTTTTCACGATAGAGTTCTTTTTCGACAGACTCCAAGAACTTAAAATAAGTTTTGTATTCACGAATAATAACAAGTGGATCGACTTCTCCGTTCTCATAGAAATCTAGAAGATATGGAACTCTTCCAAGTCTATTCTTTAACGAGATATAACTATCTCTTATAATAGATTTCATTCCCTTAATTCTATCAATAGAATCGAATATCTTGTCTTTTGCTATCTCATCAAAATGCACAGTTGATGCTCCTGGAATGGTACTATTACCACTAATCACATATTTCCGAATAGTATCTGGATTATAAGTCCGATCTCCAGATAACGCGATTGGAATCATAAAATTATTTTCATAATTCCCTATAAAGTCAAGTATTACAACATATTCTTTGCCTTCTGCCTTTCGAAGACCACGTCCCAACTGTTGTATAAATACAATTGGTGATTGTGTAGGCCTTAACATGATAACTTGATTCACCTCGATAATATCTACACCTTCATTTAATATTTCCACGGAAAAAATATAATCGAGAGGTTGCATATCCTCTGTAGCATCATTCTCATTCATTGCCAATCTTTCAAATGCCTTTGCTCGTTCTTCTTCAGAAGCATTACCATTTAAAGCAATCGTGCGTAATCCAGCTGCATTAAACTTTGCAGATAGCTCCACTGACTCATCAATTCTGCTGCAAAAAATAAGTCCTTTTACACGATCTCCGCTATAGCCATAATAATTTGCCTGCTGTAGTATGTGCTTTACTCGCTCATCCCTGGTTAGCTGATTAAAATCCTTTTCTGTAATATTCTTGGCCCTAATCTGCTTATCGTCTATCATCGAGATATCACTTATTCCGAAGTAGTGGAATGGGCACAACATATTTTCTTCCATAGCCTTTTGTAAACGTATCTCATAGGCAATCTGATAGTTAAAGATTTCATAAATATTTCTACCTTCAATATTATCGTCTCTTTTATCAGGTGTTGCGGTCATTCCAAGCCATAATTGAGGCTTAAAATAACTCATTACCTTTTGGTAAGTGTCTGCAGAACTGTGGTGTGCTTCATCTAACACAATACAATCAAACTCTTCTTGATTAAACTGTTTCAAATGCTCTTCTCTACTCAAAGTTTGCACAGTTGCAAAGAGATAATCTTTATCTCTATTATCATAAACTGATTGACCACCACATATAAGTCCCATGGAAATAGTTTTACCAAAGACGCGTTCATATGATTTCAATGTCTGTCTTGCTAATTGTCCTCTGTGTACTAAAAATAGAACTCTCTTAAATCCTAGTTCACGCATGGCAAATGCTGAGGCATAGGTCTTTCCAGTACCTGTTGCAGATATAAGAAGTGCTCTTTCATTTCCTGCTGCTAAAATATTTCTCAGATTCGTTATAAAACTAACTTGCATAGAATTAGGCTGTAATCGATACCTCTCCACAGAAGGTA
>JAEZKD010000144.1 GCA_023415655.1 Bacillota bacterium | reverse complement strand
CCATCAATTTATCTTATTGTATTCTCGATTTACACTCCACAAAAACATAAATCTGTTAGACATTCTTCTCAAAAGTAAATATCAACAATAAGTCAAAACTGTCTATACCTAAAAATAGTGATTCTATACAAACATTTAAACTATACATTCCATTTTTATTATAATTTTAACAAAAATTTTCATTTTAGTCAATTCTATCTTTGTAATTTATAGATAATTTTAATTATTATTATAAATAAACTCATTATTGATTATTCATATCTTTTGATTAAACCTATATCATCTTATTCTATTTCCTGCTTGTTTAGAAATAAAACGTGGTATTTATGAATCACATAGTCCCAAACGAAACAAAGCCAAGGAAATAATACTCCTATCCTCTATGAACCTCATTCAGTTACCATGAATTCAGAAGAATAATTAACCAATTTTTTTACCTCACATATAATGAACATATATATGAAAGGAGACTACTATGAACCAAGGTACTCAAAACAGAAATTCTAAAATGAATTCATGCGACTGTATATCTCAAGAATTTGTTATCAGTGATGTGAGACTTGCACAAGCATATATACCATATCAATTCTTATGTAAATTATTCAATCCAGTAGATTCATTAAAAACCGGAACTGCCTTTCCTGAATTATACAGTCCGTTTGAAGTAGACAATGTAAAAAATAACAAGTGTAAATAGTTAATTAGAGGAGGCTAATATGCAAGATAACGTTATGGCTTTAAGAAAAGATATAACGACAACTCATATCATGGTTCAAGAGTTATTGTTGTATTTAAATACACATCCTGACGATAAAGAAGCACTTATCTTATTCAATAGTTATGTAAAGAAATATAATGAATTAAAAGATGAATATAATCAAAACTATGGAATGCTTAATGCTGAGGGTACTACAAGTCCTTTCCCTTGGCAGTGGATTAATGAGCCATGGCCATGGGAGTATGATGCAAATTTTGATTTTTAGTTAGAGGAGGATTAATATAATGTGGTCTTACGATAAAATTTTGGAATATCCAGTTAAAATAAAAACTCCAGATCCAGCCATGGCTATGCTAATTATTACTCAATATGGTGGTCCCGATGGTGAATTAGCTGCATCACTAAGATATTTAAGTCAACGTTTTACAATGATAACCCCACAGGCAATAGCAACTTTAAATGATATTGGTACCGAGGAATTGGCCCATCTTGAGATTGTTGGTTCTATGGTACGTCAATTAATGAAAGATGCCTCTCCTGAAGATATCAAGAAAGCTGGAGCTGGAGCATATTTTGCGGATCATGATAAAGGTGTATATCCAATAAGTGCAGCAGGTGTTCCTTTTACTGCAGCATATCTCCAAGTAAAAGGTAATCCTATTGTGGACCTAACAGAAGATCTAGCTGCTGAACAAAAAGCAAGAGGTACTTATGAATACCTTCTAAAGATGGCGAAAGATCCAGATGTAATTGAGCCTCTTAAATTCTTAAGAGAAAGGGAAGTTGTTCATTATCAGAGATTTGGAGAGGCTTTACGAATTGTAAATGATTATCTTCAGGAGCCACATTTATTTATAATTCCAAAACCAGATTGTATGAAATAATCATCATACGTTTTCTTATCATAAATTTTAGATATAAAAAAGAAGAGATTGCTTTCAACCAAGCAATCTCTTCCGTTCATATGACATCTCTGACGAGTACATCACTCTATTCTACTAAAGCTGCTAACTTTGCACCTAACTGTTTGCATTGGGCAATTGTTCTGTTATCTGGTGATTCCATACAGATGATTCCTTCCCCATTTACAATCGTAGCACCAGCCGTTACAAATCTTGTTTCCCAATCGCGCATCCATTGTCCATCTCCCCAACCATAGGAACCAAACAATGCAACCTGCTTTCCTTGTAGATCATCCTCTAACTCATTCACAAATGGTTCCATTTCACTCTCTTCAATGACCTCAACACCACTTGCAGGGCAACCAAGCGCAATTACTTTTGCCTCCTTTAAGTCAGAGGCATTTACTTCATTCACTTCAAAAAGCTTAGCTGATTTACCAGCCTCAAGAATTCCCTCTATAACTCCTTCTGCCATTTCCTTAGTATTTCCTGATTGTGACCAATAGATTACATAAATATCGTTCATTAACTCCTCCTATCCTGCTATTGAAAGCAGTCTTACTTTCTCATTTATCATCAAATCTAAAAAACTAATGCCTTTATATGCTGAACGGATTAACTCTAATTGATTTATTTTGTTAAGTTAGTTTTTACTAACTTAAGTTAAGTATACCTAATCATCAATGTGATATCAATTCTCTTATTGATTGCTTTTTATCAGTTGAGATTCCGATTATATGTAGTTTTTTAATATAATCTACCAACACAGTTCGATCTTTCCCTGTTAGTTCTAGCTTTCACCTTTTTCAAATAGACCTTTTAGATTCGATATGAATGCATCGACCTTTTCCTTAGTATCTGCTTGATTTTTAGCAGCTTCTATTAAGCTTAAAGTTGCGACTACCTTGGAAGCTTTTGTACTGAGTTTTTCGAATGTCCTCTCTGCTTTCCCACCCGTACTACTAGCAAATAATGCAACCTTCTTATTCTCTATCTCATGCTTACTTAAGAACGTATTCAACGGTGGTGCAATCCGATTATTCCAGACAGGAGTACCAATAAGAATTAAATCATACTCTTCCATCTGAAACTTATAATCTTCTAACTGTGGTGTTTCCGCAAACGTAGCTGCCTTCCCACCCCAGATAAATTTCGATATTTTTCCTTTCGGATACTCTTTGATTGGCTTAAGTTCCAGTAAATCTGCTTGTAACTCCTTAGCAAGTAACTTGGCTACAAACTTTGTATTCCCTTCTAAGGAATAATAAACAACAATTGCCTTCATAGTATTCTCCTTTCGAAACCCCTTAATATATAATGATGATGATTGAATATAAGTTAACTAAATTCACCCGTCAGAAATATAAACAAAATTCTGTCGTCAACTTAGGTATACTTCGTTCTTTATTGATTCATTCTATCTCATATAGATTACTAAATTTTGTAGAATGAATGGACAATTCCTTCGTTCTATAGTATATTATTTGCATAACAGTAAACGAGGTGTTAAATGAATATAAATGAATCAGCAGAAAACTACCTAGAGACAATTCTTGTATTAAGCAAGCAATTACCTGTGGTTCGTTCAATTGATATTGCAAATGAAATGAATTTTAAAAAATCAAGTGTAAGTGTAGCCATGAAGCTTCTTCGTGAAAAGGAACATATCACAGTTACGAAAGAAGGTTACATTTATCTTACTGATTCTGGAAAAGCAATTGCCGATATGATTTTTGAACGCCACGAATTCTTATCGAATTGGTTGGTACAACTTGGTGTGGATCCTAACACTGCTGCTGAGGATGCTTGTAAAATTGAACATGTCATCAGCAAAGAAAGTTTTGATGCAATCAAACGAACTTACAAAACAAAATAAGAAACATTAATTGAAACAATCAACCATGGTTATTCCATGGATACCTATGAGGCTGTCTTATCTTATGATTAGGCTGCCTCATTTTCATTCCTGCCACTCTAGCTTCACATTGTAAGTCGATACTGCTTCCCTGTAGTATGAATGGTTCCTCCATTGCAGATATACTCAACCTCTCGTTCATATACAAAGCCAAGCTTTTCTATAACTTTCCCTGAAGCTGGGTTCTCTATTGCATGAGTTGCAATTACCTCTTTCACATGCAAGGTATTGATTGCAAATTCCATAACAGCTTTCATCGCTTCGGTCGTATAACCTTTTCCCCAATACTTTCTCCCAAGGTTATATGCGATATCCCAGCAATTCTCTTCATCATTCCAATAAATCAAACACGTACCCATTATTTCATTGGTTGATTTATCGGTAATGCACCAACGATACCATTCCTCATTATCAATCTTAGAAATCTCCCTCTGCATAAATCCCCTCGTTTTTTCAATATCATTATGGCTTTGCCACATCATATAACGAGCTACCTCTGGATCACTTTCCCAACATTCCAATGCTTCTTGTGCATCTTCTAACACAAACGTTCTAAGCTGCAATCGTTTCGTTTCTATCAATGGTGTTCTCATGGTTATCACTTCTCTCATTTTCTATTTATATTACCACAACAAAGATCCGTTGCAAATAAATTCTTTCATAAAATTTCCATAATTAATTCATTGACTTTACTTATATTCTTAATTACTCATATCGAAGTCTTTACAGATGAAGAAAATATTGATAAAATATAAGAATCCAGCAAATTCTATATCAACCGATGAAATATTCTTTCATCAGATTGGAGGAAATATGAAGAATGACAAACTTGATCAAATCGTTGGTACCATAAAAGAAAACACTGGAAAGGTAATTGGCTCAGAACAATTAGAGTTAGAAGGAAAACTTCAGAAAAAACGAGGTGAACTTACAGAAGCTGCAAAAGAATTCGGTGATGACTTAAAAGAAAAGGCTTCTAAAAAAATCAATGATATTATTGATAAATATGATAAAAAATAAATTCACTTCTCAATCTAAGAAATTCTGACGAATCTCTTGCGACAAAATAAATTTTATATTTTACTCATAGGATTCCCCTTAAGTAGACATGGTAAGTAAACAAAATCTACTTAAGGGGAATTTTTATCGTATCGATATTTGCTGGTTTATGTAGCCCAAGTAAAGCGATGCACCAGGATAAGATTTTGCTTTTTGCACTATCTCTTTCTCGATTGAATCCTCAAGAATAAAACTCCTGAAAGAAGTGCAACCACCCCTTCCGTAATCGGAAACGTAAGCCAAACCCCCATTACTCCAGCCACTGTGGATAAAAGAAATGCCATCGGAATAATAATTAACAGTCCTCGTAGCATCGAAATAATATGTGCAGGAATTGGCTTATCAATGGAAGTAAAAAACATGGATAAAATAATATTAAATCCTACAAAAACTACCGAAGTAAAGTAAATCTTTAGTCCTAACTCTGCAATGCTTTGCAATTGTGAATGCTGTTCACTATTAAAGATCGAAACAATAGGGGTTGCATAAAAGAAGAGTAGAATATAAATGAAGCATGATAATATTCCTACCGTTACGAGTGCATAGCATACCGTACGCTTTATGGTGCTTTTGTCCTTATGGCCATATGCCTTACTAATCAGTGGCTGAATTCCTTGCGCAATTCCTGTATAGATTGCAAGTACCACCAAGGATATATTAGCAATGACACCATAAGCCGCGACTCCAATATTCCCAAGTAACGAAAGGATAAGAACATTAAATACTATAATCACAATTCCAGAAGAAACTTCAGTAATCAAGGATGGAAATCCGAGAGAAAATGTAAGAAAGGTAGTTCTTCGATTGAGATTTCCTTTGATCAAAGTAAAGCCCTTATTCTTTTTTATCAAATGCCTTGATAATATTAGCATACTAATGATTGGAGCTAAGCCAGTTGCCAATACTGCACCGAAGATACCCATGTGGAATGGGAAAATGAATAGATAATCTAGTACTACATTCGATAAACTTCCACCTAGCATAGCTAACATAGCCAATCTAGGATTCCCATCGTTTCGAACAAAGCAAATCAATACATCATTCATAATAAAGGCAGGAGCAAATAGCAAAATAACTTTCAGATACGTATTCGTCATTTGAAATACCTCAAGGTCTGCCAAAAGGAGCTCTGTCAATTGTTTGGATTGAAATAAGCCTAACAAAACAAAAACAAAAGATATTAGAACTGCCAAACGAACTGTATGTGAATAAATTTGATTTGTTACAGATTTCTCTTCTTTCTGCCCCTTTGCAATCGAATACCTGGTCGCTCCCCCCATTCCAAGCATTAATCCAGTTCCATGAACAAAACTATAGATTGGAATTGCTAAATTCAAAGCTGCCAATCCATTGGCTCCCAATCCCTTAGCTACAAAATAAGTATCCGCAAGTATGTAACAAGACAATCCTAACATTCCTAATACATTCAAAGATGAATACTTTGCAAATTCTCTGATATCGTTCTTATGTTTCATAATCCTCCTAATATAAAAACGCTGGTATTTCGTATCTTCTATGACCTAACGATACGAAACCCAGCGTAAAACGCTCTTACCCGGTGGCAAGTTTTCTCTTAATTCAATTGATAAAATTAACCTAGTGCGACATCTAATATCATCATTAAAGTAAATCCAAATGCAAATCCAAACGTACAAATATCTGCTTTATTTCCTTCGGTACCTTCAGGTATTAATTCCTCAATTACTACATAAATCATAGCTCCTGCCGCAAAAGCTAGTAAATATGGAAGAGCTGTTGATATCGAACCCGCTATTAAAATAGTAATACCTGCAGCGATTGGCTCTACAATCCCTGATAATGCACCATAACAAAATGCCTTCTTTTTGCTATTCCCTTGAGTACGTAATGGTAAGGAGATAATTGCTCCTTCCGGAAAATTCTGAATCGCAATACCTATGGCTAAAGCCAAGGCAGAAGCAGCCGTTATATCACCGTTCCCGTTAATTAATCCAGCAAAGATAACTCCGATTGCCATACCTTCTGGTATGTTATGTAATGTGACTGCAAGTACTAGCATGGAGGTTTTGGATAATTCCGATTTTGGTCCCTCAGGCTCGTCTTGATTAAAATGAAGATGTGGAGTCAGCTGATCTAAAATGAATAAAAATGAAACTCCTGCCAACAGTCCTACTGCAGCCGGTACGAACGAGAATTTCCCCATATGTTCTGACTGATTCATGGCAGGTATTAAAAGCGACCACACCGATGCTGCTATCATAACACCCGAAGCAAATCCAAGAAGTGCTCTTTGAACACTATCTTTGATACCATTCTTCAGAAAGAATACACAAGCTGAACCTAGTGTAGTTCCGATAAATGGAATTAAGATTGCAAACATAATATGCATAACACTCATATCCTTTCCGTATTTAATACTCTCTCATTTATCTAAAAAACGTATCTTCTTTCCTTTTATCTCCTGTACCTTTTTATAATAACATAATTTCCAATATCTGAATATGTATTTATTTTATCTGAAAACGGTAATAGTTGGTATCAACTCCTGCCCCACGGTCATCCTTTAAAACGGTCCACAGTTGATAACCTCGTTTACATAAGGTATGAATCTGTACCTCATTCGTAGACCAGGTTCGTATCAATAAATCATTCATTTTTATATTATTTGGAATTCTTGTTTCCATATAATCATAAAGCAGGTTGGAAATTCCACGCCCACGCTCTTTTAAAGCTACGCAAATCGTTGTGATATAGTTGCTGGGTTCTTTCATTACCTCTTTACAACGGTAATTATGGATGAACGAAAGAAATCCAAGGATGTTGTTATCTTCTTTTATCAGAAGAAATTTCTGCTTTTGAAGTGCTTCAAAGTAACGAACTGGTTTAGTGTTTAACGTCTTTTGAGGTCCCAAAGCTTTCTGAGAAGTTGTCTCTCTTTCTGATAGCTTTGGATAAAAGTCGGCATCACATTCTACAAGCAGCTTCCAAACTGCTTGTTTTTCCATTTCCTTTTCTAAAACATCTACATATTCGACTGTCATTGATAAGATTCCTCCGTTATGAATTCAGAAATGGAGTGAACGATGTTGTGCTTCACCCCAGTTACTGTCTTTGCAGCTAACATCGAGTGAAGGATTGCCTCCTCTACGGCACCAGCCACCGCACGAAAAGCAAGTTCTAATTTATCTTCTCGAAGATAGGTCATGGTTGCAAAGGTCTGCTCTTTTGCAAAAGTAACACGATTGGCTGTCGAAAATCCGATGATAATATCACCACTTCCATGTCCAAGATGAGACCCTGTACGAATGAGTCCTATGGAAGCACGTTTTATGATTCTTCTTAATTGACGATCCGTAACAGGTAAATCGGTAGCAACAATGATAATAATAGAGCCTTTATCACATTCACTTGGATGGTTAAGCTCAATTTCATGACCAATTCTTTTCCCATTGATTGTTAAGTCTGAGGTTTTTCCATGATTGGTTTGAACCAATGCTCCCACAGTGAATTCTTTACTATCAAGTTCAATCACTCGAGACGATGAACCTATCCCACCCTTTAATCCAAAACAGATGGTACCCATTCCTGCTCCTACGGCTCCTTCTTCAAATTCCTCACTTGCTTGTTCTAGGGCTTCATAGACATGTTCTCGTTTTATCGCACGTTTTTGTATGTTGTTCAATCTACTATCATTACATTCACAAACAACTGGATTTAAGGTAAGAATGGTCGGATCACAACGTTCTATCATATAATCAACTACTGCATCCTGTACTAATCCTATATTTAGCGTGTTTGTTAGCATAATAGGTGTTTCTAGCGTGCCAAGCTCATCAATTTGTACAAGACCACAGGTTTTTCCAAAGCCATTCAATACAAAGCTTGCAGCAACGAATTTATTCTCATAGATATTTCCTGCACCTGGAATAATTGCGGTAACTCCTGTTTTGTTTTCTTCATTGTCAATCGTACAATGCCCTACCAAAACACCCTTTACATCCGTAATTTGGTTTCTAGGACCAGGCGTCCCATTACCTACTTGACATCGATACTTACAGCTTTCCTTTTTTCCCATGCTTTTTCTTACCTTTTTCCTTTATTTTAAACACTACTTACTTGTTCTCAATTTCTTGTTTCAATTCTAACCACTGTTCTTTTAGCTTTCGATGAAACTCATAAAAATCAGAAGTTGTAACCCCTCGCTTATCCGACCAGTGAAACGTCGACAGCTGTTTTAGAGGAAAAGCCTTTTCATTACTAAGGATTAAGTCTAACACTTGACTATCAATCTTACCATAAGCACCAATGTATTTTGCAAAATCCATCGGTTTAAAATTATGCCTGAGATACTCCTGTTCTACATAAGCTTCCCATTCTCTTCTTAAACTACCACAAAGTCGTTGCCAGACAGGTTCAATCATAGTCTTTCTTACATTCTCTGCATATTCCTTCAAATACATACGTAAAGCTGCATCCCAAATCTTCTGATTCTCGTTACGAACACTCTCCAGCTTTGCAAGATATTGTTGGATTTCCTCCGAAATCATACTTTTTAACAAGTCTTCATCTTTTGTTTCTACCATGGTCAAATACTGATATCTATTAAGCATTGGTTCTCGTTTTACACGATATTCAAACACCTCTTCAATGCTCTCAATTTCATTTGCACTCATTGCAAGATATGCCTTTCTTTGATGAAAGAAGTATTCATAATCATTGTCTAAAGGGAGCCCAAGAAAATTTTTCCCTGTCACTAGTTTTTTCATTTTATCCTTTACACTAGCAGACCATATGTGAAAAAACTTTCGGTATGCAATATCATTGAGAGACTTAATTCCAATTAATATCTGTTCTTCATGTTTTTTTTCTTCTGCTTCTAATCTCAAATGAAAGCGTTCGTACATTCTATGATTTAACTCATGCTTTAACTCATTAATTTCTAATACTAAACTATGCTCCATTGTCCCAAACTCAATTTGAGAAACAAACGGTAACATTTCTTGAATTTCTTTAACCTCAGCAATGAAAGTCACTTGATTTAACAGTGTCTTCACCCTCTCGAAGGAGTTGGGTTCTTCCATCAACGCTTGTACTTGTTTTGTCAAGTTTTCTTTGTATGGATTCAAATACTGTCTTTTCCAGGCGTTAAGGATGGCCTCTTGATCTTGATTGAGTAAGCCCTTGATTCTTCTAGCATACCTACCAGCCCAATAATCTAATTGATTCTCTTTATTGATATAAGGAAAGAGCTTAACGGAATCATCTCCTATGGATAGTTTTGTCATTTCTAACTCAAGCTTTAGTATCTCCTCTGGTATCCGCTCCCAAGTAAGGTGATTTGTCTGAAGAAAAACTTGATCACGGTATTCTGTGAGCGATATCTCTAATTGATCCAAGCCCTCTTTCATATTCCGTTTGATCTCTTCCTTACAATCATTTAGCTCTTTGTTATACATCTCAATCATGGCTTGAATTACCTTAGGCTTGCGATACTCATTCCACTTTTTACTAATCACTGTATTCGAAAAGATACCATCGACCAACTTTGTGAGAGTGTCGGTTGGTTGATTGATTGTAAAAGGGATATTTTTTATTGGTGATATTTTTAAATTCGGTACTTGTATGAAAGCTTGTGGTACATCAGGATTTGCTTTTTCTCTGCCTGGAAGCTTTACAAAGAACATCTTCTGTGTTAACATCTGAGCTTGATCATAAATCTCTATATTTAATTGTTGGATGAGAGTATGAAGCTTTTGGTTTAATCCATAACTTATTAGCATTTTTGAGAGATAATCGTAAACCGCTTTGCCATCTTGATTTTCTTTCATCCAAATATATTCTATGGAAGCAGGTTGTATAAAGTTACTCAAAAAATCTTGTAAAATGGTATGAATTCGGTTCGTATATCGTTCATATATTTCAACGCAAACAGTATGAGCATGTGAAGTAGACTGCTCATATAATTGATAATTATCATAAAAGCAGCTACACATCGATACGATTGCATCTTTCATCAGCGTCGTAGTATTATTCATCCTATGTACCTACCTTATTGTTTTTTCTTTATCATATATAATCTGATTGCATTTTACAATAGCTTCAGCCACATTTTATGAACCGAATCCGATTCAAACATGTGGCTGAATTTAATTTTTTATTTCTATTTCTGAACTACTTGTGCTTTTATCATGTTTGTGGTACCAGAAATACCAAGTGGTACTCCAGAAGTAATCACTGCAACATCGCCTATTTCTAATAATCCACGATCCACAGCGTTATCAAGGGCATGATCAAATAATGTTAGAACATCGCTCTCTTCATTTACTACAAGTGGACGAACTCCCCAAGATAAATTGATTTGTCTGCTTACCTTTAAATTGGTTGTACAGCCGATGATATCACAAGCGGGACGATATCTTGAAATCATTCTTGCCGCATAACCGCTCTTTGTTACTGTTACAATTGCTTTTGCATTCAAATCCAAGGCAAGTGTACAGGTGGCATGGCATACTGCATCGGTAATATCTGGATTCGCGTTACGTTCATGATGGAAGAAGCGCTTACGATAATCAATATCCTGCTCTGTTTTTTCTGCAATTTTAATCATCGTTTGTAATGCTTCTACTGGATATTTTCCTGCTGCTGTCTCTCCTGAAAGCATAATCGCACTTGTACCATCGTAAACTGCATTTGCAACATCGGTTGCTTCTGCTCTTGTTGGTCTTGGATTCTTAATCATGGATTCTAACATCTGCGTTGCAGTGATTACTTGCTTCCCTGCTTCATATACCTTTTTAATAATCATTTTCTGAATTGCAGGTACTTCTTCTAATGCAATTTCAACACCCATGTCTCCACGAGCAATCATAATACCATCTGCAGCTGCAATGATTTCATCAATATTAGATACACCTTGTGAATTCTCAATCTTAGCGATGATATTAATCTGACCACCACCATTGCTATTCAATAATTCACGAATACTTAAGACATCCTCAGCGCTTCGAACAAAGGAAGCGGCAATAAAGTCTACATCCTGTGTTATACCAAATAGAATATCGGACTGATCCTTTGAGCTCATATAAGGCATTGATAAATTGGCTCCTGGAACATTAACTCCCTTATGGTTGGATACTTTACCGTTGTTTTTTACCAGACAGATGATGTCAGTATCAACAATATCAATTACCTCCATCTCTATCAAACCATCGTCAATTAGAATCAAGTTTCCTTTTTTAACATCTTGATAAAGCTCTTTGTATGTAATACTAACGATATCCTTGGTTCCTAGAATATCTTTCGTAGTCAAGGTAAATGTTTGCCCAGTTACAAGCTCAACCTTTCCCTCTTCAAAATCTCCCAAACGAATTTCGGGACCCTTGGTATCTAATAAGATTCCCACCGGTTTATTTAACTCGGTTCGGATTGCTTTGATCTCGTTCATTCTCTTTTCATGATCCTCGTAAGTAGAATGTGAAAAATTACATCTCGCAACATCCATCCCCGTTTCTATTAATTTACGTAATATCCCCTCCTGGTCCGTCGCTGGCCCGAGTGTACATATTATTTTTGTCTTTCTCATGTTGATTCTCCTTTTCTGTTCTCTTTTTCTTCATTGCCCACAAAGTGCTAGCAATACAAATGGAAGAATAACAGCCACTGATGATTCCAAAAAACATAGGTAAAGCAAATTTTGTAATTGAATCCATATGGAATAGTAAGGAAGCTACTAAAATACATAGAACACAAATTCCCGTTGTGATTGAACTATTAACTGAACGAGATAATACCTGTGTCATACTTTCATCCACTAATGGAACTACTTGTTTTTTTGAATCTAGCTGATGATTTTCCCGAATGCGGTCATATAAAACAATGGTATCATTAATGGAATATCCAATAATTGTTAAAACAACTGCTACAAAAGCATCATTTAATTGTATTCTGGCGATAATAAATACAAACAATACGACTAAAACATCATGAATTAAAGCAATTAGGCCAGTGATTCCTGCGGTAAGACCTGACATTGATTGAAACCGTATCCATACATAAATAACGATAAAGATAGAGGATAGTATGATCGCAATTTTAGCATCCTTCAATGCTTTTTCCCCGATAAATGGCTCTACTGAGAAAGTAGTCTCAAGACCAACACTACCATCCTTCATCGATTCATTGATCTGGTCGACAATTGACTTTTGTTGTTGTGGAGTAATTCCATCCTCTCCTGCCATCGTAATTGATATATGCTTTTGCTCTGTAGTGAAATCATTCGTAATCTGTGCAGTCACAGGTCTATGAACAATGTCTTCAGTGATCTGCTCAATTTCAGAGGTGGAACATTCTCCATCCAATGACAACTGTAATACAACGCCACCAGTAAATTGGGTATCTAAGGATACTCCATTCATCATAAAAGAGATGATTCCAACCAGAAGCGCTCCACCAGAAATCAAGGCATAAACCCATTTATGTTGATAAAATCGAATTGCCTTTCTTTCCTTGAACCTATGAAAATACTTCTCTTTTCTAAGTCCTCCTATCTGTAACGAGGATAATAGCATATATTTTGAGATTGTCACACCTACAAATACATTAATTATCATACCAGATAGAAGTGTATAGCCAAAACTTAACATCGAACCCGAGCCAAAGATCATTAAAATAACAGCTACAATGGCAGTCGTTAAGTTACCGTCCAGAACGGAGGAAAACGCTTTCTTATATCCATTCTTTACAGCAGTTGTTATTGCATAACCTTTTGCCAATTCTTCAGATATTCTCTCTGAGATAATGACATTCGCATCGACCGACATACCAAGTGATAAGATGATACCTGCAATTCCAGGTAAGGTCAGAGTAAACTGTGGCACTGAAATGATTAAGAGCTGTAAGGCCATCTGTAAGGTTAAGGTAAAACATGCAATGACTCCAGGTAATCGATAGTTTATTATCATGAAGATACATACCAGTAAGAATGCAATAAGTCCTGCTACAATCATAATAGTGAGTGCCATATTACCAAGTGTCGGACTAATCGTTTGAAAGCTACTTGTTTCTAAGCCAAAAGGTAGGGCACCTGCATTGATTTTTTCAGACAATTCCTTTGCGATATCAAAGCTTTCAAGACCAGTAATCTCACATTTGCCACTTGTTATTTCACTATTTACAATTGGACTAGAGATTTCGATATCGTCCATAAAGATATAGATAGGCTTTCCTATCATTTCCTTCGTAGCTTTCGCAAATAACTTTGCACCTTCCTTAGTAAACTCAAGATTCACTTTGTAATTGACGTAGGCTCCGTTGGCACTACGATCAGGGGAAGTGCTTACAATATGTTTTCCTTCTAGTAATACATTGCCATTGCCATCTTGAAAGGTTAATTGAGCCATCTCACCCAATTCCATAATAGCCTCTTCGGGATTAAAACTCGTTTCACCCGATTTCCAAGGGAATTGTACAACCAGATATCCCCCGTCCTTATCAATTGTTACAACACGATCCGTTATGTTATTTGAATCTAAGCGTAGATCCATAATCTCTCTTGCTGACTCTAATTCTTGTTGCGTCGGTTTGCGATCTAGATCGGCTGGCTGAAAAACAGCCTCCACCCCTCCTCGAATATCAATTCCCAAACGCATATCCTTGGCTCCCTTAAATCCATCCGAAAGGCCAAACACTGAAATTACAGAGATCATAGCTATCATTAGTAAGGATAAGTAAAACCTATTCTTCGTTGGCTTCATAAAGTCCCTCTTTTCATGGTTGATTGTTTTTTAAGTTCCATGAGTGACTAGCCTTTTTTTCCATCCTGTTGATGCATATATGTCAAGACATAACTGTATGGTGTATTGTTCTCAATTTTTTTTGCTTCTTCTCTTAGATGTTCTACTAAATGATAGGGTGGTTCCTCTAATGATACAAAAAGTCCTAGTAAGCGTTTTGCCGTCGGAAGATTTTGGCTTTCCTTTTCTAACGCTTCCTCGTCTTGATAACGTTGGATTCTCAGTCTAGTTGTATCACTAAAAATCATAAAATCTTGATTGTCGTGAAAGCTTTGGTTGGAATATGTACCTTTTAGTTGCTTACTCTTAGATAGAGCAATTGCTCCTTTGAAAGCTAAGGTATAAAATAGTAAGCTTATGACAATCGTCATAAGCAAAAGATTTTGTATTCGTTTTTGTCTATGCCAAACCTTCATTTTATCCCTTTACTCTATGATAGCTGAAATTTTGTCCATTTTATCTATAGTAAGTATACCAACAGAAATCAAAATGTCAAGTGTTTCTATTTATAACATTTTTATCCATAAATTATATAGCTTATCCCTATCCAATGTCGCTAATTTTCTTGTTCATCAGCCATGGATTACATTTTAATAAAATACTATGAAGGATAAAACTTCCTAAATGAATTCATCTGGTATATAATAATGCTAGGTTGAATAAACAGGAAACGAAATCTGCTTTTTCAACCTAGCATTATAAAGAAATGAATGAGGTATCCTATGAAACTTATAAAAGAATCCAACAAAATTTATCTTGAAGATGAATCGCAACAAATCGTTGCTTATATCACCTTCCCAGCTCTTAATAAGAACTGTGTTCTGATTGATCATACCTTTGTTGATCCAAGCTTACGAGGTATGGGAACTGCAAACCAATTGATGACTGAGGTTGTTGCTTATCTAAAAGAACAACAGCTCACTTGCGTTCCACAGTGTAGCTATGCTGTACAATGGTTTGAAAAGCATCCAGAATTTCAATCACTTGTTGCATCAGAACACAACAAGTAACACTTAAAGTGCTGCTTTAAAAATTGCAATAATATCATTCTTTGTTAATGGTACAAAAGCTCCTTCACAACCATTTGCAGCTTTTTCAGCCATAATGTCAAAATATTGTTCATTAATACCAACTTCTGTAAGAGTAGCTGGGAGGTTTAATTGACGGAAGAATTTCTTCGTGCATTCGATTGCCTCCTTCGCTACTTCTTTCTCGGATCCAGTTAATCCCCACACATTTCTTCCGTATTCCGCGAACTTTGACACTGTTTCCTCTCTTAATGCAAATTCCATCCAATGGGGCGTTAAAATTGCAAGTCCCACTCCGTGCGTGATGTCATAAAATGCGCTCAATTCATGTTCCATTGGATGGATACACCAACCTACGCCATTTCCATAGCTTAGTAACCCATTAATCGCTAAGCTAGAACACCACATAAGATTTGCTCTTGCTTCATAGTTACAAGGATCTTCTAATGCCATTGGTGCATATTGAATACAAGTCTTTAAGATACTTTCCGCAAATCTTGCTTGTAAGGCCGCGGAAGGTACATTGGAAAAATAATTCTCAAAGGTATGGCTCATAATATCTGCTGTTCCTGCTGCTGTCTGTTGTTTCGATACCGAATACGTATATTCTGGATCTAGAATCGACATCTTTGGCTTTAATTAGATTTATATTTCTTTGTAAGCTATTGCGTCCAGATTACCTCTTAACTTGACTTATTCATTTAGATACCACGATTGGTAATCCATTGATCTAATAAGATGTAAATTCCACATACTACTAAGTATAACCCCATTAATCCAGAAAGAACATACCACTTTTTATTCTTCGTACTCTTTCCTTTCTGTATTCCAAACACGCAAACACAGATTGCAATAATAGCCAATGGTACTACAATCCATACTTCCATACTATCTCCTCCTATTCTATGTTAGTTCTTCCTATGTTATGGATCCTATGAAAATTGCAACACCTTATAATTAAAATGCGGTGTCTATGTACTTCTACTATGCTAACACAATATAGTTATATTTCTAACATTCTTAGTTCCAAAAAAATTATAACATTCTTTCTAACATAAAAAAATATTTAACTATGAAGATAATGAATTTCGGTTATCCATTAAATTCCGGAAACCAAGGAAGTAACCTCTATATCACGAAAGATGTGGTATAGTTCTAACATCATGATAGTACTATACCACATCTTTGAAAAGGTAATTTATTTAATGATTTTTTATAATACCAAATTGTTTGATTTACCTATAATACATACAACAGATAACCAAGCGTTATTAATAAACCGATACTAAACATCAATAATCCAAACGAAACAGACCGTGTCACAAGCTTACTTGTACGGCTCATCTCTGTCTGCCCCACTGCAAAGAAATTTACAAACGATACTTGAATCGGTCGTTTTTTCAGTAATGTCTTATTGAGAACGATTACAATATCATCCATAATTGTCCCAATGATATACGTAAATCGAGTTCCAACCGTGACTGCTTTTCTTGTTTTGGTTGGTCCAAGTACAAATCGTCCAAAGCATGACATAATTCCATCAAAGCCGCGATCGAGCGCACGTAATATTACTGCCATGACAAAGGGAATGAAATGTTGAATGAGAGGTCGATATACATAATCCTCTAAGTCCATCCATTTTGGCCATAGATTGACGTAAACCTTTCTCCCTTGTTCATTCTTTTTCATCAAAGCACTACGAACAAGTCCAAAATAAATGACAACACCGATTAGGATTGAGATGATTGCTCCTTTTAAGTTAACAAAACTAAAATAAGATACCGCATGCTCTGGTCCATGTCCATGTACAAAGCCTTGCGTTGCATCTGCAATCTCATCCATTGTGAAATTAGGTAGTATGCCTAACAAAGGTAATAAAATAGCAGATACAAGTAACACAAGTTTTGATTTACGATTCATGTAGATCTTATTCAGTGCATCCATCTTTTCTTGGTCTTCATTCTTTTCAACAAAGAGCGCAATCACTAGCTTTAACATATAAGCTACCGTCAATCCTCCTGTGATTAGAAAGATCCATTCGATTGTAACATACGTTGAAAGCTGTTCACTTCCTTCTAGCATATGCTGATATTCTACAATGCTTTCATGAAGGAGGGTTTTGCTAACATAACCATTCCATAATGG
>JAEZKD010000119.1 GCA_023415655.1 Bacillota bacterium | reverse complement strand
AAAAAAGATGGAGTTGATGTGCTTTTTTTAGGAGAAGAGATTGATGGAAACATATATGAGACCTTGATCTATTATCAAGATGGTAGCTTATATGAGATCTTCCAGGAGAAAGCTTCTGAATATGAGTTGGATTATGGACAAGAAACAATGGACATCGCAGATTTTTCATTTGATATTACCAGTCGAGGGATGATTTTATTAACTGCTAAGAATTCGGCAGGAGATGAAGAAACCCTAATGGTTTCAATAAGGACAAGGAGGTAAGGGTATGGAGAAGGAGAAAGTACACAGTCATTCATTTCGCATACCTATGATTGAATTGGTCATTGTCATTGGAGTTTTTGCAGTGATTAGCATATTCCTTGTTAGAATGTTTCTAGGAACAAACCGACTTATGAATTATGCGACCGACATTAGTCATGCAGTTATCAGTGCAGAATCTGTTGCTGAGCAGATAAAGAATACCGCATCCATTGGTGAGACAGCGAATTTACTTCATATGGAAGCGTATGATAACACCTCTTTGAATTACTGCATTTATTATGATAAGGATTGGAAGCAGACAGTAGAGCCTTCAGAGCATATTATTATTGTGACTAGTTCCATAGAAAAGAAAACCTCAGGTCGAATGGTTAAGGCAGTAATTCAGGCCTTTGCTTGTTCCACGGTAACAGATTCGATAGATAGCGAGCCACTAGTTGAGTTAACTACGAATCGGTGGGTTTTTAGCAGATAGCAAAAAGCAAATGAGTCGGAAAGGACTGGTTACATGAAGCAGAAGAATAGTTATCATATGAATATTGGAGGGGCATCCATTTTATTAATTTTAGTGATTTTTTCCCTTACTATATTCGCTATTTTATCATTGCGAGCCTCTTATCATGAAGTAAAAATGTCAGAGAAGACAAAAACTTCAATAGAAGCTTATTACAAAGCAGATGCAAAGGCAGAGGAAATACTGATGCAGGTTTCGGAAGCAATTGCAACACAAGACGAGTTCTTAGATCTTACGAAGCTTGCAAAGGAGCTTTCAGTGGAAAGTCTACAAATCGATGAATCCACCCATATCTTGACATATCTCGTTCAGATAGACTATAATAGAAATCTAGAAGTAAAGCTTCAACTTCCGGAAAAGTCGCAAAATCAGATCACAGTACATAGCTGGAGAATGATATCAATCGAACAAGGGGATTATGAAGACACAAGTATGGAAGATATATGGGATGGGATACTAGACGAATAAGGAGAGAACCAGATGGAATTATGTGCAATCTTGCAAGCAGCCGTTGAAAAGAAAGCATCCGATATATTTATTGTTGTTGGTCAACCGATTACTTTTAAGATTAAGGGAGTACTACAACGTCAGGATAGTGAAATATTAAATACAAGTAAAACGGCAGAATTAATTCAAGAAATGTATAAATATGCCGAAATTATAGATATGGAAGGATTGAAAACAGGAGACGATGACTTTGCATTAAGTCTTTCTGGGATTGGACGTTTTCGAACAAACATTTTCCGTCAAAGAGGAACCCTAAGTGCAGTGTTACGTGTGGTATCCTTTGATTTACAATCCTATGAGGAACTTTTAATTCCTGAGAGAATTTTGAATTTTTCTATGCAGAAAAAGGGATTAATCTTAGTGACTGGAACTGCAGGTAGTGGTAAGAGTACTACACTTTCTCACATAATAGATCGAATCAATTCGACAAGAAACTGTCATATCTTAACTTTAGAAGATCCAATTGAGTTTTTACATAAACATAAAAAAAGTATTGTAAGTCAACGAGAAATTGGATTTGATACAGAGAATTATCACAAAGCATTGCGAGCAGCGATGAGAGAAGCTCCAGATGTCATCTTCATTGGTGAGATGAGAGATTTAGAAACCATTGAAACTGCGATGACAGCAGCGGAAACAGGACATCTTGTATTGTCCACCTTGCACACAGTTGGTGCTTCGAATACGATTGATCGAATCATTGATGTGTTCCCAAGCTCACAGCAGCAACAAATCCGTGTACAGTTATCTATGGTATTGAACGCAATCGTATCTCAACAGCTCTTACCTAGTACGGATGGCTTGGTACCAGCGTTTGAGATATTAGAAGCAACGAGTGCAATCCGTACAATGATACGAGATGGAAAGGTGCATCAAATTGATTCAGTCATTTATTCTTCTGCAAAGGAAGGAATGATTTCTATGGATTCCAGTATCTTAGAACTATTCCGAAAGGGAAGAATTAGTACAGAGACTGCAATCTCACATAGTATGAATCAGGATTCTATGCGCCGAGCAGTAACCCCATAACCATTGATGATAGGAGGGATGGTATGAAAAGTTATTGGAAATTACTAGTTTTAGGAATATTAACTTGCTTTTTTGTAATCTGTAGTGAACAAAAAGTAAGTGCTGCGACTACCGAAGATAATACATTTTTAGATAATGAGAATGGAATCATTACAATCTCTTATCATAATTCATCCAATGCAAAGATGAAGATTGGTGTTACTAAGGACGACCAGTCTTATTACTATGATCTAAAAAAAGGTCAGAATGAGATTGATATTCCTCTTAATATGGGAAATGGGAAATATAAAATAAAGATATTAAAAAATATCACAGGTACTAAGTATAGCGTTGTGAAAAGTACCAATATTGAACTAGAGTTAGAGGATGATAATATAGTCTTTCTTCAGTCAAATGTAATTATCGATTTTGAATTAGAGGATAAGGCGATTGCCAAAGCTAAGAGTTTGACAAAGAATTGTAAGTCAGAAGCAGAGATTGTAAGTACGATATATAAATTCATCGTGAAAAACTTTGCTTATGATTATGATAAAATTGCAACCTTATCCAGTGGCTATCTACCTGACATTGAAATTATTTATAAAAATAAAAAGGGAATCTGTTATGATATCTCAGCTGTTATGGCAGCTATGATGAGAAGTCAAGGGGTTGAAGTTAAGCTAGTTACAGGATATACACCGAAGATTGAAGGGGTATACCATGCTTGGAATTCAGTCTATGATGAGAAGAAGGGCAGTTGGTATACGATAGATGCAACCTATGATATTGCGATGTATCAAGCAGAACGTAAGTATACGATGAAAAAACCGTACAAAGATTATTCTGATATCAAGTACCAGTACTAACTAATGTACTATCCATATAATAAAAGAATGCCTCCACATATACTTAGTAAATTACCCAAACAGGATGGGAATCAACTATGTATATTGGAGGCATTTTTCATTATACGCTAAGGATCTCGTTGTGATATGGGAACTTGCTGAGTTAACAACACGTTATACTTAGGAAAGAATCGTATTGATAAAGTATCTTGCTGGTTCTGATAAAGGAATGCTTTCATCATAAGCTGCCACTAGTTTACGTTCTGGCATGATTTCTTCAGTTTCCAGGATGATCAGCTCGTCCTTACTAGTATTCTCGATACAGAAATCAGGGACAAAAGCAATCCCAAGACCTATCTTTGCAAGGTCAATTAGTAAATCATTACTACTTAACTCAATCGCTGGTACAAGATCAAGTGAATGCTGTAGGAAAATATTATGAAGAAATGCGCTTGTTGTTGATAGTTTGGTTAGCATTAGAATAGGAAGCTTTTGAAGCTCTTCTAATGTAAGTGGTTGTCCTTGATAAGGAAAGGCATCCGGATTAGCAACAAACACATCACGAAAGGTCTTAATTTCTTTGATATGTTGATTATGATTCAAGGCTGAATTCGGAGAGTTCGCTATAATTAGGTCAACCTCGTTTGTTTCTAGCAGCTCAGCACATTTTAAAGAAGTACCATTGATAATTTTAATATGCACATCTTTATAAGTATGGTGGAATTGTTTCAGATATGGAACTAGGAAGTAACGACATATCGTATCACTTGCTGCAATACGAAGCTGCATACCACCAGCTGGTGTTGAATTGAGTATCTGATTCTCTCCACGACTAATTAGGTTAATGGCAGGTTCAATGTGCTTGTACAACATTTCTCCTTCCTTTGTTAGACTAACACGCTTGGTACTACGGACAAATAGTACCTGGTTCAAACGTTTTTCGAGCACTTTGACGGATTGGCTGACTGCTGACTGTGAAATAAATAATTCGGTAGCAGCTTCACTAAAACTAAGAGTCTTAGCTACATAGTAAAAAACTTTATACAATTCATAATTAATATCCATAGCATTTTCTCCTTATCGTATCGAGTGAACGGTTATAATCTACAGGATTGCATAGAGTAAAATAAAGGAAACTACAATCTGAACGATGATAAAACGAAACACAGTCTGTGTATCTGACCAGCCTTTATTCTTTCTTACATGGTCATGAATTGGTGTACGAATGTTTGTTAATATCTTAATTTTAAAGAATCGAAGGAGTGAAACCTTAACTAAACCAAGGCCACCATCGATAATAAACACAATTGCACAAGGAATATAAAGTAATGGACTACCTGACTTTAATGCAAGGATAGCAATAAAAAGTCCAATGGCACGTGAACCAGCATCGCCCATTAAAAGTTTACTAGGAGAAGCATTAAACCATAGGTATCCTAAGATACAAGCAATCATCAATAACGTCATCTGACCATAATTGACATTCTCTAATATCGTTGTAAATAGCATATAGAAGGTAAACATGGTAGCAATTGCAATGCTTCCACTTAATCCATCGACACCATCAGTACAATTTGTAACATTAATGGAAACCCAGATAAGAATAATTGCTAAGAAGATAAATAACACAGGGTGTAATGTTAATGTAAAATCAAATGGTAAAAACTGAATGGTAGTCCCGTTAAAATTCACATAAGTTAACGCACATACCAAAGCAATGATAAAGTCGATCAAGCCTTTTTTTAATTCTCCCCAAGGTGCTTTGGAGCTATCATCAAGATATCCGCTCATCATAGCACCGATAATCATAAGTAGATAAATCAAGATTTCCCGTTTCACTGGGACAAATAGAATGGTAGCAACTACGAAAACAAGAATAAATACAATTCCTGCACCGCGAGGCTTGCCTTGGGATAATCCACCATTGACTGCAAAAGCTCTTCCACCATCTCTTGGTAAAATATTCTTTAACACCTTTAGTAAGAAACAGGTGATTAAGAATGCAGATAATAGTCCGATAAAAGCAATACTTTTATCGCTGATTTGATCGAGTAATGAGTAAAGCATAAATAATCCTCCAAGACTTATTATAATAAGGCTGTTCTGCCTGTCTGTCTTCACATATTGTACTATAGACCCAAAAAATTGTCTACTTTTATTAGGTTCGCTAATGAGATATTTCACATTTATTAATTTCATTTATAAATATGGCTATGATATAATAAATATAACCAAAATTCAGACGCTACAGACAAAAAGTTAATTTGGAGGTATAAAAATGAGCAGTGTCCGCAGAGTATACGTAGAAAAGAAAGCACCCTATGCGGTTAGAGCAAAGGAATTAATGGAAGAACTCAAAAGCTACCTTGATCTTAAGACATTAACCGGTGTTCGAGTATTGATCCGTTATGATATAGAAAATGTAAGCGAAGAAACTTATCAGAAATCCTTAGGGACAATTTTTTCGGAACCTCCAATTGATATTATTTATGAAGAGAACTTCCCATACCAAGAGAAGGATTTTATGTTCTCTGTTGCATACCTAGCAGGGCAATTTGATCAAAGAGCAGACTCAGCAGAACAATGTGTAAAGTTATTAAATGAATCAGAAGAACCAATCATTCGTTCTGCAACTACATATGTATTGATGGGGGATATCTCGAAAGAGGATTTTGAACGTGTGAAGCAATATTGCATCAACCCAGTAGATTCTTGTGAAATAGGGGAACAAAAGCCAGAAACCTTGGTGGTAGATTTTGAAGTACCAAACGAGGTTTTAATTTTTCATGGATTTATCCGCATGAACGAGACTGAACTAGAACAATTATATGAATCATTAAATCTTGCTATGACATTTCAAGATTTTCTTCATATTCAGAATTATTATATGCATGAGGAAGATAGAGATCCATCTATGACCGAAATTCGTGTATTAGATACTTATTGGTCAGATCATTGTCGTCATACAACCTTTTTAACCGAATTAACAGAGGTTAAGTTTGAGGATGGTTATTATGCAAAACCAATCAAAGAAAGCTATGAACGCTATCAGGCAGACCGCCAGATTCTATACAAAGGTAGGGATGATAAGTACGTCTCATTGATGGACCTTGCATTGATGGCAATGAAGAAATTAAGAGCTGAAGGTAAATTAGAGGATATGGAAGTATCCGATGAAATCAATGCATGTTCGATCGTTGTGCCAGTTACAATAGATGGTATCACGGAGGAATGGTTGGTATTCTTTAAGAATGAAACACACAATCATCCAACTGAAATTGAACCTTTTGGTGGAGCAGCAACCTGTCTTGGAGGAGCAATCCGTGATCCATTGTCTGGCCGAGGATATGTTTATCAAGCAATGCGTGTTACAGGAGCTGCAGATCCAACTGTATCATTAAAGGATACCTTAGAAGGAAAACTTCCACAGAGAAAAATTGTCACAGGCGCAGCCAAGGGTTATAGCTCTTATGGCAATCAGATAGGTCTTGCAACTGGCTTGGTAGATGAAGTGTATCATCCAAACTATGTTGCTAAGAGAATGGAGATTGGTGCTGTCATGGGTGCAGCTCCAAGAAAGAATGTAATTCGTGAAAGCTCAGAACCTGGCGATGTTATTATCTTAATGGGGGGGAGAACAGGACGTGATGGTTGTGGTGGAGCGACTGGTTCCTCTAAGGTACATACGACTGAGTCAATTCATACCTGTGGAGCAGAAGTGCAGAAAGGAAATGCGCCAACCGAACGTAAATTACAGCGTCTGTTTCGACGCAGTGAAGTAAGTAAGCTAATCAAGAAATGTAATGATTTTGGTGCTGGTGGGGTATCGGTAGCAATTGGTGAATTAGCAGAGGGATTAAGAATAGATTTAGATAAAGTACCGAAAAAATATGCTGGTTTGGATGGCACAGAGCTTGCAATTTCTGAGTCTCAGGAAAGAATGGCAATTGTGGTGGACAAAAAGGATGTCGCGCAGATGTTAGCATTTGCAGCAGAAGAGAATTTGGAAGCAGTTGAGGTTGCGGTAGTAACGAAAGAACCAAGACTTGTGATTAGTTGGAGAGGCAAGGTAATCGTTGATATATCGAGAGCATTTCTTAATACCAATGGTGCACATCAAGTGGCGACTGCTTTGGTACGTATGCCAAAACAAGAAGATAATTACTTAAAAAAAGGTACTTTCTATTTGAGTGCGAAAGAAACAGTAGAGAACACCAATAAAGATCTTAAGAGCCAATGGCTTAAAGTACTTTTAGATCTTAATAGTTGCTCCAAAAAAGGTCTTGTTGAGATGTTCGATAGTTCTATTGGAGCCTCTACCGTAACCATGCCATATGGAGGTAGATATCAGCTAACACCAATTCAAACAATGATTGCAAAGCTTCCAGTTCTTCAAGGAAACTGTGATACAGTAACAATGATGAGCTACGGCTTTGACCCATATTTATCAAGCTGGAGTCCATACCATGGAGCAGTCTATTCGATTATCTCATCAGTAGCTAAGATAGTTGCTTCTGGTGGAAATGCTGAAACGATTAGATTTACATTTCAAGAATACTTTAAAAGACTGGGTACAGATGAAACTCGATGGGGTGAGCCATTCACAGCTTTACTAGGTGCTTATGAAGCACAGATGAAATTAGGTCTTCCATCCATAGGTGGTAAGGACAGTATGTCTGGAACCTTCCAAGAAATCGATGTACCACCTACTTTAGTATCCTTTGCTGTTAATGTAGCTAACTATCAGGAGGTTGTTACACCTGAGTTGAAAAAACCAGGGAATGTTCTTGTTCGATTTGCCATTGAAAAGGATGAATACGATCTACCAATTTACGATAGAGTGTTACAACTTTATCGACACATTACTAAGCTGGCAAACAATCATATCCTTGTATCAGCATATGCGCTGGGAGCAAAAGGTATTGCAGAAGCAGTGGCTAAGATGTCGTTTGGAAATAAGCTTGGTGTAACCTTAGATGATAACCTAACAGAAGCGGATTTATTTCTACCAGCATATGGTGATATCCTTGCAGAAGTAGCCAAAGAAGATCTTGAAAAGCTTGGGACTTATCAAGTGGTTGGCGTTATTACAGAGAAAGCAAAGCTGATTGCAAAGGATTGTGAAATTGATATTGATGAAGCTTTAAAAGTATGGTCAAAGCCACTGGAAAAGGTTTTCCCAACCAGAAGTAACGTAGCCAAAGAAATCGAGAAAGAAGAAGTATATGCAAGAATATACGATGCGAGAAAGATTTATGTGGCAAAGAATAAAGTTGCAAGACCAAAGGTATTCATTCCTGTTTTTCCAGGTACCAACTGTGAGTTTGATACGATGCGGGCTTTTCAAAGAGCAGGAGCAGATGTAAATACAGTGGTATTTCGAAATTATAATGAGCAGAGCATTAAAGAATCGGTAGAGGCTTTTGAAAAGGCAATCAAGGAGGCGCAAATTTTAATGTTTCCAGGTGGCTTTTCTGCTGGTGATGAACCAGATGGTTCAGGTAAATTCATAGCTACTGCATTTCGTAATGTAAAACTTAGTGAGGCGGTAAATGACTTATTAAAGACAAAGGATGGTCTAGTACTTGGTATCTGCAATGGCTTCCAAGCAATCATTAAGCTAGGGTTGGTGCCTTATGGTGAGATTACTCCACAAAAAGATGACTCACCAACACTCGCGATGAACAATATAGGTCGTCACATTAGTAAATCAGTGTATACTAAGGTTGTTTCCAATCAGTCTCCGTGGCTTACAAAGGCTCAATTAGGTGGAGTTTATGCAATTCCAGCATCTCATGGGGAAGGCAGATTTGTAGCGAGTCAAGAATGGATAGAGAAATTAGCAGCACACGGTCAGATAGCAACGCAGTATGTAGATGAGCATGGTAATCCTACAATGGATGAGGATTACAATCCAAATGGATCTTATGCAGCCATCGAAGGAATTACCAGTCCTGATGGCCGTGTCTTTGGAAAGATGGCACATTCAGAGCGTCAGCAGGGTGGTGTTGCAATTAATATCTATGGAGAACAGAATCAGTATATCTTTGAGTCTGGAGTTTCCTATTACAAATAAATACTTGTATTTGAGAAAAAAGCAAGGTAAAATATGGATAGCAAGACAGCATGGTGTTTGCCATGCTGTTGTTATGTGATTACACATAAGGAGGGAAGTCACATGTTTTGTACTTATTGTGGTACCAAATTAGAAGATGATTCTAAGTTTTGCTACAATTGTGGTAAAAAGGTAATTAAAACAGACATGAGTTTGTTATCATCCGAAGATGCTTTCATGAATCCAATATCAACCGTTGACCCAAATACATATGCTGATCCTAATTTAGTTGTTGATTCCTTTGCTAATGAGACAAGCGGGCAAAGGATTCTAGATGAAGAAAAAGCTAATTCCGAAGAAACAGTAAATTCAAAGGAACCTACATCCTTACGGGATGAGACGTTAAAAGTAACTCCATTCATAGAGCTAGCAAAAGTAAGTGACATTGAGATATCCGTTGTATGTGATAAATTCTGTGCATATTGTGGTGTAAGATTAGAAGAGGGAGCAGCGTTTTGTTATAACTGTGGAAATGCTGTAAGTGAAGAAGTGCCAGCACCTTCACAACCATCCAATACTGAGCAATCACAGCCTATACAAGGTAATTCAAGTTATCAGCCACCGCTGAGTATACCAAAGGAGAAAGACAAGAAGGACAAGGAAGGCAAAGCACAAAGAAAAGGGTTGTTCGTAGCAATTATTCTTATGTGTATTTTAGTTCTTGGTCTAGGAGGATATGTGATCTATACAAAGATTACGCTAGGTAATCTCGGAGATAGTGTTGCTGCATTTAAAACCTTGGTAGAAGAGAGTGGACTTGAGAACGTAGAGGAATATGCTTCGTTAATTGATGCAGCAGAGAATAAATCGAATAGCTTGTTTGTTTTTGGTGCCTCTGATCTTGAAGATCAAATCAAAAAAGCAACGAAGGAATGTACGGAGTTATCAGAAGAATTGATTTTATTAAAAGCAAAGAGGGGCACTTATGAAAATCTAGATCAGGAACTGATTGTGGATACCAATACCGATGCAACAATTCGGGAATTGCTTATTCAGTTTGATACTGAAATAGAAAATGGAGAAAAAGAGAAAGCAGAGGAAATTCTTGGTTTCTTAGAAGAGGAAAGACAAAAACTCATTACAGACAATCGAATTTATGTAAGCTCATTATTAGATGAAGCTCGTAACTATAAGAATGAGGATTTTAGTGAAGAGGATTATAATTCATTAAACAATCAGATCATAATTGCAGAGAATTATATGACAGCACATGATTTTATCAGTGCCAAGGAACAAGCACTTTCGCTATCCGTAATCATAGCGGAAATGGAAGTTAGAATACAACAGGAAAAAGAAAAAGCTGCATTAGCTGTACTTACTGCAAAACCAGAACGACTTGTGGTTATGTTGCCAGATGTCATTTATTCCGATCATGATTATCGTCAAGAGTTTGAAGCGGCATTGGAAGATAAGCTTGGTTTGGATATTGTATTCAATGTTAGCTCAAGCACTAGCTACTATGATGCAGTTGATACTGCACTTAGTTCAAGAACCGTTCCAGATGTAGTTTACTTGTCACAGGATATGTACAAAGAATTTGCTGCACATGGTTACTTAGCAGATATTACGGAGTATTGGGAGAATTCAGAGCTTAGATATTCAAGTAATTTTAGTGGCGAAGCTGCAATGCAGCGACTTATGATTGATGGACATCTGTATGGTTTTACACCAACAAGAGGCTATACTTGTGTTACCTATGTAAGAAAATCCTGGTTGGATGAATTGGGCTTACAAGTACCGACAAACTATGAACAGTTTGAATCTATGTTAAAAGCTTTTACAGAAAATAAGATGGGGAATACTAAGAAAGCAAGTGATACATATGGCATGACTGCTCCTGGCTTACTTAATGACAGTGAACCATATATATCTTATTTGCAGCAATTTTATCAGAATGCGACTGCTGAAATTTATCAGAATTATTTAGGTGAATGGATCGATGGATTTAGTCAGCCCGAGATGGTGGAAGCCTTGAGTCGATTACAAGCTGCTTATGCCTTTGGGTACCTTGATAAAGACATCGCGAACAATACGGTGGATGATGCAATTGCAGCCTTTGGTGCAGGTGAGTGTGGAGTTATTAGTTTATGGGAAGGCGATGGAGGAGATTATCTCCTGGCTGAATTAGAAAAGAATGGAATTAAGGATGAGTTAATTGTCTTAGATCCTTTGGTTGAGATGGGAAGTTATGTGGGAAAAGAACCACCTGTCTTTGCCGTCACTAATGCTAGCAAGAGTCCTGGTGGGATAGTAAAGTATTTCTTTGAGCCTATGTTAGATGGAGGAGATGTTCAACGTCTATGGACCTATGGAGTTCAGGGCTTCCACTGGAATGATGTAGCGCAGACCGTTCAATATACTGAGGATGTTGTAATTGATTATGAGGAAGGACAATTTCACGTTCTTCCATACAGTGGACTATCCTTTATTACATACAACTATAATTTTATTGATCCACTTCTTGCTTTAGCAGACATTCAATACGGAAATGATGGTATGAGTGAAATCTCAGAGATTGCAAAAACCTCTAGCGAGGTAGCAAATTCCTATTATGAAGCCTCATCCAATGTGAAGTACAATGAAACCTATTGGTACTCTTTTGGTGATATCTATAATTATAGAATTGAAGCAATTCAAAAGATTGTAATAGAAGGTGCTAATGTAGAAGCTACAATTGCAGAGTATGAGGTGAATGTGAATGCAATTATGAGCCAAGTACTATCTGAATTAAATCAAAGTGAATAGGATTTGAATTCCTAATCAAATATGGTATATAATAGAGAGTGTCAAATCAATCGACACTCTCTATTATTAGGAGGTTTTATATGAAAACAGTAACGGAACGTTTTTTATCATATGTTGCATATGATACCCAGTCCAAAGAAGGAGCTGGTGTGGTGCCAAGTACCGACAAACAGTTTGTACTTGCCAAACAATTATGTAAGGAATTAGAAGAGATGGGAGCAAGTGAGGTCATGCTATCTGATCATTGTTATGTCACGGCTACAATCCCTGCAACCACCAAAAAAGAAACAAAGGTATTAGGCTTTATTGCACATATGGATACTGCAACGAGTATGTCAGGAGCTAACGTTAAGCCAAGAATCATAAAAAATTACGAGGGTGGCGACATTGTATTGAATGAAGCACTCAATATTGTAATGAAGGAAAGTAACTTTAAGAGTCTTCGCGAGAATATCGGAAAAGATCTCATTGTAACGGATGGAACGACGCTTCTTGGAGCGGACGACAAAGCAGGTGTTGCAGAAATCATGACGATGGCAGGATATCTTTTGAATCATCCAGAAATTGAACATGGTAAGATTCGCATCGGCTTTACTCCAGATGAAGAAGTAGGCTGTGGCGTTGATTTCTTTGATGTGAAAGCATTCGGAGCAGATTTTGCTTATACAGTTGATGGTGGTACCATTGGAGAGATTGAATATGAGAACTTCAATGCAGCCAATGCTAAGATTACAATCAATGGTGCGAGTATTCATCCAGGTTATGCTAAGAATAAGATGAAGAATGCCATACTTCTTGGAATGGAGTTGCAACAGATGCTCCCTGCCTTTGAGAATCCAATGTACACAGAAGGCTATGAAGGCTTTTATCATTTGGATCATTTTGAAGGAGATGTTGAAAAGGCTAGTATGTTCTATATCATTCGTGATCATGATCGCGAAAAATTTGAACAGAAAAAAGAACTACTTCAGAATATCATTGCATTTATGAATCAAAAGTATGGAACAGATACGGTCGTAGCTGAAATTAAGGATAATTATTATAATATGAAAGAAAAAATTGAGCCTCATATGCATTTGATTGAGAATGCAAAGGAAGCTTTATTAGGTCTTGGAATTGAACCAATTGAAGTACCAATTCGAGGTGGTACCGATGGTGCAAGACTTTCCTATATGGGTCTGCCTTGCCCTAATCTTTGTACAGGTGGAGAAAATTACCACGGAAAATACGAATATGTTACAGTACAAGGAATGGAAACCGTAGTAAATCTCTTAATTTCTCTTGCAAAAAAAACAGTGAATTAATAGTTGACAACACTTTAAACTTCTGCTACACTAAAGTGCAATACATTTAGTATTACATATTGGTAAAGGCAGTGATAAGGAGGAGTACTTACTTCATCGATGCATAGAGAGAAGACGGTTGGTGGAAGTCTTCGTGAGAGAAGAAAGGAAGTAGCCTTTGAGCTTTGAACTGAACAGAGAAATCTTAGTAGGCTTCAACGGAGGATCCTCCGTTATCGGGAAAAAGTATAAGAGATGTTAGGTAAGACAAAGAAGTAGGTACTTAACAGTATCTTGTACAATGAGAGCAGAAGAAATTCTGAATTTAGGTGGTACCACGGATTATATTACGTTCGCCCTAAGCATTAGCTTAGAGCGGGCGTTTTTTTGTTTATTAGCATTGCTTCTTAATCTAATAAGCAGAGACTATCAACCAGAGAAAAGCCAAGATGCATGCAAATTAGATGTTTTTATTGTAATCATCTATAGCGAGATTCTCGTAATTTATACGAAGAAAGGATGTAATGAGTATGAAGAGTGATGCAATAACAAAAGGAATTCAACACGCACCTCACAGATCCTTATTAAACGCTTTGGGATTGACAGCAGAAGAGATGCGAAGACCATTAGTAGGTATCGTTAGTTCTTATAATGAGATAGTTCCAGGACATATGAACCTGGATAAAATTGTAGATGCTGTAAAGCTTGGTGTGGCAATGGCAGGTGGAACACCAATCGTATTCCCAGCAATTGCGGTTTGTGATGGAATCGCAATGGGTCACATTGGTATGAAGTATTCACTAGTAACAAGAGACTTAATTGCCGATTCAACAGAAGCTATGGCACTGGCACATGCATTTGATGCACTTGTTATGGTTCCAAACTGTGATAAGAATGTACCAGGCCTATTAATGGCAGCAGCAAGAGTCAACGTCCCAACCATATTCGTAAGCGGTGGTCCTATGCTTGCTGGTCGTGTGCGTGGACATAAAAAAAGTCTTTCTAGCATGTTTGAAGCGGTAGGAGCACATGCGGCAGGGAAGATGACGGATGAAGAAGTATTTGAATTTGAGAGTAAAGTGTGCCCAACCTGTGGTTCTTGTTCTGGTATGTATACTGCCAATTCTATGAACTGTTTAACCGAAGTACTTGGAATGGGCTTAAAAGGAAATGGAACAATTCCTGCGGTATACTCAGAAAGAATCCGTCTTGCAAAGCATGCGGGCATGAAGATTATGGAATTATATGAAAAAAACATATGCCCAAGAGATATTATGACTGAAAAGGCATTTATGAATGCACTGACCGTAGATATGGCACTTGGTTGTTCGACGAACAGTATGTTACATCTTCCAGCAATTGCTCATGAAGTAGGTCTTGAATTGAATCTAGACATTGCGAATGAGATTAGTTCCAGAACACCAAATCTTTGTCATCTAGCTCCAGCTGGTCCAACTTATATGGAGGATTTAAATGAAGCTGGCGGTGTATATGCAGTAATGAATGAACTAGATAAAAAGGGATTATTACATACAGATTTAATGACGGTAACTGGAAAGACAGTAGCCGAGAATATAAAGGGTTGTATCAACCTAGATCCAGAAGTAATTCGACCTATTGAGAATCCATATAGTCAAACAGGTGGAATTGCAGTCTTAAAAGGAAATCTTGCACCGGATACCTGTGTTGTAAAGCGATCTGCAGTTGCTCCTGAGATGATGGTACACGAAGGACCAGCGAGAGTATTTGACTGTGAAGAGGATGCGATTGAAGCCATTAAGGGTGGCAAAATTGTTGCAGGAGATGTAGTTGTAATTCGCTATGAAGGACCTAAAGGGGGTCCAGGAATGAGAGAAATGCTAAATCCTACTTCTGCAATTGCAGGAATGGGACTTGGATCAAGTGTAGCATTGATTACAGATGGACGTTTTTCAGGAGCTTCCCGTGGTGCCTCGATTGGTCATGTTTCTCCAGAAGCAGCTGTTGGTGGTAATATTGCACTTGTTGAAGAAGGAGATATTATTAAAATTAACATTCCAGAGAACACAGTTGACTTTGTAATCTCTGACGAAGAGCTTGAAAAAAGAAGAGCAAATTGGAAGCCAAGAGCACCAAAGATTACAACAGGATATCTGGCTCGCTATGCTTCCATGGTTTCCTCAGGAAACCGAGGTGCAATACTAGAGATTAAATAAAAAAGGAGGTGCATCATGTTATTAACCGGTTCACAGATATTAGTAGAGTGTTTAAAAGAGCAAGGTGTTGATACAGTTTTTGGCTATCCAGGAGGATGTGTACTAAATATTTACGATGAATTATATCGTCATCAAGAAGAAATCAATCATATCTTAACCTCACACGAGCAAGGAGCTTCTCATGCTGCTGATGGTTATGCAAGAGCAACGGGTAAAGTAGGAGTTTGTATAGCAACTTCTGGCCCAGGAGCTACCAATCTTGTCACAGGAATTGCGACAGCATATATGGATTCGATTCCAATCGTTGCAATCACTGGTAACGTAGCTACTGCATTACTTGGTAAGGACAGCTTCCAAGAGGTTGATATTGCTGGTATTACAATGCCAATTACAAAACATAACTTTATTGTTAAGGATATACATAAACTAGCAGATACCATTCGTCGTGCTTTTATAATTGCCAAGAGTGGCCGTCCTGGTCCAGTTTTGATCGATATTACAAAGGATGTTACATCGGATAAGTATGAATATACACCATCCACATTGGTAGAACCAGAGGAAGATTATAATACGTTTACTACTGAAGATATCAACGAAGCCATTCAGATGATTAAAGAGTCCCAAAAGCCGATGATTTTTGTTGGTGGTGGAGCAATCATCTCAGATGCTTCAGAAGAATTACATAAATTTGTTGAACTCGTAGATGCACCTGTAACTGATACACTTATGGGTCAAGGAGCTTTTAATGGAACCAATCCTCGTTACATTGGAATGATAGGAATGCATGGATCCAAAACCTCCAATTTAGGTGTTAATGCCTGTGATTTACTTATCGCGATTGGAACTCGTTTTAGTGACCGTGTAACCGGCAACACAAAGACCTATGCTAAGAATGCGAAGATTTTACATATTGATATTGATCCAGTGGAAATTAATAAAAATATTACAGTAGATAAGAAGATTATTGGTGATGCCAAATCTGTATTAGCTACACTCAATCAGAGCTTAGAGCAACAAAATCACCCAGAGTGGATGAAGGAAATTGATGAGAGTATGAAGAAGTTCCCACTGACTTATTCCAAAGATCGTCTAACTGGACCTTATATCTTGGAAAAGATTGATGAATTGGTTGGTGACGATGTCATCATAACAACGGAGGTTGGTCAACATCAGATGTGGGCGAGTCAATTTATCAAATATCGGAGGCCAAGAACCTTGTTGACCTCTGGTGGTCTTGGAACCATGGGTTATGGACTTGGTGCCTCACTTGGAGCAAAGATGGGTTGTCCAGATAAAACAGTCATCAACATCGCTGGGGATGGATGTTTCCGCATGAATATGAATGAGATAGCAACAGCGACAAGATACAACATTCCAATCATTCAGATTATTTTAAACAATCATGTACTCGGTATGGTACGTCAATGGCAAGACCTTTTCTATGGAAAGCGTTATTCTGAAACAGTATTAAATGATAAGGTAGACTTTGTTAAATTAGCCGAAGCTATGGGTGCGAAGGGATATCGTATCACTAAGATGGAAGAAGTTGAAGGAGTATTAAGAGAAGCAATCGCTTGTAATGAGCCAGTTGTAATTGACTGTATCATTGAAAATGATGATAAGGTATGGCCGATGGTTGCACCAGGAGCTTCCCTTGAGGACTGTTTTGATGAAAACGACTTAAAGAACGAAGAAAAATAAATATTGATATCGTATATGGGACTGTCGATGATTTTCATGCGTCATTATTAAGACACTATATTGGTGTTTCATTATGAAACACCAATCGAATATCTTAGTTTGGATCAATGGAAGTGTAGGACAGTCCCATATTTTTCAATCACTGAACTAATTCAGTTTTATTGCTTTTCAAATAGTCATCTGATATAATGCACAAAGTGAGTCAGACTGCGAGGTTTATGCGACTCTCACCCAAAAGAATAAATAATGAAATTTTACATATTCTTTTGGTACAATATAAAAGAGGAGGCCATTTCATGAAAGGCAATGTTATTGTTGGACAATCAGGTGGACCAACAGCAGTAATCAATTCAAGTTTA
>JAEZKD010000099.1 GCA_023415655.1 Bacillota bacterium | reverse complement strand
ATATATTCCTTTGCTTTCATGAATTATTTCCTGTGTATTACATTTTTTTGTACTCATAATACCTTCCTCCAATGCAGGTTGTGATATTGAATATATAGTTTCCATAGATAATTCGAAAGGCACTGTTAGCATACTTATATGCACGAGTAAATGAAGCATGTGATTCATAGCCATATTTTAAAGCCACCTCCATTACCATTAATTTACCCTTTTGAAGTTCAAATGCACTTAAAGTCAATCGCCGACGCCTGATATATTCTGTTAATGTAATCTCCGTGATATATGCGAAAAATCGTTGAAATTAATTTTGTGGGCAACAGGCTATAGCTGCAGCTTGCTTATAATCTATCTCTTCCGTAATATTTTCTTCAATATAGTTGATTACCGCATTCATTCGTTCAAAAGCATTCAATACAATATCCTCCTTCTCGGATATGATATCTCATGTCTAATTTTATTGATTTTCCTATGGTGAGCATTTTAGTATTTAACTCTAATGGTTTCCAATAATGCTTTGTCTCCCCTAACCCTATATACCTGTTCATATATTAACACAATTAAAAAGGGATACCAAGTAGCGAAACTATCCTCTTACCATAAATGTTCCAATACTAGATATCCCATATATTCAAGCCTTTTCAGCCCTCTCTATTACACAGTCTTTATCAACAATACTACTTTCTCAACAAAATTACAACTACACAATTGCTTTCACTGGCATAACATGCCATACTGTTGTCAAGTTATATATTTTATAATGTATTTGAGGTGATTACTATGCAAATGAATAGGCTTTTTGAAATTGTATATATTCTGCTAAATAAGAAAACGACTACAGCCAAAGAACTGGCCGAGAGATTTGAAGTGTCTGTAAGAACAATTTATCGGGATATTGATATGTTATCTTCGGCAGGTATACCCGTTTATGCAAGTCAGGGGAAAGGCGGCGGCATATCGTTGCTTGATGATTATGTCCTAAATAAATCCGTGCTTTCGGAAGATGAGCAAAATGAAATTTTGTTTGCGTTGCAGAGTCTTACCGTAACACAAAACCCTGAAACTGAAAAAGTGCTTTCAAAATTAAGTAGTATGTTTAACAAAATCAAGACCAATTGGATCGAAGTAGATTTATCGCCCTGGGGAAGCGATAAAAATAAAACATGCGAATTTACTATCCTTAAAAATGCCATTCTTAACCACCAGATTATTGAATTTACTTATTTTAATTCATCTGGTGAGAAAAGCAGCCGAAAGGTCGAACCTGTAAAGCTCATCTTCAAGGTTCACGCATGGTATCTCCAAGGGTTCTGTCTAACCAAAAATGAATATAGAACTTTCAAAATCTCACGTATGTCCAATATAGAGATAACACAGGAATTTTTTACGGATAGAATATCGGAAGGGCTTTCAGTAGATGAAAAGGAGCAGAACTCCCAAAAGTGGATTAACGTACAAGTAAAGATTGCCCCTCAAGGAGCTTATCGAGTATTTGATGAATTTGACGAAAATGAAATAACCAGAAATCAAGATGGTTCTTTTACGGTCGCAACCTCTTTACCGGAAAACGAATGGCTGTTTCACTATATCCTCTCCTTTGGAACAGATATTGAAGTATTATCTCCACAATATATTCTTGAAATGTTTCATGATAAATTGGATGAGATTATTTGGAAATACAAAAAATAAAAATCATAACTTGACCCAATGTCGTCAGGTTATAGTCAGTATAATTGAAATATGGTAAAGAATAACCATAAAATCATAAAAAGGAGGAAATTATGGCAGCTTTAACGGATAAATCATTTTACGAAAATGAACTTGATGGAAAGCGCGTTCTTGTTACAGGTGGCACAAAAGGAGGAATTGGCGAAGCAATTGTGAAACGCCTCACTCATGCAGGTGCAACAGTAATCACAACTGCACGAAAAACTCCAGATGAAATGAAAACCTCGGATTTATTTATTCAGGCAGACATTAGTACGTCTGATGGAACAAATAAAATCGTAACAGAGGTTCTTGAACGTTTTGGAGGTGTTGATATTCTAATCAATAATGTTGGAGGTTCTTCTGCACCAACAGGAGGCGTGCTTGCACAAAGTGATTCGGATTGGCAGTTAGCCTTTGAAACAAATTTATTTGCTGCAGTTCGGCTTGATCGGGGATTACTACCCCCAATGCTCGAACAGGGACATGGGGTTATTGTACATATTTCATCTATCCAGAGGCGGTTTCCCGGTGAAAATACTATGGCTTACTCGGCAGCTAAAGCAGCTCTCACCAATTACAGCAAGGGACTGGCAACAGAGCTTGCACCCAAAGGAATCCGTGTAAATACTGTCGCACCCGGATTTACTGAAACAAAAGCCGCAGAAGGACTTATGAACCGAATGGCGGAAAATTTAGGTACAGACTATGATGGTGCACGGAAAAATTTGATGGATTCACTTGGCGGTATCCCAATAGGACGTACTGCACGACCAGAAGAAGTGGCTGAACTTGTTGCCTTTTTAGTATCTGACCGTTCTTCGTACATCATCGGAGCAGAGCATACAATTGACGGCGGTATTATCCGAACAATTTAATACACCTTATAAAAGAGAAGGAGAAAACAACAATGAATTTACAATTACCAGAAGCTATTAAAACTTACTTTCAGGCATCAAACTCTTATGATAGCAACCTGCTTGCCAAGTGCTTTGCAGAAGATGCCATACTCTATGATGAGGGATTGGCTTATCACGGCCCCACTGCTATAGAGCCGCATATTGTAGAGGCAAATAACGATTTGCTGGTTAAAACTGATGTTACAAATGCCGTAGAAAAAAATGAGGAAACAGTTGTAACTGCTACACTTTCTGGAAACTTTGACGGAAGTCCGGTAGCGCTTGACTATTATTTCACCATGAAAGATCAGAAGATTGCCACGCTAAAAATCGTCTTAGCAGGCGAATAAAAAAGAATTTGTAAAACGGCATTATTTCTATAGGCTTTGCAATTGCTACTTTTAGGGAGGTGATAAAGTTGGTCGAACAATTAAAACACTTGAAAACTTTACACAGAAATCATCTTCTGAATTTGCCATAAGGCTGTTTTTACTCCGTGACCCGGAACGGGTAATGAATCGTATGATTGCATGGGCAAAGCACCCTAATGAGTATGTGCGGCGGTTTGCCAGTCAAGGTTGCCGATTGGTTATGCAAAGGAATCAATACTTACCACCCACGCTTCAATATTGACACAGATCGATTTTGTAAAGGCAAAAGGACAGGTATCACGGAATTCATTCCTTTTGTCGGATAAAACAATATCCGGTGCACATCTGCCGGGAAGAGAGTACACAACTGGTCAGATATGATAACACGCCGCAACTATCCGGGTGACCATCAAATTGTGCTTTTAGTGAATGGGCAGGAAGTCGCTCGTACAGTGCTAAAGCTTCAACAGCCCACCGTTTATCGTTATGGAATGAATCAAATAGTTTAGATTTCTGAATTATAACAATCGGCCGATTGTATTATAATGCAACTGCCAATGCTAAGTAAAAGCAAAGGTTGGTGTATTAAATGCGCGCTTTTAAGAGCCTTCTAATGGCAGAAATGCGATTGGAGGGCTTTTTTTGTGCAATGAAGTTTTGCATCGACTGATGGAGGGGTCGCCACCTAATCGTAGCGACCGGATATGTAATAAGGAGTACAAACTGTCGTTCTCCACCGCTGTCCTTTCGATTTCAGCAAACAAAAAATCGAGAGGATACCCGTTTCAGAGAAC
>JAEZKD010000097.1 GCA_023415655.1 Bacillota bacterium | reverse complement strand
AAAACTTGGGCTCAACGATCCCATCCATGTCCAATATATCCGATGGTTTGAGAATGCGTTGGAAGGTAACTTCGGTATTTCCTACAAGTACAAAACAGGCGTGATGGAGGTTATCGGTGGTCGTTTGTCTAATACGCTGATACTTGGTGGGATAGGGTTTATACTAATTTTCTTTCTAGCACTGGGACTTGGTGTGCTCTGCGCTTGGTATGAGGAGAAATGGTTGGATCAGATTATTTGTAAGGTTGGAACCATTACAAGTTGTATTCCAGAATTCTGGTTATCAATCCTATTAATCCTTGTTTTTTCGGTGAATTTGCGGTGGCTTCCATCAAGCGGTGCCTATTCTGTTGGGAATAGTCAAGATATTCTTGATAGAGTCGTGCATCTAATCCTGCCGATGTCTGTGGTTGTGATTAATCATTTATGGTATTACGCCTACATGATCCGCAACAAGCTGCTTGAGGAAGTACGGTGCGAGTATGTACTCCTTGCCAAGTCCAAAGGTTTAAATAAAAAAAGTATCCTGTTCAAGCATTGTTTGCGTAATATCATTCCCTCTTATCTAAGTATTATGGCAATTTCAGTACCTCATATTTTAGGGGGAACTTATATTATTGAAACGGTATTTTCCTATCCAGGGATCGGAGCTTTGTCCTACGAAAGCGCACGTTATCATGATTACAATTTGCTGATGATTCTTTGTATCTTCTCTGGTACGTTGGTGATTCTTAGTAACATTATTGCACAGATCATAAATGAACGTATCGACCCACGAATGAAAGAAAATGTGATCATTGATAGATCGGAGGTGATATAATTGGAGGATCAATTTGTTCAGGTAGGTATCCGTTTCGTTCCTGCTACAATATTAAAAAAACAGAAATGGTATGAAGGGAAACCGATGATTTCCATTACAATTCTTGCAGTGATTGTATTGGGAAGCTTGTGCTGTGATTTGTTTCTTCAAAAAAATCCAAGCTATATGGATCTTTATCATGCAAATGCAGCTCCTAACTCAGAATTTTGGTTTGGAACTGATACTATGGGACGGGACATTTTCTCAATGATCTGGCATGGGGGGAGAATTTCTTTGTTCATTGGTTTTTTTGCAACGCTTATCTCTACGGCTATCGCTATTCTTTTCGGTTCGTTAAGTGGACTTTCTCCCCAATGGTTGGATCGTTTATTTATGAGGTTGGTAGAGATTTTTATAAGCATCCCGAGTTTGCTTCTGGTTATTTTTCTTCAGGCGACCTTTGGAAAAGCGAATATTTTTACCATTTCATTTGTCATTGGTATCACGGGATGGACGAGTATGAGTAAACTTATACGTACCGAAGTGAGACAGATGAAAAACAGCGAATACCTTGTTGCTGCACGCTGTATGGGTGCGGGATTTTTCCACATCTTAAGAAGGCACCTGATGCCCAATTTCATCTCGTCTATTATGTTTATGATCGTGATGAGCATTCGTAGTGCGATTATCTTTGAATCCACACTGAGCTTTATGGGAATTGGTTTACCACTGGAGATTATCTCCTGGGGCAGTATGCTCAGTCTTTCAGAAAAAGCTATGCTATCTAGAGCATGGTGGATTATTCTGATTCCTGGTGTCTTTCTTATAGTAACATTGCTTTGTGTGACCAACATAGGTAATTATCTTCGTAAGCAATTTTTGCACGATTCGTAGCAACAAAGACATATCTATTTCTTTGATAAATTGATATAATAAAAGAATGGAATAAATTTTGTCAATGAATCAAATGTTATAGTAACTAAGGTATAATTAGATGTTTTTAATGCTACATCAATTTATGAAAGGTGAAGAAGAGACTATGAAAAAACAATGCTTGAATCCTTATCTTCCGTCCTGGGAATATATTCCGGATGGAGAACCATATGTTTTTAATGACAGAGTTTATGTTTATGGTTCACATGACCGTTTTAATGGGTATGCTTACTGTTTGAATGATTATGTATGCTGGTCGGCACCAGTGGATGATTTATCTGACTGGCGCTATGAAGGGGTCATCTATAAGGCAACCGATGTTGAGAATAACGAGGACCGAGATAGCTGTCTTTATGCACCAGATGTTACGGTCGGGCCAGATGGCAGATATTATTTGTATTATGTGGATAGTAAACGTTGCATTGTATCGGTCGCTGTGTGTGACACTCCAGCAGGCAAATATGAATTCTATGGATACGTTCATTATCCAGAAGGAGTAAGATTAGGCGAAAGAGAAGGGGATGAACCTCAGTTTGATCCAGGGGTCATCACAGAAGGCGACAAGACCTATTTGTACACTGGCTTTTGTGCAATTGGGGACAAATCAAGATCAGGAGCTATGGCAACCGTGCTTGGCCCAGATATGCTCACAATCATAGAAGAGCCTGTTATTATTGCACCAAGTGAACCTTATAGTAAGGGAAGTGGTTATGAGGGACATGAATTTTTTGAGGCTCCATCCATTAGAAAATGGGGGGATACTTATTATTTCATTTATTCTTCCGTTGTTATGCACGAGCTATGCTATGCTACAAGTAAACATCCAACAAAGGATTTTATATACCGTGGTGTCATAGTAAGCAATAATGATTTACATATTGATTCTTATAAACCAGCGAATCAGCCGATGTATTATGGTGGTAATAATCATGGTAGTATTGTTGAAATCAACGGTAAATGGTACATCTTCTATCACAGACATACCAATGGAACTAATTATAGCAGACAAGGCTGTAAGGAGCAAATCACATTTACTAAGGATGGCATGATTCCTCAGGTTGAAATGACTTCCTGTGGAGGAAAAGAAACCCCATTAAAGGGTCATGGCGAATATGCAGCATACCTTGCATGTAACCTTTTCACTAAAGAGGAATCGCTCTATACAGACTGTACGAGTTCATGGATGAATAATCAATTTCCAAAAATCACTCAGGATGGACGAGATGGGGATGAAGAGATTGGCTATATAGCTAATATGAAGGCACCAGCTACAGCAGGATTTAAGTATTTTGATTGTCAAGGAATATCCAAAATCAAACTGAAAGTGCGTGGTTATTGCCATGGTGACTTTGTGATTAAAACTTCCTGGGATGGTCCAGTGCTTGGTTCGATTACGGTTGGATTTTCTAACGTATGGAAAGAATATACCGGCAACATATCGATACCAGACGGCATTCATGCTATCTATATAACCTATGAAGGACAAGGTAGCGCTAGTTTAGCCTCCTTTACGCTAGAATAGAGAGGCAGCTATTGCATCATTCACATTTGGCACCCTATAAGAGAATGGTATCTTATAGAGTGCCAAATGCAATTTATATGTTAGCTCCTTCATAAATTTTTGAATGGTACATGGAACGAAATTCATTTGGACTACAATTCTTAAGCTTTCGAAAGTTACGATTAAAGGAGGAAGAACAGTTAAAACCACATCTCATCGCAATTTCAGTAATCGAAAGGGTAGGGTCACAGAGTAAAGTTTCAGCATATAGGATACGCCGTTTCATCAGATAATTATAGTAGGAGGTACCAGCATATTCATGAAATATTCTTGAAAAATGAAATTTGCTAAAGCCAGCAAGTGTAGCTAACTGATCCAGTGTTAGTTCCTCTGTACAATGGTCATTCATATATTTGCAGATTTTTAGAACATTCTCTATGTATTTATGCTGAATATGATTATGATTCGGACTGACATTCTTCTCTTGCTTATTAAAGTTTCTTCCGAGTATAATAAAAAAATTAATTAACAGAGAGTGGATATATGTTTCATAAAAAGGATTACATTGAACATATTCATCCGCAATCTGCTCCAAAAGCCGTATCAGTTCTGGATGATAGCTATTAGCATCGCTATCACGAAGCACGATGCATGGATAACAACTATTTTTAATCGAATCAAAACCATATAGATCCAGGAATAATGAATGATTAAAAAGTACAATAATTCGTTCCCCGAATGGGGGAGCGGTAAGCTCATGAATCTCCCCGGATGGAATAATCATAATATCCTTTGGGTTTAATACATAAGTTTTCTTAGCAATTTCTACCGTGAATATATTTTCTAATGGCATAATAATTTCATAATCGGTATGCCAGTGCATCGGGAAATTAACCGGAGTGTCATTGTGAAAAAGACGGACATTCAGATGTTCCTGATGCATCACAGTCTCTTTTGTTACATTCGGTGTATCTGACATTCTACTTCCTCCTTTTCCATAGTTATCAAACCTACTAATATAGCAATATTATACCGTAATCTTTTCTGGAAGTAAATGTGACGTTTTGAATCTAATTAAGATATTTTAAGTGATAGGAAGAAACCAGCTTAATTATTTGATTATTAGAATACATAGTTGATAGCAATATTTGCACTATCATTAGCAACTTGCATGAAGATGAAAACAAAAATTTATGGTATAATTCATTAGATATATTTCGACATCAAATCAGAGTGCTCTTTGATTAGGAGATAGCTCGAATTGTAATAGCGTTAAATGTAAGAATGGGGTATAATTGAAAAAAAGGTAATAAATGGTACAAGACTGAGGTGTAAGGATAGTTTAGGTAGGCTATCCTGCTTGTTATATCAAGACTATGTGGTAAAAGGGAGGATTCATATGGGACAAGGTGCATTTTACACACGAATATATCCAAATCTATTAGAGGAAATTGGTATTGGGCAAAAGGAAATCGAGGATCGAATTTTGAATACCTTTGAAACTTTATTTATGGATCCGAAGGAAAAGATTTATTTTGAGTTCGGAGATAACATGGGTTATATGATGGACACTGGTAATAACGATGCAAGATCAGAGGGTATGAGCTATGGAATGATGATGGCTGTTCAGATGGATAGAAAAGATATTTTTGATCGGTTATGGTTGTTCTCCAAAACCTTCATGTATCAAAGTAGTGGCAAATACCAAGGGTATTTTGCATGGTCTGTAACTACGGATGGAAAGAAGAATGCACAAGGGCCTGCACCAGATGGAGAAGAATATTTTGCAATGGCTTTGTTTTTTGCAAGTGAGCGTTGGGGAGATGGTGTTGCACCGTTTGATTATAGCACCCAAGCAAAAGATATTTTATCTCATTGTATTCACCAAGCTGAATTAGTTAAGGGTGGAAGTCCAATGTGGGACAACAAGAATCATTATATCAAGTTTGTTCCTGAAGCTGATTTTTCTGATCCTTCTTATCATTTACCACACTTTTATGAGCTGTTTGCGCAAAGGGCCAATGATGAAGATAAGGAATTTTGGCAAATGGCTTCGAAAGCGAGTAGAGAATATTTAGAGATATCATGTCACAAAGAAACTGGAATGGCATCCGAATATGCAGAATATGATGGGACACCAAAACGATTATTTCACGATGGTCAATTTTATTCCGATGCTTATCGTGTTGCAATGAATATTGGTCTGGATGCAGCATGGTTTGGTAAAAAGGAAGCACTAAGCTTAATCGTAGATCGATTGCAGACCTTTTTTAGTGAAAAGACAACTCTTGGTACATATTATAACTATCTTATTGATGGAACAGCGCTAGACCAACCTGCGCTACACCCAACTGCTATTATTGTAACGAATGCTGCAGGGTCACTTTCAGCGATGGGAAGATATCGCTTGGAATGGGTAAAGGAATTCTGGAACACTCCTTTACGTACAGGAGAACGTAGATATTTTGACAATTGCTTATACTTTTTCACTTTACTTATGTTGGCTGGTAGGTATCGAATTTATTAACCAACTACTTTACAAAAGGCTCCATAGGATAGACATAAGTTATGCTATTGAGAGGAGATGATTCATCTTGCAGGGAAAAAAAGCTTTGAAAAAATTTCGAAAGTATGTTGGTAAATACTTTTTTTGGTTTGCTAAAAAGGCTCAATCTAGTATTGATAACCGAAGAATTAAAACCAAAACTACATATTTATATGTATTCTGTGTAATGCTTCCAGTACTTGTTACGAATGCTTTTATTATTGGAACAATAGTAAGCGCTATTCATGAAGAAGAAGAAAAAAACATCAATAATATTGCAAACTCAGTGACTCAAGAGCTATCATCTATCCTAGAAAGTGCTGCTTATGCCTCAGTAGATTTATATACTAGTACTTCTATTAATAATTTTTTGGAAGTACAATATGCTAATCAACTGGAGTATTTTAAGGAGTATAACAAAGTTTTTTCAAACTATATGTTTTATTCCACTTCAAAGTACTTAATTAATGATATAACGTTATATTCTGATAATAATTCCATGATTAATGGTGGGAGATTCTTTCGTATTGAAACCATTCAAAATGAGGATTGGTATGAGAAGTTCAAAAGTGCAAATTTAAATTTATTTATCTATCCATATTTCAATAAAGGAAAGCATGATACGAATAAAAAGCGTATGGTATCAGTCATACGAAAACTCGATTTCATTGATAAGAGTAAGAAGGAAAAGTTAGTTAAGTTGGATTTGAATTATAAAAAAATCAATGATTATTTGGATAGCACATCCTTTGACATGAATTCCTATGTTTGTCATGATGATCAGATTATATTCACAAATGACAATCGATATCGAGATATTAATCGAGAATATGAGAATATTACAGTGATACAGAAAAAAGATGTGCAAATACAAAAATCTTTATCTGCTTATGGAATTGATTTTGATATCTATCTGACAGGCTATAAATCAAATTTCGTAACCTTAATGCGAGGGAAATTATGGATTATTGCTGCATTATTTCTTGTTGATGCCTTACTTCCTGCATGTATCATCACATTATTCAGTAATTCAATTACTAAGCGTATCATATTTCTTGCAAAACATCTTAAGAAGGTAAACGTGGAAGAGTTTAATGGTGTTTTGGAAAATAAAAGAAAAGATGAAATTGGTGAATTAACAGAAAACTATAATTTAATGAATAATCGAATTCGAGATTTAATACAGAATGAATATAAAAGTAAATTGGAGCAACAAGAACTGCATCTAGCTAGACAGCAAGCGGAATTATTAGCACTCTATAGTCAAATTAATCCTCACTTTATGTTTAATGTACTTGAAAGCATACGAATGCAAAGTCTCTTAAAAGGGGAGGAAGAAACCTCAGAAATGATACAGAGCTTGGCAAGACTGATGCGCAAGAGTGCTGATTGGGGATCTGACCTAATTACACTGGAGCAAGAACTCGAATTTACGAAAGACTATCTAGACTTGCAAAAATATAGATATGGTGATGACTTCAATTATAAATTCCGTATCAGTGAGGTAAGTAAAAAGTTTATGATTCCAAGCTTAAGCTTGGTAAGCTTTGTGGAAAATGCTTGTGTTCATGGTTTAAATAGGGTAGGTCATACGGGAACCATATATGTTTCATCTTATCTAGAGGACTCAAATTTTTATATTGAAATTGAGGATACTGGAGTTGGGATGGAGCAAGAACAGGTCAATAAACTAGAGAAATTATTAAATGAAGCAGATATTAATGAATTACAAAAATCAACTTCTCTTGGAATGTTGAACGCATGTATTCGACTAAAAAGATACTGTGGTAGTCAAACAAAAATCAGTATTGAAAGTGAAAAGCAGGTTGGAACGTGTATTATCATTGAGATTCCAATGGAAAACATTAGAGAAACTTGAAATCATGTTGAACTCTTATGAAAGGAGAATGCGAAGACATGAATTTAGAAATTCCAATGTTAAAGGTTTTATTAATAGACGATGAACCGTTTATTCGAAAGGGTCTAATCAACTTAATTGATTGGGAAACAGAAGGATATCATATTGCAGGAGAAGCTTCCAACGGTTATGATGCAATCGAATTACTCAGACACAACAATTACGATCTTATTATTTCGGACATTAAGATGCCAGGAATGGACGGTATTGAATTAATAACTTACGTAAGAGACCATAAATTAAGTGATGCCAAATTTGTTTTCTTAAGTGGGTATTATGATTTTAAGTACGCGAAAACAGCAATACATAATGGTTGCCATGACTATTTATTAAAACCAATTCAAAAAGAAGAGCTTCTTACTATGATACGTGAAATTATGAATGAGTATCAAAAAGAAATCGGGCAAGAAAAAAAGGATCGTGATTGTAAAAAAGCGTTTCTTGATCGGAATTTACTTGCGATTATTTATGGAAAATACGATAGCGTTAATCTCAAATGTGTTCAAGAGAATATAAGAATATCAGCCCCTATAACCTACATTCATTGTGAGTTATCTTTAAATGATGAAAATTTCTTGACGTTAGAAGAAGATAAAAGAAGAGAACAACAAAGAAAACTATATAATTATGCAAGACTTTTGTTAAAGAATCATGCAGACCGTATTATTTACGATACTGCAAAACAAATGGATTGCTATGAGATTGGAATTATATTCAGTAAGGATATGATGCAAGAGGGGAATAGCTTACAAGAGGAATGGTTACGGTGGCTGCTAAGAGAATTATCAGAACGCATTGGATATGAGGTTGTGGCTTGTAAAGGGAGTGAAGTGAATGAGATTCAAGCACTTTCTGAATCCTATCGGGAAGCTATTATGTTGCGTTCCTTCCGTTTTTATAAAAAACATGATAATTTAGCTCAATCTGGATTTAAGAAATTTACAGAATCAAAGAGCATAATTGACGAGGAATTCAAAGTTCAATTGGATGAACTGATTCATGTCATTGAAATCAATGAGAGATTCAAAATTAAAGAATATTCAAAAAGTATTTATTTGAGATTGATGGATAGGAATAATAACTATGAAACCATCGAGTGGTATATTCAATATCTTCTATATCGACTAATAGGACTCTCGTATAAACAAGAAGTGGATATCAACCAAGAAGAGATTATGCATTATATCCGTGAATCTGTGTTTGGATCTGAATCAAGTAATGAGAATGGTTTAAAATTTCAACAATTTGTGGAAGAATACTCTAATTATCTAAGACAGGTTCGACAGAATTCTAGTACAGGAACTATAAATCTGATTGAAGCGCAGATCAGAGAAAATTATGCTGAGAATCTAAGCTTGAAGACTCTTGGAGAAAAGTACTGCATTAATAGTGTTTATTTGGGACAATTATTTAAAAAGCAATATGGTTGTTCCTTTAAAGAATATCTGAATAATATAAGAGTTAAGAAAGCAGCAGAAATGTTACTAAATACGGATAAAAAGGTTTATGAGGTCGCATTTGACATTGGCTATAAGGATGCTGACTATTTTGTAAACCGCTTTGAAGAGATATATGGAGTTACACCAGCAAGATTCCGAAAGAAGGGGCTTCAAGCTCAAGAGAATATATCATAATATACAAAAAAGTAAAAAATAATGAAAAGAAATTATACATATATACTTTGCCGTGGTTTTTTGTTTACTTTGTCCGTATATTTCTTTGTGCATATTTGCTAAAATAAGGTATCACTTAAAAGTGAAAAAATTTTTGGGAGGAATAATATGAAAAAGAAAATTGTCGCAATTCTGATGAGTGTTGCTGTGATGTCTTCTTTATTCGTAGGCTGCGGAAAGAAAGCTGAAGAAACTGATAGTAAAGCAACACCTACAACAGCAGCTACCACACCTACAGATGAAGGAAAAACCGGGGAAGCAACAACAGCTCCAAAAGAAATCAAAGAGTTTACAGCATTTTTTGACAGAGAAGGTGCTGAACTTAATGATGACAACGAGATTAAACAGATTATTGCTGAAAAGATTGGCGCTAAGGTTAAGGAAACATGGTTAACTGGTCAGACAGCAGAAGAAGCTGTAGGTATGTTCATTGCAAGTGGTGAATATCCAGATTTTATGAACTGGACACCTGAATTACAGGATGCAGGAGCTCTTGTTGCAATTGATGAGTATTTAGACAAATATCCTAATATTAAAGCTCTTTGGAGTGAATCTCAGTGGAACTCATTAAGAGAAGATGATGGTCATATCTATTCCATTCCACAGTTTGATAACATCAATGTAAAGAAGATGGATACAAATCAATGGGGTGAAGCAGTTTGGTTACAGACTAGAGTTTTAAAATGGGCTGGATATCCTGTAGTTGAATCTCTTGATCAGCTCTTCCAATTATTAAATGATTATACAGCTGCAAATCCTACTATGCCAGATGGTACTCCAGTTATTCCATATGAGATTTTAACATATGACTGGTACTACTTCTGTCTTGAGAACTTACCTCAGTTCTTAGATGGATATCCAAATGATGGACGTTGTATCGTTGATCCAGTTACATATCAGGTTTCTGATTACAATATGACGCCTACAGCTAAGAGATACTTTAAGAAGTTAAATGAAGAATACAAGAAGGGTATCATTGATCCAGAGTTCATGACAATGAACCATGATCAGTTCTTAGAGAAGATTTCTTCCGGTCGTGTTCTTTGTATGGTTGAGCAGTATTGGGATTTCCAAACAGCTGAGCAATCCATCAAATCTCAGAAGTTAGAAGGCTGTACATATGTTCCTCTTGGAATTACAATCGAGCCAGGTATGAAAGAACAGTATTATGTAGCAACTGAAGCTGCAGTTCTTACTGGTGGTTTATCAATTACAACAAGTTGTAAAGATGTTGAAGGTGCATTACAGTTCGTTAATGATATCTTAGATCCAGAAGTTATGACATTACGTCATTGGGGCGTAAAGGATGTAGACTATATCGTTGATGCTAATGGTGTCTTCTCAAGAACTCAAGAAATGAGAGATAACGCTGTTAATTCCGATTATAAAGCTTCTCATCTTTGTTCTTATAGCTACTTCCCACAATATACTGGTATGCATCCAGATGGAATCAATGCTATGACTCCAGATACACAGCCAGGAGAGTTCTATGATGGCTTAACACCTGAAGTTCAGGAATGTTTAGCAGCATATGGAGCAGAAACTTTTATCGATTTATTAGATTATAATGAGTTCGATGGTGAAGAGAGACCTTGGTATCCAATGTGGTCCTTCGTAAATCAGATTACAACAGAAACTCCTGGTGGTCTTGCTTGGGAGAGAATGGAAGAAACTAAGAAACAACATCTTCCACAGGTAGTAATCGCTAATGACTTTGATGCTGCATGGGAAGAATATGTTGAAGCATATTACAAAGCAAAACCAGAAGACTTCTTTAAAGAAGTACAGGAAGCAGTTTATGATAGAATTGAGTTAGTTACAGGAACTAGACCAGCTGCTCAATAATGAGACTTTAGTAATTTAATTATAAACTTCTTGCAGGTAGTTGGATGGAAGACTTCCGGCTACCTGCATTATTATAAGAGAAAGTATGGTAATGTCAATGACTACAGTACAACTTAAAAAAGCAAAGCGAAAAAAAGAGGTTAGGAGAAAAATTACATGGAAAGAGATTAAGAAACAGAAGGAACTTGTCCTATTATCGATTCCTTTTGTGGCATATGTGCTTGTATTTTGCTACGCACCTTTGATTGGCTGGGTCATGGCTTTTCAAAAGTACAAACCGGTGAAAGGACTCTTTAAATCAGAGTTTATTGGGTTAGATAAGTTTAAGTTCCTATTTGTTGACAATCCTGATTTTATTAGGGTTATTCGAAATACACTTGCAATGGGTGTTATTAACCTGGTGTTAAGTACTGTGTTTGCAATAGGTTTTGCACTTATATTAAATGAAGTAGTACATAAAAGGCCGAAGAAATTTGTCCAGACAGTGTCCTATTTACCACATTTCCTTTCTATGATTATCGTATGTGGTATCTTAAAGGATGTATTGTCTCCCGAGAATGGAATTATTAATGATATTCTTGTTGCATTAAAGATCATTGATAAACCAATCAATTACTTTACAATCAAACCTCTCTTTTGGTGGATTGTTGGTTTTGCGAATGTTTGGAAAGAAACAGGGTGGAATAGTATTATCTACCTTGCAGCAATTACATCAATTAATCCTGATTTATACGAAGCAGCGTCAATCGATGGCGCAGGAAGACTTCGAAAGATGTGGAATATAACACTACCTAGCATCAAGCCAACAATATTTATTTTACTATTAATTAATGTTGGTAATGTTTTGAATGTAGGCTTTGAAATACAATATTTACTAACCAATGGTTTGGTTCAAGAAGTATCCCAAACAATTGATATTTATGTATTAAAATATGGTATTAGTCAGGCGGACTTCTCACTTGGTACGGCTGCAGGTATCTTCAAGAGTGTGGTAAGCATTGTTTTGATTTTCTTAGCTAATTCCGCGGCGAAATCTGCTGGGGAAGAAAGACTATTCTAGAGGAGGATAAAATGATGGAAACCATAAAGAAAGTCAGCCCAAAACGACGTAAAAAGATTAAAATTAAGAATATAATTTTCACTTCATTTATCGGGATAACACTTACATTCTTTGTTATCATAACGATTTATCCAATTATTAATACACTAGCAATCTCTTTTAATGATGCAATGGATTCTTTACGAGGTGGAATATATTTATGGCCACGTAAGTGGACATTATTTAACTATATTACAGTACTAAAAAAAGAATCTATTATGACTGGTCTGTATATCTCAGTAATGAGAACCTTAATTGGAACAGTACTACAGCTTTCGTGTACTGCATTAATCGCTTTCGTATTAAGTCGCAAGAACTTTGTTTTTGCGAAACCAATTTCATTTTTATATGTAATGACCATGTATGTAAACGGTGGTTTGATCCCAGTTTTCTTACTTAATAAATCACTCGGATTTACCAATAGTTTCTTGGTTTATATCATACCAGGTCTAGTAGCTGCATTTAATATGCTAGTTATACGTACATATATGAATGGTTTACCTGATAGTTTGGAGGAATCAGCAAAGATTGATGGTGCTGGATATACAACAGTCTTTGTAAGAATTATAGTTCCACTTTGTAAACCGGTATTTGCAACAATTGCATTGTTCATTGCTGTAGGACATTGGAATTCTTGGTTTGACACTATGCTTTATAATCGTATGGCGGATAATTTAACAACTCTTCAGTATGAGTTGATGAAATTATTATCTTCTGTAAGCCAGTTGAGTGGTGATGCAAATGCAAATGCCGCAGCAGGAGCTGCTGCTACACAAGTAACAACAAAGTCTGTACGTTCCGCTGCAACAATCCTAACGTGTTTACCAATCGTAGCTTTATATCCATTTTTACAGAGATATTTTGTTGCCGGCGTAACTATAGGTGGTGTGAAGGAATAACCTGACAATAAGTAATTACTAATCGGGCTACGATAGGAAGTAAGATTACCATATTTCCTGTGGTAGCCCTTAACTTACTAGTTGACTTTCAGACAAAGCAAGCTTTAGGTAAACTAATTGAAGAGAGGGATTTTCCGTATGAATAAGCATATTAAGAGGGTTTTCTCGTTTTTAAAAAAACATATCACGATACGTTTAAAACTTATTTTATCATTTCTTATTCCAATCATATTTATTATTATTCTAGGAATTGTTTCATTCAATAAAGCAGCCGCTGGTATTCGTAGTAGTTATGAAAACTCAACGACACAGACAATTAATATGACGGGTAATTATTTAGATTTAGGCTTAAAGGTAATAGAATCAGTTGCAACACAATATGTTGGTGAAGATACTAAGCAAAAATATGTAATTGGATATTACAACGATGATAAAGTGAAGGAAGCTTCGATCTACAATAGCATGAAAACGGAGCTAATCAGAAAAGAGAAAACAGAGGACTTCATCTCTCAAATTACTATTTTAACAGACAAAGCGAGAATCGTTTCTTCGAAAGAATTAGCTATTGCAAATATAAATGCGGAGTTCTATGAGACTGAACTAGGAAAAGAAATCAAAGGGAACCGTTCCAAATCACATTGGGTTGGTAAGAATGATTATCTAGATGAAAAAATGGGGATCGGTTCGGATACCTACTCCCTTCGTTTTATAAGAAATTTTAGTACCTCCGATACACTTCTTGTAATTGATATGGATTTGAATCGTGTGCGTAACATTTTAAAGAGTGTTGAGTTTGATGAATCAGGTGTATTGGCACTTATTACATCGGATGGTAGAGAAATCTTTAGTGATGATACAATGGATAGTAATGTATTCGCTAATCAAGAATTTTATCAGAAAACAGTGGCATCCGATGAACTAAATGGAGGTTTTTATGTAAATTATCATGGGGAAGATCAACTATTTATGTTTTCCAAAATAGGGAATTCTGGTGCAATGATTGCTGCCTTAATTCCTGAAAGTACGATATCAAGTCAAGCAGATAGTATTCGTCAAATAACCGTTATTATCGTGATTATTGCTTGTATTGCTGCTGTCCTAACAGGCTTTGGAATCTCTTATGGAATAGACAAGACAATTAAGCATATTATAGCAAAATTAGATAAGGCATCCAAAGGAGATCTGTCAGTGGAATTTAAGACAAATCGCTCCGATGAATTTCGTATTCTCATTGATCAAATCAATCATACTTTTGAGAATATGAAGTTATTAATTGGACAGGTAAAGAACTTAAGTGAAGAAGCAACGAATGAGTCTACGGATGTTGCAAAAACGACAGAAGACTTTGTGAAAACAACCATGGATATTAATTCTGCAATGAATGAAATTGAACAAGGCGTAATGCAGCAAGCCAATGATGCAGAAAGATGCCTTTCACAGATGGATCATCTGTCTAAAATGATAGTAATGATGAGTGATAATACGAAAGAAGTGAATAAAATTGTTGAAACGACAAAAGACAGCATTGGTCAGGGAACTGTCATTACAAAGCAGTTAAATGAGCAAACAAAGTCAACAATCGACATCACTTCCAATATCGTACAAGAAATTGGGGATTTGGCTGAAAAATCTAAGCGTATTCATTCTATTATCAATATTATCAATGAAATATCGAATCAAACTAATTTACTCTCACTCAATGCATCGATTGAAGCAGCCAGAGCAGGAGATGTAGGAAGAGGTTTTGCTGTTGTAGCTAGTGAAATTAGAAATCTTTCGGAACAGATTAAAAACCAGATTAATGATATAAACGATATTGTTGATGATATACAAAGTAGTACAAAGAAATTAACAGTGACGGCAAAGGAAGCAGAAAATATTATGAACCTACAAGATACTGCAGTTAAGGATACAACGATATCCTATGATCAGATCAATAACAGTATCGATAAACTTATGATATTCTTCCAAAATATTATCAACGATGTAAATGGTATTGATGTAGCTAGAAGCTCAACATTAGTAGCGATTGAGAATATTTCAGCCGTGTTAGAGGAAGTTGTTGCAGCAACGGATAACGTGAGTCAATCAACCAGTAATCAACTTCATGCCGTAGAACAGTTACATCAGTCTTCCAGTAATTTATCCGAAAAATCAGAACAATTATATCAAGAGACTCAAAGATTTACTATATAATACTAGATTAAGGTAATTAAGGAGCTTTTTACTATGACAGAAATCTATGAAAATAACATTAACTGTAGTGAAACTACAGTGTTTAACAACAACGCTACCTTTTGCATTGGGACTGGACGCATGAACTTGGCACTAAGACATGAATACCATAAGCAACTTCAAAAGGTTCAAGAGGATATCGGATTTTCTTATATTCGAGGACATGGTTTGTTTCATGATGATATGGCGATTTATCAAACCTACGAAGAAAACGGTGTATCTAAGGAAGAGTATAATTTTACATATGTAGATATGGTATTTGATGATTATCTAGCACTGGGAATCAAACCTTTTGTTGAACTAGGATTTATGCCTGAAAAGTTAGCTTCAGGAAGTCAAACCATATTTTATTGGAAGGGAAACACGACACCACCAAAAGATTATAGTAAGTGGGCGAATCTTGTGATTGCAACTATCAATCACTGGATCAATCGATACGGACGTGAAGAGGTGATAACTTGGCCATTTGAAGTATGGAATGAACCTAATCTTCCTGGTTTCTGGAAAGATGCAGATATGGAGGAGTATTTTAAGCTTTATGATGTTACAAGTAGAGCAGTAAAAAGCTGTGACCCTCGAATCCGTGTGGGAGGACCTGCAATATGTGGAGTTGATGATGAGAGATGGTTAAAGTGTTTTCTAGAGTTCTGTGTAAAAAATCATACACCACTCGATATCGTAACTAGGCATGCGTATGCTACCGAAGCACCGGAATTGGATGGTCATTACCAATATCAGAAACTAAGATCACCTGAAGTATTTCTTTCTGAATTAAAGGTTAGCCGTGATATCATTGATAGTTTTCCTGAGTATAAAGGAATGGAAATGCATATTACAGAATTTAATACTTCATACACACCACTAAATCCAATACACGATACCAATCTCAATGCAGCTTATGTTGCTAGATTATTGAGTGAAATGGGAGATCATTGTGCTTCGTATTCCTATTGGACCTTTGGAGATGTATTTGAAGAGGCGGGAGTTGCATTCACACCTTTCTCTGGTTGTTTTGGGTTACTAACGAATGGGATGATTCCAAAGCCTACCTATTGGACCTTCGCGTTCTTTCAGAAGATAGGAACCAATGCAATTGCAAGATCTGAGCATTATATCTTAACAAAAGATGACAACAGTAATCTGTATGGAATTGCTTGGAATCCAGTTGAGGATTTTAAAGACTCGAATAAAATACTCAAAATTACAATAGATTTACCGAGTGGTGATTATCTATTCGTTCAAAAGTTAGTAGATGAGTCTAACTGCAACCCGTTAAAGACCTGGATTGATATGGGATCGCCAGCTAATCCTAGCAAAGCTGAATTAGAGCTAATCAAGGAATGTTCTACTCCACTTACTACGACGAAGCAATTTAGAGTAACCAATGAATCAACAAGGATAGAGATTTCATTATCAGCCAATGCAGTCTGCTATTTTGAAATTAAACCAATCCTTCCTAAATATGACCGTGGGTATCAAGCTGATCGAATCAGAGGTGCCAGATAAGGAGTTGGCGTTATGTTAAGAATTGTAACAGTTGAAAATGGTATCATTCAAGGATTACCAGCAGCAGATCCTCGTATCACAAGTTTTAAAGGGATTCCTTTTGCTGCACCACCTATCGGGGAAAATCGTTGGCGTGCTCCACAACCTGCAAAAAATTGGGACGGGGTGTTAAAAGCATACGAATTTGCACCAATATCATTACAGTCAACACCAGGAATTAATAAAAATGATATATACTCACGCGAATGGGCAGTAGATCCGGATATTCCAATGCATGAGGATTGTTTGTACTTAAATGTTTGGACTCCTGCATGTAGTACGGATGAAAAACTTCCTGTATTTGTATGGTATTTTGGAGGTGGACTACAAGTTGGTAATACTGCTGAGATGGAGTTTGATGGGGAACGGATCGCCCGAAGAGGTATTGTAGTAGTAACCGTGAACTACCGTTTGAATATATTCGGATTCTTAAGTCATCCTGAGCTTACTGCACAACAGCCAGAAGCTCCTACGAATTTTGGACATTTAGATCAACAGGCTGGGACCCAATGGGTGAAACGTAACATAGCAGCCTTTGGTGGAGATCCTGATAACATTACAATTGGAGGACAGTCTGCCGGTGGTGGTAGTGTATTGACTCAGTTGACGTCACCACAGAATGAAGGGCTCTTTCAGAGAGCATTCGTTGAAAGTGGTATGATCACCAGTCTATATCCAGGGAATCCATTACCAGCTGTGAAGCAGCCTCTATCGGAAGCAGAACAGGACGGTATTAAGTTCTTTGAATTTCTTGGAGTAACCTCACTTGAACAAGCACGTAGCCTTGATGCAGATTATCTCAATAAGAAAGCATTGGAATATAATAAATTTTGGGGGACTGTCATAGACAATGTGTTTTGCCTTGACTTTGCTTATGAACGATTCTTACATAATAAACGGTGGATGGTGCCTGTTCTTTTAGGTCATACCTCGAATG
>JAEZKD010000002.1 GCA_023415655.1 Bacillota bacterium | reverse complement strand
CCTCTAGTTCTCCCGTGTCAACAGCTACTAGTATCTTGTCAACCGTTAAACGACAGCATTCTTCAAGCCGTAGACCAAAGTTCTCAGCAAGAGTTATAGCAAAATATACGTCCATACGCCCCATTTGTTTACTTAATTGTTTAGCCATTTCAACCTCTTTGGTAGTCCAGGAGTTATCAATTTTGTTAGTTTGACGCTTATCCAGACACAGAATGGAGTTGTCTACAAGAATATTTTTAGAGCCACAGTGATGCTGAAAATACCTTATGGCACTTACATCTGTCTTAATGGTGGAGGGTGATTTACCATCCTGCTTCATTTGATCAACATACTGGATAAGATGCTTACTGCTTATATTTGTTATTTTCTGAAGACGGAATTCACTTGCAAGGAATTCGACAAATCGTTCCATTGCAGCCTTATACCGCTCACGGGTTTTAAAACTGCCTTCGTTAAAATGCTGAAATTGGGTATCTAACTGAATTTCTAGGTTTTTAACCAAACCTGATGAAGTGCTATTTGATGATTTGTTTCTCATTATTCCACCTGCTTTCTAATTATTTAGACACTATAAGCAAAAAGTCTATGAAAATCAAATTTTCACAGACTTTTTTATGACTTTATTAAAATATAATTAATGGGTAAGCAAACAATCGAATTTGATTGAAAATGGGTAAGACAACTTTGACAAAAAATATAAATAGCAGAAATTTGTTCTAAATTTTTCATAATGGGTAAGATGACTCTTAAAGTGTTATATAATCTTTGCCCAAATAAAGCAATCTGGCTAACTATTTCGATTAAGTGCATTTTTTGGCATAGCAAGGCCTATGAGAAACATCTGTTTCTCACATTTTCCTGATGTAGTTGTGTTTTAGGGTGTTGCTTTTCAATAGTTGTGAGGTGTACCATACCGCCGTCTCTATGGAGTCCTACAGACTCACATAGAGACGGCGGTCTCACTTTTGTGGTTTTCTATAAGTTAAGTAGAAATCCGAGTACATGCTATTGCATGTGCCAGCATAGTACTGGCTTCGGCTGCCGATTACTGACATTGTCAGTCCTATAAAGGTGCGGCAAGGATTTTTTTAATAATGTATATCGTAAAACATTAACTCAATTTTTATGGTGGTAGAGCTACCACGCAGTTGTGTTTCTGAATAAGATTCCTTCGTCTCATATAGAATACTCCTTTCAAATAAAATTCCATGGTTCAATCTATATATAAAATACCTTCAGGTATGATTATGTTATAGGGGAAGATGGTGGGGGATTTCAAGTGGGGAAGGTGTAATAGAATTAATATCTAGAACAATATCAGATTAATACCTGACAGGGATTTAAGCATAGGCAACTGCAGTTATTTAAATGGTCCTAAATATTTAAAAATATATAGGATACGATTCTCAAATTTATACACCTATATAAAATTATATTACAGTAGAAAAAAGTAAGGATATTGGTCAGAGAGAGTGGTGTATTACATAATCACTATTCATCAGGCAATTTTTAATGATGAAGTTTTCGTTAAGCTCACGGTGTTTGTTCTATGATATAGATAAAGGCTTAGTGTTGACAGATTTATTAGGCTGAAAATTCTGTATATTATTGTCTGAAAGTATAAGTGCATGTTGAAACTTATTAGGAAAAGATATACAATTATGGTAATAATGCTGTTTTTCTGAGGAGTTATAATATAAATTCTACGAATGATTAGAAAACCCATATATAAAAGACTTTTTCTGGTAAGCAAAGATATATGAAGTAAGTTAATGCTTCGACGAATTTATTAATTACAGAAGAACTAGTTAGCATTAATAAGTTGATATCACGTATTTTCATATTAGCAAGGAGGCCTATATTGGGGAAGCTACAATTGAACGACACGTATTTAATGGGACGCATCGCAATTACAGATAACATGGATAATGCATATTTATTGGAAGTTGGCGGTCTATGCCCTTTATGTGGTAAATATATGTTGGCCGCAAAGGGAAAGCGTATGAACAAACAGTATCAGATTGCACATATCTATCCTAACAGTCCTACCCCTAATGAAGTGATAGAGCTTAAAGGACTTGAAAGACTTGGCGCTAACTGTGAGGAGTTTGAAAATAAAATTGCATTATGCAAGGATTGTCATGGGTATTATGATGACCATAAAACTGTAGATGAGTACTTGAATTTACTCACAATCAAGAAAGGATTGCTGAGGACATCAAAAACTAAAATGGCAACTTCTCACCAGGACTTGGAGCAAGAAATAATTATTGTAATTAATGCACTTTCAAAAATTGATCAAAATACTTTGGAAGAAATGAAACTGGATTACAAAGCATTGAAGATTTCAAATAAGATAGAAAATACATATTCTTTATTAAAAGTCAAGATTGAGATGTATGTCTGTATTTATTTCAATTTTATAAAAGAAACGTTTCAAAATTTGAATCAAGCTGGACAATTAAACTTTGATTTAATTGCATCAGAAATAAAGACAAGCTTTTTAAAATGCGAAAAAGAAATGATTAGTAAGAGTGAGATATTTGAATCCTTGGTAAAGTGGCTAAAGTCTAAATCAATAGGTGCCTCAAATGAAGCTTGTGAAGCAATTATTTCGTATTTTGTACAGAGTTGTGAGGTGTTCCATGAAATTACCGAATAAACTATTTAGTTATAGAGAAAGCATAATTAGTAAATTCCCAATAATATTAAATGTGTTAGCGCAAGAGAAGCATTTAACTATTTATGGACTATATTTAAATGTAATTAACAAATTCGAGAATATCTCAGAATTTTTAGAAGCAGTAGAGTGTTTATATGCTTTAGGGAAAATAGAATATAGTTATGAGTTGAGGAGAGTTTACTATGTTATTTGAGATTATTTGTGATCAATTTAAACAGAAAAGAATAAAATTTCATGCCAACCTAAATACTGTCTTAGGTGATGATATAGGAAGCAATTCTATAGGAAAGTCTACATTTTTAATGATTATAGATTTTGTATTTGGCGGGAAAGATTATATACTAAAATCTACAGATATTCAAAGAAATGTAGGACGACATATAATTAAATTCTGTTTGATTTTTGATAATAAAAAATATTACTTTTTAAGGAATACTGATGATTTGGAGAATGTAAGTAAATGTGATGATAAATATAAGATCATCTCTAATATTTCACTTACAGAGTACTGTAATTTTTTAAAGGGAAAATATAATATAAAACTTTCTGATATTAGCTTTCGAGATATTGTTGGTAGATTTTCCAGAATATACGGAAAGGACAATCTTAATGAAAAACGTCCATTAGACATTGTTCATAATGAATCAGCGGGAGCTCCAATTAATGCTCTATTAAAATTATTTGATATGTACAATGTAATTTCTGAGTTGGAATTATTAGTAAAGCAAAAAGAATCTGAATTAAGTGCCTTTAAAAATGCACAAAAGTACAAGTATGTGAAATCTATTGGGAAACGACAATATATTGTGAATTTGAAAGAGATAGATGCAATTAATAAAGAAAAAGAAAAAATTTCTCAAGATTTGGATAACAGCCTATTGGATTTGGATTCAATTATAACTGATGAAGTAATGAAATTAAAGCAGAGCTTATCACTTGCTAAAAGACAAAGAAGTAGATATTATTCTCAACTTACAGTCATAGATAATAATATCAAAGAAACTTCCAATTTAAAGTCGGAACAATTTGATGATTTACTAAGATTTTTTCCTAATGCAAATATAAAAGGAATTTCGGAAGTGGAAAAATTTCATCAGGAAATCAGAACTGTTTTAATGTCTGAACTAAAGGATAAAAAAGATGAACTAAGCAGGTTGATTTCTATTTCTCAAATTGAAGTAGATGAAATTGAAAAGAATATTAAAGAAATTGTTCAGATACCTAATCTGTCAAAGACAATATTAGCAAAATACTCAAATTTGCAAAAAAGAATGGAAACGCTAGAGAATGAAAATAATGCATTCCTAAAATTGGATAGCCTTACAATTTCTAGAGATGATGCAAAACTTAGAAGAGATAGTATGAAACTAGAACAATTACACCAACTACAGAATACTATTAACGCTAAAATGCTGACAATAAATGACTACATATATTCAGGAAAAAAGAATGCACCAATTATTACTTTTGATAAGAATCAATATACCTTTGAAACTACAGATGATACTGGTACAGGCAGCTCTTATAAGAGCATGGTTGTATATGACTTAAGTGTTTTAGAGATGACAGCATTACCTATCTTAATCCATGATTCAGTTGTACTAAAGCAGATATCTGACGAAGCTATAGAAAAAATACTGTTTAAATATAAGGAATCAGATAAACAGATTTTCATTTCATTTGATAAGAAAACGGCTTATAGTCTGGAAAGTCAAAAAATATTGAAAGAAACAAAAGTATTAGCACTTTCTTCAAATGGCAATGAGCTGTTTGGAAGGTCATGGAGTAGCAAATAAAGCTTTAAATATTACACAGTAGTATATTTGAATTATGGAGCTTATTTAAGGAAATGGTTGGGTAATGTTATTATTTGTGTCAGGAGAGTCGAATTAGAAACTTTACTAGAAAACTTGGGAGTATTTGATTCTCTAATAGATGAGGATGGCAAATGATGTATTTGGTAAGACAACTACTAGAATTAATACATAATGATGGTAGAAAATATAGATTTTAATTTAAAAACTTATTTCGAATTGTTTCATGGGAGAAAAGATGGATAGAGAACAGTTACAGAGAAGTATAGAGGAAGCAGATAATAATTCATTAAGAGTAGGTGCGGCAAATCGTATTGTTCAATTGATGCAGAAACTGAGATATAGTAATAATGAGAATAGTGCCAAACGATGGATATGGGAACTATGCCAAAATGCTAAAGATGTGTGTAATAATTCTGGTAAAGTGAAAATAAGCATCGACTACAATAAAGAGAACAGAATTGTTGTTTTTAAGCATAACGGTAAAGCTTTTTCTATGATGAATGTTATGTCACTCATAAATCAAGCTTCTTCTAAGGACAGAATTAATGAAACTGACAGAAAGAGTGGAAAGTTTGGGACTGGATTTATTACAACACATTTGCTGTCTGAGATTGTTAATGTATCAGGAGTTTTAGAAACTGAAATAGGCAAATATTCAAAATTTCGTATCACTCTAAATCGAACTGGACATGAGAGACATGAAATTATCAAAGCATTAGAAGAATCTGTTGAACAACTTCAGGAATGCCAATTGATGCTAGAAGATGAGTTGGATATTGAAGCGTACAATACCAAATTTGAGTATGAATTAGATGAGAATGGTATAGAAGTGGCACTACAGGGAATCGAAAACTTAAGAGTGTCAGCACCATTTGTATTGTCCGTACTTAGTGATATTGAAGAAATTGCACTTGAATCTACACGAGAAGTATATAGATATATAGACAAATACACATGTGGATTGGAAAAAGCGTTAATTCATGAAATTATGTATGAATCTGATATGGGAAAAAAGAGCATTTTTGTTTTGAATTTAACGGAGAATGAAACTACAATATCCATTGCATTGGAACACTATGGTAATAAAATAAACATTATGCCATTTGCAAAAGAACAATCTAAGTTATTTTGTGATTTTCCTCTGATTGGAACAGAGGACTTCCCTTTCCCAGTGTTAGTTTGCTCAAGAGATTTTAATCCGACAGAACCAAGAGATGGTATTTTCATTACGTGCAAATCAAAAATGAAGATTGACAATGAAATAGAGCAAAATCGAAATATCATTAAAAAAGCATGTGAATTGTATGAGAAATTATTAGGATATGCTGCAAGAAAAGAATGGAGTGGAATCTATAATATAACTTGTATCAATTCATATTCAAATAAAGAATGGTACGATGAGGAATGGTTAAAGGAAATTGTTAGTAATTGTAAAAGTACTATTCTTCATACACCAATTATCCGCACTAGTAGTAATTCTATGATGGAATTGCTAGATTGCTTTGATGACGAGCAAGTATTCATTATTTCTGAACGAGATGATGAAATACGTGCTAAAGTATGGGATTTGATGCGTAGAATAATGCCGGAACGCATTCCGTGTAGGGAAGATATTCATAAGTGGTATCATTCTTTATGGACTGATTGTAATTGGTACACTTTTAAAAATTTAACGAAGCAACTACAGGACTACAGAGATGTCGAGCAGTTACATAATAATCTAGCAGAAGACGAATGGAAAACATGGTTATCAGATTACTATAATCTGATAGGTGAAAATAAAACCTTTCAGACACATATTATCTCAAATAGTATTAGAGTGGTTCCGAATCAAAATGGAGTATTTTGTGGTATTGCAGAGTTAAAATTTGATAATGAAATTTTGGCAGAGTATAAAAATATTTTGAATATTCTTGGTGATGATTGTAGAGAGTGGCTACTTGATTTGAATTTCAGAAATAGAGAGTGGTTTCAGTTTAAAGAATATTATAATGAGCAGATTCTAAAGCTTATTGAGGGTAAGTTAGAAGACGCTGGTAGACAACAAAAAACGGATGTTTTGCTGCTAATGGTTTATATGTATAAAAATAGTTATGAACATCTTGTTGTCCAGAAGAAAATTTGTCAATATGCAAAGGATATACTTAGAACTGATAATCAAATGATAGAGGTACCTGTGATTTCGGAAAAATTATTGCAGGATGCTTTAAAATATACAATGACCAGCGTGGCAGAGAAAATTAGTGAATTCGAAGATGTTACTATGTTCGCAAGATACATGGATTTAACTAATACTAGAGCTATAGAACTGCTAAAAGAATTTATTGAATTTGCAGTAGAACAGGGATATGACAACCTTATTAATAAGTCAACGAAGCCTATTCTTCCGAATCAGAATGGAAAATTCATGATAAAAGAAGACATCTTCCTTGATGCGGAGATGGATGAGTTGTTGAAAGAGTTAGCAGTCAGCGCAGGATATGATATAAAGGCGGTCTTACTGGTAAATAGGATCTATCTGGATTTGCCAGAAAGCAGATGGAAAAAGGACAGCGATGTATCACAGGTCATTGTACAATATGTAAATAAATACAGAACTTCAAAAGATGCTGAAGTAAGAAACTATTTTAAGAAGTTGTTGATATGGTTGTGTGATCATGAGGAAAAGGCGAAAGATATTTTTCCAGATTTATATAGAAATAAACATTATTTATATGATGATGAAGAAATTGCCATTAATATTAAGAATGCAGAGACATTGCATAACATCATGGAGAAATTTAATATTCCCAGTCCTGAAAAACTAGAAGAAATCATACGTGAAAGTAAGGTGCCAAAGAATAAAGAGTCTGTTGAGAGAACTGAGGTTACAGAAGACATAATGATACAATATGGTATCGACTCAGAGGAAGCATTAGATACCGCTTTTAATAATGCTGACTTTGCAAACCAATTTATCAGGCCATCGAAACACAAAGAAGAGTCATTTAAGTATGTAAAATCTATACTTGAGAGGTCAAAAAATAGAATTATTTCATATTTGGGAGAGAGAAAGAGCGACGGATATGATCTTTCTGATATTCAGCCTTTAGTTAACCCTGCATTTGGAATTAACACAATATTTGTGATAAAGAAAGATAAAAAAGAGATATATTTGCTGGCAAGACCATCTGATGGTGGAGAAATGCGCATATATTACAATACAGAAAAGGATATTTTGGATTATTCTATGGATTGGGAACTGTGGGTAGAAGATGGAAAGAACGAACCGCGGAAACTTACCTTTGGGAAAATAATTAAGTTGACTGGACTTAATAGGATACCATTGAAAGGATTGATGACTGAATGAAATTAAATGAAAAGGAAATTGTAGACATTATAAATAAAAGCAAGTTAGATAATTTAATATGCAAACCATTTGAGTCACGCCCTGGGGAATTGGCAAAATACATATGCGGACTAGCCAATAAAGAAGGAGGTTATATTCTTATCGGAGTTGAAAAAGATAATGGAATTCTGAAACTACTAGATTTCCAACTTGCATTTGATATGATTAGCGTTATGGAGTCAACATATAAAAGATTGTCAGGAGATACCCATAGCATATATGAATATGTTAGTGTTGCAGGAAGAAATATATTTGCTATAAAAGTTGAAAAATCTGAAAGAAAAGTATTGGTGGATGGAACATACTATTGTTATAAGAATAATGGCGTAGAAATAATTAGTGCTAAGGTATCAAACGAGCCTTCAACTCTGTTTATTTCATATGCTGAATGTGATACACCAATTGTGGACATAATTGAAAAGGGAATTCTCGATAGGTTGAAGGATACAATAAAAGTTTCACGTTATACCGAATTGAGGTACAAAGATAGTTTTAAGGCATTTATGGATACGTTGCAGGATCATGATTACGTTTTAATTGTTGTGAGTGATACATATCTGAAAAGACAGGCATGTATGTATGAGGTTGGTGAAACCTTAAAAGATCACCACTACAAGGACAAGCTTTTGTTTGTTGTATTAAGTGAAAATGAAAGAAGATATTATAGCGAGAAAGCTCCGGAAAAGATAGGAACTGATATCTATGATGGAGCACAAGCAAAACTTGAATACATAGGATTCTGGAAAGATAAGTATGATAAACTACAGCAAACAATGATCAAGATTGGTGATTATGAAGCGACGAGTGAGGCAGCCAAAGATCTTCAGATAATTGGTCAGATCTACAGAAAAGATATGGGAGAATTTTTGCAGTTCTTATCTGATGAAAATGGGAAAAATTTCCAAAAACTTTATGAGACAAAATTTGTAGATATTGTAGAGTGGCTTGTTAGAATAGATTAATAATAAATTTACAATGTAAATACATTAAAAGTTATAAAGAAAACTAATCAATCTACTCCTACAAAAATCTACTTCTCAATCAGGCTTATATATGTTCCCTACGCTCCATAAAAAGTTAGTTGAATTTAGGATTGAAAGAAACCGCAAGCTCCAACTAGATAAAAACTTATATGAGAAAACTAACAAAAAAGCCAAACACATTTTGAGTGGTTCAACCAAATACTAATATTTCCATCAGGAAGAAAAGTTCTATCCAACATCTATACATTTTCTCAACATACCCTTAACCTCCTTATAAGGCATAGAGTAACGCTGACTTAAATACCTGTTGGCAGCAGCAAGCTCACCGTCTGGCCCGCCGAACTTCACAAAATTTTAAAATTTCGAAATAGTCATAGAGACCGCTCATAAAGCGGTTTTTGCTATGCAAGTTGAATTTATACAATACTGCTTTAATAGTTTAATATAGAGGTATAGTAAATTATATTTTATGAGGAGAATAACTATGGACAATTTATACCATAAGAGTTTAAAAGATCACATTTATGGCATGAAGAAGAAAGTAGAGCAAGCACCGTCAACAACTTTTGAAGATGAAATGATTTGCAGAAAACTTGAAGGGTTAGTTGAAAAAATGGACGATGTAGTATATGCAATTGAACATTATTCAAAACCTACTAGAGAAGGTACTTTGAGAAATAGAGAAGATGGTAAGTTTGATCTAATTGATGACGGTGGGAAGAGTATAGATTACTTTAGCTGTGGAAGTTCTATAGAATGTGAACTTGAATATGACGGAGAGCTAGAGTGGTTTGCTGGAAGAGTAGAGTACAGGGATGGCGGATACTATTTTTACGGTGCCGACAAGCCTTATCTATATACTGGAATGAAGGCTAGAATAAGAAGATAACATATATGGAACTGATAAGATATTGAGCACCCGGAGAAGGTGCTTTTTATATTGAGAGGAGAAAATTGTTATGAGTAAAATAATTGCAATTGCAAACCAAAAAGGTGGAGTTGGGAAAACGACAACTGCTGTTAACTTGGCAGCAGCTCTGGCAAAGGAAGATAAAAAAGTTTTGGCGCTTGACCTGGATCCACAAGGCAACATGAGCGAGTACTTAGGCTTTGAGTATGATAACAAGCCTAGTATTAGCGATTTATTAATGGATGCATCTAGTAATCAACTGAAGGATGAAACGATCATTACTAGCGTAAGACGAAATGCTGAAGGGATTGATTATATACCAGCCGATATAAAGCTTGCTGGTGCAGATTTATTTTTGTCCAATGTAATGTGCCGTGAACAAGTGCTTAGTAGGTTACTGAGAAGAGAAGTCTTTAAATCCTATGACTATATTTTCATAGACTGTTTGCCTAGTCTGGGTATTCTTCTAACAAATGCGCTTGCTGCAGCTGACTCAATGATTATACCTGTCCAGGCTCAGAAATTTGCACTTGACGGTTTAACTCAACTTGAGCAGGTATATGACCTTGTTAAATGTAACATTAATCCAGCACTTAGAATAGAAGGCGTTATACTAACAATGGTTGATATGACTAATATGTCAAAAGCAGTTGAAAAGGCGCTGGAAGATAAGTACAAAGATATTTTATTTAAGACAAGAGTTCATAGAAGTGTTGAAGCTACAAATAGTACATACGAGCAGAAGAGCATGGTTTCTATTAAGAACAGTAAGCTTGGAGCTGAGTACTTAAAAATTACACAGGAGTTACTTGAAAGGGGATAAATTATGGGTAGCAAAATTGACTTCTCATCCAAGAAGGATTTGAGCAGTACAGCCGCCTTTGCAGAGATGTTTAAGTTGAACTCTAGTAGAACAGCTGAAAATGAGAATATAGCAGAGATTGACATAGATATATTAATTCCGTTTAAAGGACATCCATTCAAGCTCTATACCGGTGAGAAACTAGATAAGCTAGTTGAATCTATCAAGGACAATGGGGTAATGTCACCCATTACTGTTCGCAAGAAGGATGATGGAACCTTTGAAATACTCAGCGGACATAATCGGGTTAATTCTGCTAAGTTAGCAGGACTTACAAAGATACCAGCTTTCATAAAGGAAAACATAAGTGATGCTGAAGCTAAAATTATTGTTACTGACAGTAATTTCTTGCAACGCAGTATAGATGAAATGCTTCCAAGCGAGTTAGCAAAAAGCTTGCAGATGCAACTTGAAGCATGCAAGGAAGCCAAGCAAAAACAAGCATATATAAATGCAATTGAAAGTGACTCAAATGATGACGAGAGTAAGGCTGATAAACAGGGTGTCCAAGTTGGACACCCTGAAAAAAGCAGGAACGTAATTGCTAAAAACAATAAGATGAGTAATACAAATATCCAAAGATATTTGAGACTAAATTATCTTAATGATGACCTATTAAATCTTGTTGACCAAGGTGATATTAAACTAGTTCCAGCGGTTAGTATTTCATACTTGACTAGCCAGGAGCAAAATCTTCTTTTCAATATCCTTAGCAATAATGAATATAAAATTAATATCAAGAAGGCGGATGCGATGAAGGAAAGGAGTGGGAAACTTACAAAGGAAGACATTGAAAAAATAGCTTCGGGTGAATTCTTTGAGACGAAAAGAAAACCAAAGCTATCAGTATTTACAGTGAAACCAAAGATACTTTCGAGGTTCTTCACAGAGTATTCAACACAGACCGAGATAGCAGCAACTATTGAAAAAGCACTGGAAGAGTACTTTGAGAGAAAACAGGCTGAGCAACAGGATATTGAAGAAAATGAGGAGGTAGTAGAGGATGAAGAGAATTGAGTTTAATACTCCATCGGAAGATAATTCTAGAAAGATGAGACAAAAGTTAGTATCAGAAATAATTTCAGAGCTAGAAAACAGACTTCAGAGTCAGGGACTAAAACCTGACTTTTTTGTTGTATCGAATAATTATAAGAACAGGAAAAAGGAAGCATTTCCATCAGAAGGAGTAATCTCAGGGTCGTTGTCACAAAATGAAAATATGGTTGTTGCAACTATATCATTGAAGGATTGTGAAAGCAAAGAACAAAATGGAGCACTTCTGTACATGAAGTATGAAATTGAAAAAGGTAAGGCAGTCGAAGCATATGATAAGGCAGCTGATGCACTGAAGAAATCGATTCAGGCGTTTACTGTGGATGTAGAAGACAAGAAAATTGAAAGTACTCTAAGTGATCCTACCAAGGATTCTATCACACCACTAGAAACCATTGAATTAAATTTTTCTCAAAGTATTCGTAAAAAACAGACTGAAGAATTGGGACAACAAAAGGAAGTAATAATAAATAATGAAATAAAGACGCTTGAGGATGATAGTAATAAGGATAGTATGAGTAATACCTCATATGAAATCAAACATGAGACGAACCAAAGCAAAGACCAGGATAAAATTAAGCAGCAACTTATCAGTGTTAACTTTACTCCAGAACAAGCTGAGGTTGTAATTGATTTGCTTGAAGAGCAGCAGAAAAATTATGAACCTAAAAGCTCCATGTTTAATATGATCGGTACTATTCTTCACAAGATGATGATAGCTCTGAACAATAAGCTTGATGAAATAATTGATTCTGAAAAAGAAAACAACAAGCAACTTGACCTATTATATGCAGCAATTAGTAATGCGGAGGTTGATAATTTTATTCGTCTATTTAACAACTTTGATAGACAAATAAAGCACTCTCATGAATTTATTTGTGAAGCAGCTGAAGGAAAAACAATTCAGAGTACGGATATCTTAAACCATATTTTAAATGTAGCAAAAACGCCAGTGTCTATTAGAACACTTCAAGATGCATATATAAAAGCCATAGATAATAACTTTGAAAGCGCATTACATATTTTCAAATATGCAGATAAAAACCTTTCAGGAGAAATACGACAGCAAACAATGAGAGCCTTTTTGGAACAAGCTCTCAACTGTTTACCTGATGATAAGATAGAAAGCTTAATTGCAGCTGCTGGACAAAATACATTTAATGACACGGTTATCTTGAAAGAAATGTGTAGAGCTGAAAAATATGATCTCTTTAATGCAAGTCTTTCTCATTGCTCAAGAATTGAAGAGGTTGCTCCTGCTCTATTCTATTTTGCTGCTCAAAGGAAGGACCCAGAAGTGTTCCATGCTCTTATTAATCAAGGAGCTGATATAAATGCTAATGGAAGTGAGGCACTAGTTGCTTGCCTTGAAACAAATAAGGTTGAAGCAGCAAAGGTACTTATTAACTATGGAGCAGATGTAAATATTTTAAAAGAAAAAGTTGGATCACTTAAAAATCTTCCTGAGAAGGGGCAAACATTTATGAATGATATTTATTCGCATTGTGGTATTACAAGTGAAAATCCAAACGATGAAGTTAGAAAGAATAGAAGACGTACAAAGGTTTTACCCGTTCAGCAAGAAAATGATACACCAGAATGTGGCGCTGAAATGTGAGGTGAGTGATAGTGAAAAAATATTCTGAAGAACAAATAAGGCAAGCTAATGCAGTTAATATAATAGAATTAGCAAAACGCTTAGGATATTCACCTGAAAAATTTAGTAATAACTATCGAATTAAGTCTCACGGTGGACTTCTATTAAGTGAACAGAGAAATGCATTTTACAGTTTTGCAGATGAAACGGGTGGCGGCCCAATACAATTTGCAATGTATGCACGAAAGTGTACTTGGCTTAAGGCTATGGAATATTTAGCGGGTGAAGCAGAACTCCAGCAAGTAACAGTAAGGAGTGACTACCAAAAGACAGAACCTGCAAATAAGGAGTTTGTATTACCTGAGAAAAGTAAATCTTCTTTCAATAGACTCTTTGCATATCTTATAAAAACTCGCGGTTTAGATAAGGATATAGTTTCTGATTTGGTTGCTAAGAAGAAAATATATGAGAGTGCACCTCATCATAATGTTGTATTTGTTGGTTATGATGAAAACGGCACACCCAAAGAAGCCTTCCAACGAGGAACAGTGTCAGGCCTTAACTATAAAGGTGAAGTACCTGGCAGTGATAAAAATTATGGATTTACAATGGAAGGTACATCCGATAGACTTGTAGTTTTTGAAGCAGCTATTGATAGTATTAGCCATGCATCATTATTGAAAATGATGGGTGAAGATTGGAGGCTAGATAATAGACTTTCACTAGGTTGCACTGCAGATAAGACACTGATAAGGTATCTGGAATCTCATCCTAACATCAAGGAAATAAGATTTGCTCTTGATAATGATTCAATGGCAAAATACAAGAACGGTGAGCCGGCTCCTAATCACGGCCAGATTGCTGCAGATAGGTTAGCAAAAAAATATGCTGAATTGGGATATAAAACCATGGTTGAAGCGCCAAAAGCGAAAGACTGGAATGAGGATCTATTAAATATAAAAGCTTCCTATGATACTGAAGAAAAATTAGAGCTACTTAGAAACATCTCAAATTCTCAAAATGAAGTTGTTGAGGAAGCAGAAATAGCAATGTGATTTCAATTTAACGAAGGCTGCTACTATAGTAGCTTTCTTTAAGTCGAAATAATAACCATGAATAAGGTTAATAGCTCATGTAGAAAGTCAAATACAATAAAAATAATGTGTAGATGGTGATATATTTTTAAATTATGGAAACTTAAGAATTAGCCCAGGATTTAAAAATATAAAATAAAATATAGTTATTAAAATAAAATAGAGGATTTTTCGCATATTTGTAGAAATATGGAAGTGAAAGGGGGGGATAATATTAATAATATGATGATGAGAAGAGATTTTCATTTAATTAGTGAAGAGTTTAAGACAGAAAACTTTACTTTACAGACTGTGTCACGATTAATAGAACAAATTCGGTTATACAAAAATAATCTAACAAAAGAGCAAGCCGTGTTACTACTTGAAATACCGATAAGTATCTTAGAAAATGATGTTGAAATCATGGGTAGCGGTAGATGGAGTAAGACAAATGGGCATTATTTTTCTGGAAACATAACTTGGGTTAACTCAGATTATTTTACTAAGTTAAAAGAAAAATTTGCAAGTTGTAAGTTTGGACTAGAAGATATCATTGACCTAGCAAGGCAGGTTAGAGACAATTTTGAGGAATTAAGTAGCGCAAGTGACTTCTTGCTAAGAAATGTTGAAGTAACATTACGGGATGATGTCAAGTTAATAGCAGGAAGTACCTTTGAAAAAAGTGGCAAAGTATTTGCAGAAAACATTGATAAAGCAATACAAATATAAGTATTATAAGAGCTCTTATACAGGGCTCTTTTTTATAGGGGAATAAAACATTAGTCTGAATAATAAATGAAAATGCAAGTATTTCGAATAGTCCTCAATACGAAACAGTCGTATACGAACAAATTTGTAAAAACTATGGTGAGGTGATCAAATGTCTTTCTTTTTCAATATCTCGCGAATTGAGAATAGCACAACATCAAACTTTTGCTGCGAAATTCAGACGAAAAAACATACAAAATTCGCTCTTAAAAAAGAGCGATTATGTATGGCAGGAATAGTCGGGGGACACCCCGACACGAACACGGCTTGCCAACAAAGTTGGCAACGGGTGACATAGATAAATATAGGTGATTTTTGGGTGACATTAAGATATAATCACTGGTGAGTACTGTTATTATTTACTTATGTTGGAGGCGTTTATGTCAAAAAATAATAGTGTTCTTTTATGTGAAAAAACGGGAGCAATTATAGACCAATTATTTGGGTGCTACTTAGTCCGTAGAATGATAAGGTAGTATAAGTATACTAATATTTACCTGACATATCCAATATGTAAATATATAAATAATTAATATAAGGTTGGAGATAAAATGGCTAATGAAGAACATATAAGTATACTTAAAAAAGGTTATATTATTTGGAATAACTGGAGGATTACAAATGAAGGTGTATTCGTTAACTTACAATATGCAGATTTAAGGGACATAGATCTTCAAAGAGTAAATCTTAAAAATGCAGATTTAAGGGGCGCAAACTTAAGGGGGGCAAACCTTTCTAAAGCAAACTTAAGTGAGGCAAACCTTATTAAAACAGACTTAAGTGAGGCGTATCTTATTGGATGCGACCTAAGATATGCAAACCTACATGAAGCAAATTTGGGGGGAGCAAATTTAACAGGAGCTATTATTCATATGGCAAGTCTTACTAAGGCTGATTTGAATTTTGCTGTTCTAAAAAGAGTAGATCTTAGAGATGCTGACCTCTGTGGAGCGAACCTTAGTTGTACACACCTTGTTGAAGCAGACCTTAGCGGCTCAGATTTGACAAATGCAATTTTTATTAGAACAGTATGTGAAAATACTGATTTGAGTGAATGTAGGGTATACGGTATTTCTGTTTGGGATTTTCAAATTGGGCAAAATGTTATAACCAATAATCTAAAGATTACTCCATACGGTGAGGCTGATATAACAACTGATAACCTTGAAGTTGCACAGTTTATTTACCTGATGTTAAATAATAATAAAATCAGAAGTGTTATTAATACAATAACATCCAAAATGGTTTTAATTTTAGGAAGGTTTAAAGAAGAACGAAAAGTAGTACTTGATGCAATAAGAGAGGAATTAAGGATGCACGATTACTTACCAGTTATGTTTGATTTTGACAAACCTACTAATAGAAATACTCAAGAGACTGTTTTATCGTTGGCTAGTATGTCGAAGTTTGTTGTTGTTGACATGACAGAACCTATTTGTTCTCCATTTGAAATGGGAACGATAGTTAGAGAATTACGCTCTGTACCTATTCAACCACTATTGCTAAATGGAGAAATACCCTGGGGAATGTGGGATAGTATAGAAGGATTGCCTTGGGTACTGGATATTTCATATTATCAAGACAAAAATGAACTTATACATAATATAAAGGAAAAGATTATAGAGCCCGCAGAGAAAAAGCTTCAAGAAATGATTAAATGATACTTATTTATACTAGAGTACACTCGTAAGGAATGTGCTATTATATTGTACAAATTAAAAGTATCCGTGGCGTATTACTTGGTTTTTTAGGGACAAACAATTTAGTATAAGTATAGTGTAAAATACTTTTTGAGTTGCAACTTTGCAGCTCTTTTTTTATTGGGGGTAAATATGAAAAAAAAAAGCAATCCTGATGAGCATAAACGCTCAATAAGATTTAAAGCTAAAAGCATTGAAGAAATGGAGAAGCTTGCATCAATTAGAGGCACAACCGTTTCTGACATTGTTAGGGAGTATGTTGAAAAAGGACTAGCGATTAATGCTTACCAGCAAGAAACAGACCTCATTACAGAAATTATTAGGCAGGAAATCCGAGAAGCCCTAGAACCACAAATAAACAGAATTATAAAAATATTGATGAAAATAGGTAAGGCCTCAGCCGGATCAATGTATGTTAATTTTAATTTGCTTCAGCAGATTGCACAGGATCAGGGAGCTACAATTTTACCAAGTATAGAAAGAAGCTTAAGACAGGGTGTTGAGTACATGAAGAAAAAGGACGTTGAAGTCGATGCCTATTTTGGAAGTGCTATGGAAGTGCTAAAAGATTCTGAAAAAGTATGATTGGGGTAAAAAAATATGTCAGCTATCATTTATAAACAGACATTCAAGGCAGTTAACAAAACAGAGACACCAAGTAAAAACTCTGAACATATTAGGTACATTGGAACAAGACCAGGTGCTATTAAAAGCCCAGATCAAAAGCACGGACTGTTTGGAAATTTATATGATAGTCAATCACTAGAAGTGAATTGCAAGATTAAGGACGTAATGGATTTAGTTAGGCAAAAGTCTATTGAACGCAAAAACATATTCAGAGCTGTTCTCTCTTTTTCTCCTGAGGATGCAGCAAAAAAATTAGGATATCCAATAAGTCAGGAGGCATGGAGAGAACTGGTACGTCAGAATGTTGAAATTATAGCAAAAGAAAATAAAATAAGAATGTCAGATTTAAAATGGACGGCAGCTGCTCATGATACACCTACTCATCCGCATGTACATATTGTTTTTTGGGATGAAGGCCAAGAAATAATAAAAAACTATGTAAATCCACAGGTACCTAATGAAACTAGAATAAATCTTACTAAAAATATTTTTCAGGATGAAATTAAAGAGTATTATGAGGCTAAGTCAAATGCAGAAGTGCTCTTAAAAGATATTACAAAAGAAATGACAATTGACTTTGAGCAATACTTATCAGGAATGTCTGAACAAGATTATAAACTGTATACATCTGCTTACAATGATAATTCCATGAGCATTGATGAAAACATGTGCCAGTATGTTGGTACAAAATTATATGAGTTGAGACTACAGATTCCAAAAGGTTCTTTAAAATTTGAATATTTAAAGCCAGATGTGAAAAATGAGCTAGTTGAGTTAGTAAGGGAACTGATAGATAATAATGATTCACTACAAGAAGCCATTCAGGAGTATATCAATTCGAGGCTTGGTATTGCAAAATTTTATGACACTGATGAGTATAAGCTTGATATGCTGGCTGAGGAATATACTAATGAGGCTGAGAAGAAAATCGCAAATGCTCTTTTGCGATTGATGAAGAAGTTCAATGATAAAGAATGGGATATTATAAGTGCGAAATATAATGACAGGCTTAGAAGTCAAATGACAGAACGTATTTTAGTTGAAATAGTAACAACATTCTCAAGGCTTACTAAAGAAAATAATAAATATATCAAATCTGGAAAACGAAATACCTTGACTGGTGGACTTTCAAAACAAGCTAAGAAAGAAAAGGCTAAGGAAATGGAATCAACTGGTTGGGATGTTTCAAGATAATAATATTTTGAGAGGGGAAAACACAATGCTGAATAGCAAAAAAAGTACAACGGAGGTAGCTAGACTTCTGTCGCTGCTTATTGATGCTGAACATGATACTTCAGAAAAGATAAGTAGTTTGTTAGGGTCACAAGGAGTGGATAGGTTCTTTTTGGATCTAGAAGAGCAGCAACTCCCCACAGAAATAATTGAAAAGCTGCAAGCAGTAAAGGTTGTTCTATCTGAGCTAGAACAGGGGAAGAGAGGTGCTGAGGATGGAGAATTACAATAAAGGTAATATAGATGCTTTTTTAAATGCAATTAATACCTTGACAGGTATAACACACGAAAAGCTTGTTCAGTATTCCAAAAATAATAACCTGTTTAATATTTTAGAGCATCCTGATGTAATACAACCAAGTCCACGGCAAAAGGAAAAAATATCTCAGCTGAATGAATTCATAACATTGTATAAACTACTAAAAATACAGGAGAAAGATATTAAAGTTTCTTTAAATTCATCATCAAAAGCAGGAAACTACTTTTCATCAATTCTTAGTGGGATAAAGGATAAAGAACAATTCCTAGCAGCATTTTTGGATAGCTCAAGTAATATTATTGAAACTAGAGTTTTTTCTGAGGGCACTATTGGAGAAACAGTTGTATATCCAAGACAAATTCTCAAGGCCGCACTTGACTGCCATTGCAGATCATTAATTCTCTCACATAATCATCCCGGTGGAACGCTTCAGCCATCTGTAGCGGATGTAGAGATAACGCAAAAGTTGGTATCTATATTTAAGCCTCTTGAAATAAAAGTTGTTGACCATATTATTATAGCTGGAACAGAGTACTACTCTATGGCTGAAAGAGGACAAATGACAATAGATGATAATCAGAAGGTAAGTTACGAGCCATTTGCAATGACATCAAGGGCTTTTGAAAGTCCACCATATTTTAATGATGAGGAAGATGAAGAAATGGAGATATAGTATCTCAATTAGAAAGGGGTGATACTTTGCATAATAACAGAAGGAAGTTTCAATATATAACAATAACAATTGTATTTGTTTCACTAACAATATTTAGTTTATTTGCTTCAACAACTTTTCATTATATTTTATTGGGGCGTGATAGAGTTCCCCAAATATATCCATTAATAAGTTGCATAAAAAGTACTATGGCAAACAAAAATCATAGTTTGCTTTTTTTATGCTTTGTTATTTTGTCTGCTTGTGCATGCGCAGCAATACTAGTTACATATAGTACAAATTATAAAAGTAAGCTGCAAAGAATTACGCCTGCAATTTATACTCCTCTTGCAGTGGGCCAAAATCAGCACGGCTCTGCAAGGTGGATGAAAGAGGAGATGAAGAGTAAGGCATTTTCAACAGTAGTTATTGATTCCAAACATAAAGGAATTAAGCTTTTATTAGAAGCTGGTATTGAAGATTTTGATAAAATAAAGAGCCATCGTATAGATGATGAGCTACCAGTAGCCAAATATAAAGAGCAGAGTTTTCTACTATATAAGCCTATCAAGAAATATTTTAGTAAGGTGCTAGACAAGGTATTAAGAAAATTTTTACACAGTATTTGGGAGCGACAGCAGCTTAAAGAAATTGAAAAATTGGTAGACAGTGATTTGCCTCAAGAGGACGAGCCTAGAGAACTGCTAGGGGAGAGATTAGATACTAAGTCTAGTAATTCCAAAGAAAAACAGCATAATGTGAGAATAACAATGCCACCCTCGAAAGGTGGCATTGTTATTGGGATGGAAAAAATAAGTAGACATAAGGAATTACATTATTTTGTTGCAGAGGATATTCCTACAATGTGTGTCGGTGCTACTCGTTCAGGTAAATCACGAACGGTAGTACTTCAAAGTATTTGCAATCTTGCATTAGCCGGTGAAAGTATGATCTTATCAGATCCAAAGGGCGAACTGTATCAATACTCAATAGAATTCTTACAGAGACTTGGATATACGGTAGTAGTGTTGGATTTTAAAAATCCCCTAAAAAGCAATAAGTACAATCTTCTGCAACCAATCATTGATGCAATAGATGAGGACAATATCCCTGAAGCAACGGAGTGTGTTTGGGATTTAGTTAGTGTATTAGTAGGTGAAGCCAAAGGGGAAAAGATATGGACAAATGGTGAAGCGTCAACGATAGCTTGCGCAATTATGTCTGTAGTCTATGATAATAGAATTGGTGAAAACAGAAAGTATCAAACTTTGACCAACGTCTACCATTTTATTGCTGAAATGTGTAAGCCTATTGGGAAGAAAATGCCTATTGTTGAATATGTAAAACAGTT
>JAEZKD010000269.1 GCA_023415655.1 Bacillota bacterium | reverse complement strand
ACAATGAACAAAGAATAAAAGAGAAACTAGGATGGCAAAGCCCTGTTCAATATAGGCTTAGCCTCTTGGCTGCATAAAAATAGCGTAGCAGCCATTAAAACTGCTACGCTTAAAAAGTCTAACTTTTGGGGGTCACCTCAAATTATTTAAGAACGAACAGTCTTTTTCTTTAAACAAACTTCGCATACACAACCTTGCTTTGCCTGTGATTACAACACCGAAACCAAGAAGAATCATAGGAGTAATGTATTTTTTCTGGCCTTCAAGTCGCCGTTTTCTGGCGGCTTGAGAGCGGGCGAGCCAGAAAAAATACATTACTCCTATGGTTCTTCTTCTACACACCCCAAACATCACAGGCAAATCCACAGCCTAACTCCTGCGAAGTTTGGTATCATCAAAAAAAATGTCGAAATAATTTTAAAATCGACAAAGGAAAACGGCTATTGTTGACGAATAATATAGTAGGAGATAACGAAAGGTAGGTGAGCAGATGGAGAAATTAAATATCAGAAAGCTACTAGAGCAAAGAGAACATGATATATTAAGTCCGTACGCCACTTTTAGCGACCAATCAAAAGGTCGTGATTACAAGGAAGAGGATTGTGACATACGTCCAGTCTTTCAACGAGACCGAGATCGTATCCTACATTCCAAAGCATTTCGAAGGCTAAAAGGGAAAACACAGGTATTTTTAGCACCTGAAGGAGATCATTACCGTACAAGAATTACGCATACTTTAGAAGTTTCGCAGAATGCTAGAACCATTGCGAAAGCGTTACAGCTGAATGAAGATTTAACAGAGGCTATCGCACTAGGGCATGATTTAGGACATACACCTTTTGGACATGCTGGAGAGAGAGCACTGAATCGCGTTTGTGAAGGCGGTTTTCAACATCATCTGCAAAGTATCCGTGTCGTAGAGCTATTAGAAAAGCATGGAAAAGGGCTTAACTTGACGAAAGAAGTAAGAGATGGCATAAGAAATCATCAAACCGCTGGACAACCCACTACATTGGAAGGGAAAGTAGTGCGTCTTTCTGATAAGATTGCATATATTAATCATGATATCGATGATGCCATCCGAGGTCAAATAATTCGTGAAGAAGATATTCCATCCGAATATACGAATATTCTGGGCCATAGCGTAAGAGAGCGTCTGAATACGTTGATTCATGACATAATCATGAATAGTTATGGAAAGGATGATATTCTAATGTCGGAGTCGGTAGCATATGCGATGACCGAGCTTCGTAAGTTTATGTTTCGTAGTGTATATACTAATCCAGTAGCTAAAGGCCAGGAAGCTAAGGCGGAAGCGATGATTGAACAGTTATATGAGTACTATCTGCATCATCATGAGAAACTACCTGAGGAGTATATTTATATGATAGAAGAAAAACAAGAGCCAGCAAGCCGGGTAGTATGTGATTACATAGCCGGAATGACGGATCGATATGCCGTAGTGAAGTTTAATGAAATTATGATTCCTGCAGCATGGGATGTTTATTAAGAATATAATTACTAAGTAGAGTATATGAAGTAATAACTAAGTAGATTTTATATAGAGAATAAGTAGATTATACAAAGTAATTACTATGTAGATGTTTACTAAGTAATAAGGAAAGATTTAATTAGAGAGGTTGAAAGTTATGTACTATCCAGAGGAACTTGTGGAGGAAGTTAGAGCTAGAAATGACATTGTTGATGTAATTGGCTCTTATGTCAGTTTACAAAAACGTGGGAGTAATCATATGGGATTATGCCCGTTTCATAATGAAAAATCACCCTCTTTTTCCGTAAGTGGATCCAAGCAGATGTATCATTGTTTCGGATGTGGTGTGGGTGGTAATGTTTTTACCTTTTTAATGGAGTATGAGAATTTCACATTTGTAGAGGCACTAAAAACACTTGCCGATCGTGCAGGTGTCAAGCTACCAGAGATAGAGCAGTCCGAAGAAGCTAAGAAAGCAGCAGATTTACGAGGAAGAATCTTAGAAATCTATAAGGAAGCGGGAAAGTATTATTTCTATCAGTTAAGAAGTGAACGTGGTGCACAAGCACTTTCATATCTTAAGAATCGTCAATTGAGTGATGAGATGATAACACGATTTGGACTTGGTTATTCTACCAAATTCTCGGATGACTTATATCAGTATATGAAGCAATTAGGTTATGAGGATGCCATTCTTCGTCAATCAGGGTTATTTACGATGGATGAAGCAAAAGGTGTCTATGATAAATTCTGGAACCGAGTGATGTTTCCGATTATGGATGGGAACAATCGAGTCATCGCCTTTGGTGGTCGTGTGATGGGAGATGGAACACCAAAATACCTAAATTCACCAGAAACGATGATTTTTGATAAGAGTAGAAATCTGTTTGGATTAAATTTTGCTAGACAGTCTCGCAAACCCTATATGCTCATCTGTGAAGGCTACATGGATGTAATATCCTTACATCAAGCAGGGTTTACGAATGCCGTTGCTTCCTTAGGAACAGCATTTACACCGCTTCAAGCAAAATTACTATCAAGGTATACGAGTGAAGTAGTATTGACCTATGACAACGATGGGGCAGGAACACAGGCAGCTCTACGAGCAATTCCAATCTTAAAAGAAGCTGGATTAACAGCTAAGGTACTTAATATGAAACCTTATAAGGATCCAGATGAGTTCATCAAAGCGTTAGGTGCTGAGGAATATCAAAAACGCATCGATGAAGCGATGAACAGCTTTTATTTTGAAGTTGAGGTATTGGAACGAGAGTATCAATTAGATGACCCTGAGCAAAAAACAAAGTTCTTTAATGAAACTGCAAAAAAACTATTAGTCTTTACCGAGGAGATCGAACGAAATAATTACATTGAAGCGATTGCTAGAAAATATAATGTAAGTTATGAAAATCTTCGAAAGCTAGTTCATAAATATGGTGCAAGTCAATCGGTAGTCAATGTTGCAAGACAAACACAAGAGAGAGAAAAGGAACAGAACAAGAAGAAATCAAAACCAGAGGAAGGAATGCTACAGTCGCAAAAAATTCTTCTTACGTGGTTGATAGAGGATGTAAATGCATTTGATAAGATTCATAATATCATTACACCCGAGGATTTCACGGTGGAGCTTTATAAAACCGTTGCGGATATGGTATTTGGACAATATACGAAGGAACATGCAGTGAATCCAGCGCAAATCATTAATCGTTTTGTCAGCAAAGAGGAACAAACACAGGTTGCGGATTTGTTTTCTACGCAGATTCGTGTAGAAATGACAGAGGCAGAACGTAGAAAATTATTTGCGGATACGGTAGTTCGTGTCAAAAAAAGTAGTTTAGAGCAGGCATACAAAAGGGCAATTGAAGAGAATGACATTATGGCATTACAAAATGTAATGAAAGAGCAGCAAGGGCTTGACAAACTGCATAGTTCTTTGAATCATGGATAAACTGTGAAAAGATAAGGTGACTAATAATATAGTTGCGATATGGTTACGTGAGTACAAAATTAACATTCAGACGAAGAAAGAAGGTTGCTTTTTATGGATGAAAACATGGCAAAATTTCACGAGAAGCTGAAAGAATTGTTGGATTATGCAAAAAAGAAGAAGAATGTGCTCGAATATGAAGAAATCAATGATTTTTTCTCGGATTTAGAGATTGACGCGGAGAGCATTGAAAGAATTTATGAGTTTTTAGAAGCAAATAATGTTGATGTGTTACGAGTACCAGAATTGGATTTGGAAGAAGTCGAAGAAGTCGATGAAGTGGATGTAGATGAGGATGACCTCGCTCTGATAGAAGCAGAGGAGGAAGACCTTTCTAAGATTGATTTGTCAGTTCCAGATGGAATCGGTATTGAAGATCCAGTGCGTATGTATTTGAAGGAAATCGGTAAAGTTCCGTTACTTAGTGCAGATGAAGAAATTGTTCTAGCACAACGTATGGAAGTTGGGGAACGAGAAGCGAAAAAACGTCTTGCTGAAGCAAACCTACGTCTAGTAGTAAGCATCGCAAAGAGATATGTTGGTCGTGGTATGCAGTTTTTGGATTTGATTCAAGAGGGGAATCTTGGTTTGATCAAAGCGGTAGAAAAGTTTGATTATCGAAAGGGGTATAAATTTAGTACGTATGCTACTTGGTGGATTCGTCAAGCGATTACAAGAGCGATTGCAGATCAGGCAAGAACCATTCGTATTCCTGTTCACATGGTGGAGACAATCAATAAATTAATTCGTGTGCAACGTCAGCTGCTACAGGAATTAGGTCGTGAGCCTTTTCCAGAGGAAATTGCAAAAGAGATGAATATGCCAGTGGACCGTGTGCGTGAAATTCAAAAGATTTCACAGGAGCCAGTATCGTTAGAAACACCGATTGGTGAAGAGGAAGACAGTCATCTAGGTGATTTTATTCAGGATGATAATGTACCTGTTCCAGCGGAGGCAGCAGCCTTCACGCTATTAAAGGAACAGTTAATGGAGGTACTAAACACCTTAACAGATCGAGAACAAAAGGTGTTACGACTTAGATTTGGTTTGGATGATGGAAGAGCAAGAACCTTAGAAGAGGTGGGTAAGGAGTTTAATGTCACGCGAGAGCGTATTCGTCAGATTGAAGCAAAAGCACTCCGTAAATTAAGACATCCAAGTCGTTCAAGAAAATTAAAAGATTATTTGGAATAGGAAAGGTAACATATTTACATGCATTTATCAAAACGATTACAGATGGTGACGAATTGTGTCACAAAAGGAAGCACTGTTGCTGATGTAGGTTGCGATCATGCATACATTTCAATTTATTTGATTGAACATGAGATTGCAAAGAAGACAGTAGCCTTAGATATCAATAAAGGGCCTTTAGAACGTGCTGCCAAAAACGTATCAGAATATGGATATGAAGATCGTATTATGACAAGACTATCAAATGGGCTAGAAAAGCTTGAGGTTGGTGAAGCGGATTCAATTGTAATAGCAGGAATGGGCGGAGACTTGATGGTCAGAATCTTGTCAGAGAGGGATGCATGTGTCAAGGTAGCGAAGGAAGTAATTCTACAACCACAGTCGGAGGTAGATAAAGTACGTCGATATCTACATAAGCTTAAATTTACGATAAGAAAAGAAGATATGTGCATCGATGATGGTAAGTACTATGTTGTAATTCATGCAGTGAATACCCTGGAGGAACCAAGGAATCAGCAAGAAACCTTAGAAGAAACATTATCTTCTAAGGTTGATGACAAGTATGGTCCATTACTACTTCGTAATCAACATCCAATCTTAAAACAATTCTTAGAGAAAGAACGAAAGACAGCTCGTCTCATTGAAGATAAGTTGAAACGACATCAAAACGAACGAAATGAATTGCGACTCAAGGAGCTTCAAGAAGAGATAGAAATGCTAGACTTTGCACTTGATTATTATAATACAAAGGATTGAGGTAGCAAGTCATTTGTGAGGAGGGTACGAGATGGTAACATGTAAAGTGGTAGTGAATGGGACCACGAAGGAATATCCAGTTGGAACAACATTTCAAGAAATATGTAAGGAATATCAAGGGGAATTTGAGCAAGATATCATCCTTGTTGTTATGAATGGTCGATTAAGAGAGTTATTTAAGACGTTAAAAGAAGATTGTACCTTGGAATTCATAACAACCTTAGATGATGCAGGCTTTAAAACCTATTCAAGAGGTATGATTCTACTTATGCTTCGCGCGATTTATCGCGTAATAGAGAATGACCGCATTCAGAATGTAAGAGTCGAGCACTCCATGGGGGGCGGCTTATATTGTGAAATTGAGGGTGAGGTCGAGGTTACTGAGGAATTAATTCAGAAAGTAAAAAAAGAGATGGTTTCGATTGTGGAACGAGATGTTCCATTCTATAAGAGATCCATTGCAACTGCAGAAGCCATTGAACTGTTCCACAAATATAAAATGTATGACAAAGAAAAGTTATTCATGTTTCGTAGGGTTTCTAGTGCGAATCTATATAATTTGGATGGCTTTGAAGATTATTTCTATGGCTATATGCCACCAAGTACGAGATATTTAAAATATTTTGATTTGATCAAGTATGAAAAAGGAATCATCTTACTGTTACCTGATCGAAAGAATCCAAAACAAGTGAAGCCACTGGTAGAAAGACCACATCTCTTTGCAACGCTACAAGAATCTAACCATTGGAGTAAGATGATGGAGATTGAGACGGTTGGAGCCTTGAATGAGCAGATTACAAAGGGAAATATCAATGATATTATACTAATCCAAGAAGCATTGATGGAGAAAAAGATTGCTGATATAGCAGAAAAGATCAAAGCCTCAGGGAATAAGAAATTCATTATGATTGCAGGTCCTTCCTCCTCAGGCAAGACGACGTTTTCTCATCGTTTATCAATTCAATTGCGAACACTTGGTTTTAAACCACATCCGATTGCAGTGGATGATTATTTTGTAAATCGTGAGAATACGCCAAAGGATGAATTCGGGAATTATAATTTTGAATCCCTTCATGCCATTGATTTAGAGCAGTTCAATAAGGATATGACGGATTTACTAAGTGGTAAAACGGTAGAGCTTCCAAACTTTAATTTTAAAACAGGTAAGAGAGAGTATAAGGGAAATTATAAAACCTTAGGGGCCGATGATATTCTTGTGATTGAGGGCATCCATGGGTTAAATGATGAATTAAGTTATTCTCTTCCAAGAGAAAGTAAGTTTAAAATTTATATCTCCGCATTGACTCAGTTGAATATTGATGAGCATAATCGAATTCCAACAACAGATGGACGATTGATTCGTCGTATGGTAAGAGATGCAAGAACGAGAGGAACCTCAGCGAAGGAGACCATCGCTATGTGGCCGTCGGTAAGACGTGGAGAAGAGGATAATATCTTCCCATACCAAGAGGATGCTGATTGCATGTTTAACTCAGCGTTAATCTATGAGCTCTCGGTCTTAAAGCAATATGCGGAACCAATTTTATTCGGAATTGATCGCAATTGTAAGGAATATCAGGAAGCCAAAAGATTGCTTAAATTCTTGGATTACTTCCTTGGAGTAAGCTCAGAGAATATACCGAATAACTCTATTTTACGAGAATTTATTGGTGGAAGTTGTCTGAAAGTATAATGGAAACCGTAAATTGCTAGTTTACAAAACAAAAAAATCATGTTAGAGTAACATAGTTGAGTAGCACAGATGATCGCGCCGAGCAATCGGTGAGGAAAGTCCGGGCTTCATAGGGCAGGGTGCCGGATAACGTCCGGTGGAGGCGACTCTAAGGCTAGTGCAATAGAAAAGAAACCGCCATATCAGTTTACTGATATGGTAAGGGTGGAATGGCGGTGTAAGAGACCACCGCTTGTCTGGTAACAGGCAAGGCTGTGTAAACCCCACTCGAAGCAAGACCAAACGTTTTGTGGATGGTAACATCCACAAAGGGAAGCGATACGGTTGCCCGCCGTGCTTCTAGGTAGGTTGCGTTTTATCCATAAAGGGTAAAGGAGCTGTATGGTAACATACAGTCAAGATAGATGATCATCTGATACAGAACCCGGCTTATAGTGCTACTCACATAAAAATGATAGAAAAGGGGCTGCCGCATGACTCGTACTTGGCACCTTATCAGATACCATATTTTGTTCTCATCGTGGCTAAGTCACACAATATGGTATCTGATAAGGCGCTAAATCGAATTATGTGACAGCCCCATATTTATTTTCATGAAATCTCGTAATACATAGATGGAATAAGGGTAGGATGCTTACCTTGCAATATACTAGGAAATACAGTCGTTTGAGTGCTTTTTTGTAAGAAAAAAGTAAAGATTTTTATTGCTTCCTATGGTAAGATAGTACTAGAAAATCTCTAGGATTGTGGCATATGAATGGAGGAGTTATGGAGCAAATCAGTATTTTAGTAGTTGATGATGATAAAGAAATTGCAGAATTAGTAGAAATTCATCTTGTAAGTGATGGTTATCGTGTTTTTAAAGCAAGCAATGCCATGGAAGGGTTTGAGATACTTCAGTCTCAGAATATTAAGCTTGTGATTCTAGATATTATGATGCCTGGAATTGATGGCCTTAGTATGTGCAAGAAAATTCGAGAGACCAATACGATTCCAATTATTATGTTGAGCGCAAAATCAACCGATTTGGATAAGATTATAGGACTAAGTACAGGAGCCGATGACTATGTGATTAAACCATTCAATCCATTGGAATTGACTGCAAGAGTAAAGTCTCAGTTGAGAAGATTTACGAAGTTCAATCCGAATTCAGGAGAGGAAAAGGGAGATAACATAATTACTGTAACTCACCTCAATATTAATAAAGAAACACATGTTGTTTTGGCCTATGACAAAGAAGTAAGATTAACACCGATTGAATTTGATATCCTATGCCTTCTAGCCTCGAATGCAGGTAGGGTATTCTCAACAGATGAGATCTTTGAGCGAGTGTGGAATGAAAAAATGTACGAGGCCAATAATACAGTAATGGTACATATACGTAGACTACGTGAAAAAATAGAGATGGATTCGAGGAATGCAGAAATTATCAAAACCGTTTGGGGAGTGGGCTATAAGATTGAAAAGTAAGAGATGCTTGGAGGTATCGTTGTGGAAGATAAATTTCACCGAAGTTTTCGAATGAAAAATTTAATCTACGGGCTATATAGTCTATTTCTTTCTATGATTACCGCATTTGTATTTCTAATTATCATCTGTGGAATTAGCCGTATGTTTTTACCAAAGCCTCCAGTTACACAGATTGAAATGAATAACAGTTCCAATCGTGTATCGAATAATTATAATTTTCTGATAGAGAGTGAATCTGAGTTAGAGCCAGCAAAGAAGCAAGAACTGAGCACAGGATTTATGGTTACGGTTGGTGTATTAGCAACTATCATTGCCTTTGTATCCTTTTGTGCATACTTTTTGTTATTTACACGTCGATTTAGCACCTATCTACAGGAGATTAGTACTGGAATCAAGGAATTATCAGCAGGTGATTTTACAACAACCATTCCACTGCGTGAGGATGATGAGCTAACCGATATTGCAAAGAGTCTAAATCGCATGATTAGTGAAGTTCAAAGCATTATCGACTCGGAAAGAAGCACTGAGTATAAAAAGAATGAACTGATTACGAATGTAGCACATGACCTTAGAACACCATTGACTTCGATCATTGGATACCTTGATATTGTGTCGAATCGAGAATTATCAGTGGAGGATCAAAAAAAATACATTAAGATAGCATTTGATAAATCGAAACGATTAGAAAACCTAATTGAGGATTTGTTTACATATACCAAATTGGAATTTGGACAGATGGCGCTTCATCTTCAAAGTGTGGATATGGTAAAGATGATGGAGCAGATGCTAGAAGAATTCTATCCAAGCTTTTGTGACAATGGGTTAGAGTACGAATTTAAGAGTACAACGAATAGTGCAATTGTGGAAGCGGATGGAGATCTCATTGCTCGTGCTTTTGAGAACTTGATTGGGAATGCAATCAAGTATGGGAAGGATGGGAAAAACGTTACTATAAATATTGAATCAAAGTCAGATCGGGTCATCATATCGATTGTAAATTACGGAGAGATTATACCGAAAAAGGATATTGATAAAATCTTTGAGAAGTTTTATCGGGTAGATAATTCGAGAAATGAAGAACGAGGCGGTACGGGCCTTGGACTTGCGATTGCTAAAAACATAATTACAATGCATAACGGACAAATAACAGCACGCTCAAGTCTAGATGGGACAATTTTTGAAGTGATACTAAACCGGGAGGAGTTTCATGAGACACTGGATTAAATATATCATCGTAATGGTGCTTGCTGTAGTCATCGGGATATCTAGTGCGAATAGGCAAGTAGCAGCTGCTACTATGAACGAAGATACAAAAGAGGAAACAGTGCTTGTTAGGGATAAACTTGTAGTCACAATAAGCATAGGCTTTTCTGAAGAAGCAAGGTATGGAAGATACGTAAGTGCTCAAGTAAGCGTATATAACAATGGAGATGCAATGAAAGGTAGTGTTGGATTTACTCTTTTGAATGAGAATCAAGATAACATTACTTATGCAAAAGAGGCTGAATTTAGTGCGCGTAATAAAACAGAAGTTACGGTGATGCTACCGATGAATAAGGCAACTCAGAGTGCGTATTTTACGATTGTAGATTCTGATTTGAAGACAGTTGTAGAAGAAGAAATCGATTTTGACATAAAAAACTACGGTGAATACTGTGTGATAGGGGTTCTAAGCCAGAAGGAGCTAGGCTTATCTTATCTCGAGTATTTCGGGAATAAGATAATTAACCTGGATGGTAGTGATTTACCAAGTGATTATTTGGCATATAATATGCTGGATGTACTAGTTGTGGATCACTTTGATTTGGATACCCTTGGTCCAGAACGTCTGAATGCAATTTTGGAATTTGTATCCCATGGTGGTAATTTAGTCATTGGTGCAGGAGATAGCTTTCAGTCCAATGTAGAAGTGTTGCAGCAGTACAAGGTGCTATGGCTGCAAGAACCAGTAGGCTATACGAGAGATGAAGTGATCAATATGCCAATTACGTTATCTTCGGAGCTTCAATTCACTTCTTTGTTGACTAAGATTAAGAATTACGAAGCAAATCGAACCATGTTACTTAGAGAAGTGGAAGAGGATAAAGCCTTAAACTTAACCAATGCTGCTACAACCAAAGATTATAATATATATTTTGGGAAATCCATGCTTGGAAATCGTTCAGTTACGGATCTTTCGATGGAATATATAACGAAGGAGGTTACCAAATTCCGACTACAAAATCCAAGAAAGTTAATTGAGAACGGAGGGATTCCTTTATTTGAAACCGTATCCTTTGGGGATGGAATGGTTATGCTATATCATTTTTGCCTAGACAATACGAAGATAACGTTGGATAAATTGGAGCTTTATGGTGGGGTTACAGATGAATTATTCTCCTCCTTTTATGCAGATGTTGTAAAACTTATGTTAGATAATATATCTGATACCACAAAATTAAGGTTAAAGTCTGAAGTTTATGCAGACTCTTCAGATTATCGTATTCAGGAAATATCCAAGTATCAAGAGATGACAAGGGTTCCAAAGGTTGGGGGATTCCTTATAGTACTCGTTTTGTATCTTTTGGTCATTGGACCTTTGACGTATTATATTCTTCGTAAAATGAAGAAACAAAGAATAGTATGGATGGTAATTCCATGTGTATCTCTTGCTTTCTTCTTTTTGATTGTTCTTCTAGGAAAGAAAACGAGGGTAGATAATCCATATGCAGGATTTCTAAATATTGAGATTTATAATAAAAAACTAGATGAAATCCAAGGGAAGGCATTTGGATATCTTGGAATGAACAAAAATGGACCAATTACAATCAAGTTAGAGGCCTCCAATCCGATACTGATAGGAGAAAGTGGATTTGAAACGTATTATGGGAAGCTTTATACGAAGGAACAAGAGTTAAAGAAGAAGTTTTATGATTATAAGGAAGCAAATACTTCGGTTTTATATAAGGAAGACAGTACCTATGTGACATTTTATAATCAGCCAGCTTTCTCAAAAGAGCTTATCGTCACGAATTATAAAAGAGAGTATGAGGATTTGGTCAAAGGAAGTTTAACAATGACAAAAAACTCTTTGAATGGTAAGGTTACGAATGTCACAAATCGAATATTAAATAATGCTTTCATTTATTTCAATGGCTATTATGTGTATATAGGTACGATGAATCCAGGACAAACCATTCAGGTAGCGGATTGCTTAACTCAATATTTTGCTGGCATTGATTCGCTATTCTATTCGGATAATTTGATATCAAAGACTTTAGGTACGAATACTTCGACCTTTTCTCCGAATCAATATCGACTAATCAATGCATATAGTTATTTATTCAAATACGATCTATTAGGTCAAGAAAATCCTATCTTTTTTGCTACCAGCAATCAGATCTCTCAAGCTTCACCACTGTATGAGATCTCCAAAGAGGATGAAAGCTATGGTGAGAATGTTGTGATGTCAGAGCTTGATTTTACGAATAAAACAGTAGAAGGAGTTCTGGTACCTAACCTTGATAAATACTTAATTAATACCAGTTCCTATGCGTGGGACCCTGAAACAAGGTATGCGTATATGAATACGATGGATTTTGAATACCAGCTACCAGATAAGGAAGTAATTACAGAACTATATTTATCAAAGATGTTTAATAATTTTGAAGCGGATCCATTAAGCTTAAATGATTGTAATCGAGTTTATTTTTATAATTTTGCAAAACAGACTTATGAGCTTATCTTTGATTTAGAATCTGAATATGGTGCTAGAAGTATCAAAGGAGATGAGCTTCTGCGGTTTATTAGTGAGGATCAACGTTTGATGATACGCTTTGAAAACAGGGATTCCAACCAAAGTATATTTGAGGTACCAGTGATCTCTGGAGTAAAGGAGGTGTGGGATGCTCAAAATTAGTAAGTTATATAAGTCCTATGGCAAACAGAAAGCTTTGGATGGCCTTGATATGGAGATTCCAAAAGGTTCTCTTTATGGTTTTGTTGGTCCGAATGGAGCTGGAAAGACAACGACTATGAAGATTATTGCAAATCTTCTGAGTGCCGATGCTGGAACGGTATTCGTAGATGGGATTGATGTGATGAAGTATCCCAACTCAGTGAAAAATGTTCTCGGGTACATGCCAGATTTCTTTGGTGTGTACGATAATCTCACGACAAGAGAGTACATGGAGTTTTTTGCTTCGATCTTTCGTATGGATCAAGGAGGTGTCAGACACCGAATTGATGAGTTATTAGAACTTGTGAACCTCATTGATAAGCAAGATGAGATGGTCGATCATCTCTCAAGAGGTATGAAGCAAAGACTTTGCTTGGCTCGTACACTACTTCATAAGCCGAGACTTTTAATTCTTGATGAACCAGCTTCTGGACTAGAACCAAGGTCTAGAATTGAACTTCACCAAATTCTAATGGATTTATGTCATACTCAAAAGGTGACAATTTTATTAAGCTCTCATTTATTACAGGAGTTATCAGAGGTATGTACTCATATTGGGATAATAGATGCTGGAAAGATGATTGTCCAAGGGTCTGTCAAGGAAATCATCGCCAAGCAAAAGTTTGAGAATCCAATTCGAATGAGAGTCATTGAAGGTCAAGAAGCTGCAATTGCGTTGCTAAAAGAAAAGAAGAATGTAACGAATATTGCAATCAATGAGAAAAGTATTTCATTTCATTACGCTGGGGATGAAAAGATGGAGGCACAGTTACTTATGGAATTACAAAATCGTAACGTATTAATTTCCTACTTTTATCGTGATGAAGGTAATTTGGAAGAAGTATTCTTAAGACTGACTCAATAAAGAGAGGAAGCGATTATGATAAAGATAAATCCTGTTTATCAAAAGGAATTAAAACAAACAGCTCGCATGAAAAAAATTATGATTTTGCTGTTGGTCTTTAACTCGTTATTAGCTCTATTTGGTTTGTTTGCGTTTTATCTTACCTTTGAAGGTGCCAAGGAAGCGAATAATGTCATCGACTATGCAGATATTCTAATGATTTATGCGATCATAACAGCAATTGAGTTTGTCTTAGTTTTAGTCTTAGTCCCAGGCTTAACGGCTGGAGCGATATCAAGTGAACGAGAAAAACAAACACTTGATATCCTACTCTCAACCACAATCAAACCAGGTGCAGTCATACGAGGAAAACTGCTAGCTTCGATACACTTTATGATTTTATTAGCAATATCCTCCCTACCAGTTATAGCGATTGTTTTCGCCATCGGTGGCATCACCATATGGGAAATTGCACGTCTTATATTATTACTTGTTGTAACAGCAGTTTATATAGGAAGTATGGGGATCTTCTACTCTTGCTTATGCAAACGTTCCACCATAGCAACCGTCTGTACTTATGCTACAATTTTAATACTTACCATTGGGCTTACGATGCTAGTTATGGGTGAACAAGTAATGCAATATGTATTCGAACCAGATATTGTCTACTATCGAACTGGTGCGAATGCTGTCGATGCCAATGAATCCTTTCTCTTCCTATTAATCAACCCGCTCTTTACCTACGCCTCCTTAATGTTCGAGCAGATAGGAGTTGAGCTTGGTAGTTTTGGTAGATGGAAAACAACTCATCAGGGAACCTACTATATCTTTCAGAACTGGTATTATGTAAGCATCCTTGTACAATTACTAATCTCTAGTTTCTTATTATGGATTGCTGGACATATGATTCGACCAAATCGAATGAGTATAAAGAAAAAACAGATCTTGTAATAACTTGAAAGCCACTAGTGCATCGGATTGTTTATGCACTAGTGGCTTCAAATATTGAACTATGAAAATGGAAGAAGAAAAATATATTTATATTATAGCACACTAATTTGGAAAAGGGTACAAAAAATTTTATTAAATTTATATTACTATTACTAATAGGAGACAAAGAGCTTGTTTTTAATCAATGCAGTAATTCCTGATTTTGGAGCTAAGTCGTACCGTATTATAAATTTTAGCATAAGTAATATCATCGAGTGATTCAATATAGTTTTCTGGGAATGCTTTCTCCAATCCTTTGCTTCTTAGATAATTAGCAGCTTTATTATAGGCAATGGCTGCTTCAACTTCTGTTGGATAGCGACCAATGATATAATCTCCATTGAGATGAATTTTTGCTGTATAAACATCTCTGCCTTTTTGGACCGATTTGGTTACTCCAAAATATCGATTGATGATTTGGATGTTGCGATAGCGAAAATCCATAGGATCCCCATTCACAAATCGGTAATCTCGATTCAGCACAGAAAAGCTACGAATACCATAACGCGAAAGAATACTAACCTGCATACCATATTCACATACAAACAGGTGCCCACCACGTTGCATGATCTTATGTTTCATATAATAAAACAAGTCATCGGCATCAAATTTCAATACGATATGAGGGGAAAGGTAATATAAAAAGTAACTTTCTTGGAGATAAATCGGATTACGGCAGTAGATTCTGCTATCGCGTAGATTCAATAACATAATCCATTTGTCAAAGGAAAGCCCGACTTTTTCTTGCAAGTAATCCTCATAGTGTGGTACATCTGTTAAGCTACGTCGCCTTTGTTTCGTATGTAAAATTTTAAGAGCTGAACAATAGGCTTGATGTGCCTTTGCTTCCGTGGAAAAACTTCCAAGGCTGATATGTTTACTTAAGTAGGTGATGGAGGAACGATAATACGTGGTGCCATCCTTTTTTTTTGCTATAAATACACCTGGTAATGGCATTAGGACACTCCTTTGATGAAAGTATTGTTTTTGATGTAAGTTTGCTTATAATTAAAGTTATATTTTTGATGTAAGTTATATTTTAGGTGTTTTTTTGAGAACAAAATACTTTATGTTCCATCGGTTACTGTCAAACATCGTGGAGTTGCTTTTATTCACCGCATTTTTCTACATATTGAATGAGTTTCTTCTATATTATATAGGAACTCAAATAGAATTATATAGGAACTGTAATAGAGCTATCTGTTTATGATATGATTAAGGACTTTTAATACATTATTTAGAATAAAGTCGATTGTTATAATTTTATCATTAACTCTGGATGTTTAAAGTTTCGTTAAATGATAAGTTAAGTTATTTGGGTTGGTTATGTCAAGTTAATCTAGTTATCTTGATTAGAATTCTATGATCCTTTTTCTTTCTAGGTTTAGGCTTGTAATTGGTATTGTTATATAGAAGCAGGTTACAATGATATGATCTAACTCGTAAGTTCCTAAGATGAAAGAATACACATAGGGATTAATACTACCAATGATGACCTAATTATTGTTGAAAGAAACTAGCAGTACCTATGATGAGCTGAATAATATCATAGGAGTTAGTGGTATCACTGATATCCTACATAGCATGAACTAGCAGTACGAATTACGACTAGCAGGTACCAATGATGACCTGAATAAGTAGTTTCAAGTTATCTATTTTGGGTTCTAATCGTCTAGATATGGGATTAATAAAAGAAAGGCCAGTTATATGCATGTGAAAACCCAGTTATACGAATGTTAGAACTCAATAATGGACTGTAAAACCTAGTTATATGAATATAAAAACCAATTGTTAAGATCGTTATATTATGAAAGTTGTTTATTTATACGTTTATTCTAAATATACAAGAACTAGGGTGAAAAAGCAAGCTAGAGTACCATCTTTCGAGGGCTAAACGACAATCCTTACATAATAATTTTATAAAATCACATATTTTTTATGTTAAAAAATGAGTGAAAGGTAGTAGAATAGCACGTTCTACAATTATAGAAACAGGCTAAATGTATATTATTCAGTTTTTATGCATATAATTCTGAACAAAGTAAAAAAAATTTACTTTTAAATAGTATGTAAAAATGCACAATTAAATATTAGATTAACACATCAACGATATACAAAACATACAGAACAAACTGAGGCGCGATTTTTTCTTATGGATTTTTGTACTGAAATTCCAATATTCTTCTTGACAGAGAATGAACCGATGATATAATTCATTCCATGCAAATCGGAGCTTATTGTATTTGGTTTTGATTTGATTTATATAGATGTCGAATTCAGTTTAAAAAAACGAAGAAAGAAAAGAGGAAAGTTAGTATGTTAAAGATACGCTCGTTTCTTCGCCTGATAAAAGACAGTGTTACGAACCTTAAAGGGAAAATTCTTTTGAGATACCGCAGACATATGGCAGTTATAGCTTATGCATTGTCTGCCGCAATACTGGTTGTTTATCTTGGGGACTTGGCTGGCTTTCATGTAAATCCATCTGAATATAAAGCAGATGCAGCTACTTACGAAAAAGCCGATACCAAATCAGAAGAAACAATAACGTCAGATGCATCCGCATTTGATATCAAAGAGTATGCTTTGAACAGTCCTGACAATAATATATTATATAATCATATAACAGCGACTGTGGATGAGACTCCAGACATGATAGAACACCTATTGATTGGTGCAATCTATCCTCTTGGTAAATTGTCCATCAGCCCAGCAGTGATTCGGTTTGACGAAGTAGCTGCTTCTATGGCGATACTCACAATGCAACAAAATCTATTTTTAACAGAGGAAGAGGGCAATCAAAAAGTTGAACTATTTGCCGTAAATGGGAATGCCACCGCTCCTAAGGAAGAAACAGATACAAGTGTTCAAGATGAGATAACAGATACGAAAGAGACTAAAGTTGCAAAGGATAAAACAAAAGAAGTAGAAGCAGTTGCAGCTGATATACCAGCAGCACTATCTCTTAAGACTAATAAGAACATGATCAAAACGCTTTCTGCAGAAGAATTAACTGTTTTACAAAGAATCGTGGAAGCAGAAGCAACTGGTGAAGATATCTATGGTAAGATCCTGGTTGCTAATGTTGTTTTGAATCGTGTTAATCATTCTGAGTTTCCAGATACCGTAAGTGAAGTAGTATTTCAAAAGGTTGGCTCCGCTTATCAATTTTCACCAACTAAGGATGGACGCTATTATAGCGTAAAGATTACAAAGTCAACCAAAGAGGCAGTAAGCCGAGCGTTAGCGGGAGAAGATTACTCCGAAGGAGCTCTGTACTTCTTTGCAAGAAAACTGACATCGGAAAGAAAAGCCAACTGGTTTGATTCAACCCTGAAAAAAGTGGTTCAATACGGATGTCATGAGTTTTATGCGAATAGATAAATACTGATAATCATGGTTAGTTTTAGATATCTTGTGAAAGGATCTAAGGCTAGCCATTTTTGTTTCTCTATATTTTAAGTGAATGGACAGTCTGTCCAATTACTTATTAAAAAAGCAACAAAGATATATTAGTATTTATGTTATTTTTTTCTCTCATTTATCTTGCTCCATGATAGGTAAAGTGATATAATACCATGAAAAAT
>JAEZKD010000243.1 GCA_023415655.1 Bacillota bacterium | reverse complement strand
GAACGTCTTCTAATAAAAGATGTCCACCTGCTAATAATGTAATCACTGTATTGGTTACTTTATCTTCCTTACCAACCAAAACTGAGCTAATCTGATGAATCAATTGTTGTGCTAAAGCTATGTATTTCACTGTTCCATCCTCCATTTCATATGAATCTATAGATATTAGTTATTATACCTTATTTGGATAAATTTGTATAGTTTTCCATACTTCTTTTGATTGTAATGAGTTGACAAACAATCTGTGCTGATGAGTTTGGAATACATTATCCTCTGAAATAGCACAAAAATAGGCTGTGGTTTCAACCACAGCCTATTGCTTTTCATTATTTTGTTAATAGCATCATAATTTCATTACTTCTTTCAACAAACTTAGTCATTGCTTCTGGAGAAAGAGGCTTATGACTAATCATTGCAAGGTCATAAAGCTGCTCACAGATGATAGGTGTCTTTTCCCCTGTTTCATTTGCAAGTACATATTTCACAAGATCATTGTTTGCATTCAAGACTAACGTTTCAGAAGAGCCAAATGCACTTGGATCCATACCATACATATTGTACATCTTCATCATATCCTGCATTCTACGGCTTTCCTCAGATAATGTGATCATGGAGGATACCTTTTCATTCTTCATCTTTAATACTTTAACGTCTAATTTATCATTCTTTAAGGTTTCACGGAATAATTTCGTTAAATTATCTTTTTGAGCTTCTAACTCTTTTTCATCGCTTTCTTCTGTAAAGTTTGTGCTCACATCTGAGTCAATGCGTACAAAACGAATCTTATCATCTGTATGCTCTAATTGAGTAATAAAAGGATTATCAATGTTATGAGTTAATAACACTGCATCCATACCAGCCTGTTTGAACATGTTCACATATTGAGACTGCTGTACTGGATCAGTTACATAATATACGGAAGTCTTCTTTGCTTCCTTTTCTTCACTCTGATCGTCTTTCTTCTCATCCACAACCTCAGTTTCTGTAACTTCTTCTGCTTTTGGCTGTGCTGCCTCTACATATTCCTTTAACGTAAGGTACTTATTGTCAAGATTCTTAAAGATAATAAAATCCTTCATCTTGTCACGGAATTTTTCATCCTTTAAGCAACCAAATTTAATGAATGGACTGATATCATCCCAGAACTTCTCATAGTTTTCACGCTCTACTTTGTACATACCAGAAAGCTTGTCTGCTACCTTCTTAGTAATATAATCAGATATCTTCTTTACAAAGCCATCATTTTGTAATGCACTACGAGATACATTCAATGGAAGGTCTGGACAATCGATCACACCTTTTAATAGTAATAAGAACTCTGGAATTACTTCCTTGATATTATCTGCGATAAATACCTGATTGCTATATAATTTAATGGTTCCTTCAATACTATCGTATTCGGTATTGATCTTAGGGAAGTATAAGATACCTTTTAGGTTAAATGGATAATCCATATTCAAATGAATCCAGAACAAAGGCTCCTTGTAATCATGGAATACCGTACGATAGAATTCCTTATATTCTTCCTCTTTACATTCATTCGGATGCTTAGTCCATAATGGAGTTGGATTATTCAAAGGCTTTGGACCCTTATTCTTCTTCTCTTCTGCAACCTTACCGTCTTCTGTAACTGTTGCATCTACAACCTCTTCGTTTTCTTCTTCCTTTTCTTCTACTACTGGTGCATTCGCATTGGTAAAGAAAATTGGCACAGGCATAAAGGAACAATATTTTTCAATTACTTCTTTTGCACGATATTCATTGGAGAATTCATAGCTATCCTCGTTCAGATACAGAGTAATTTTAGTACCTCTCTCTGCCTTATCTCCTTCACCCATCTCGAAATTGATACCTTCTTCAGACACCCATTTCACTGGTTTTGCATCCTGCTGCCATGACAACGTATCAATCGTAACCTTATGAGCAACCATGAATGCAGAATAGAATCCAAGACCAAAATGTCCGATGATTTGATCTTCATTCGCTTTATCTTTATATTTCGTTAAGAAATCCTGCGCTCCAGAGAATGCAATCTGATTAATATATTCCTTAACTTCGGCATCTGTCATACCAATACCGTTATCAATAAAAGTAAGTGTTTTTTCCTCTGGATTCACAATCACTTGGATTTGAAGCTCTTCTCCTTCTGGTATGGAGTATTCTCCCATCATTTCAAGTTTTTTCAACTTTGTAATTGCATCACAACCGTTGGAGATTAACTCACGAAAGAAAATGTCGTGATCAGAATAAAGCCATTTTTTAATAATTGGGAAAATATTTTCTGAATTAATTGATAAATTACCTTTTTCCATGCTCATGAATCATACTCCTTTTTCTTCATTATTTTCGTCATGTATATAAATATAATACTGAAAATTATAAAAGTCAAGAGAAAATTAGCACTCATTCAAAATGAGTGCTAACAAAAAATCAACTCTCTATGACAGCGATTTCATTCTTTCGTAAATAATTAGCTACTTGCTCATCCCAAGCAGTTTCTAAACTCTTATCCAAGGTAAAGGTATTTAATCCTAGGCCTGTTATTATAAATAGTGCTGTGTTTTCATATTTGATATGAATATATAACCCACTGATATCCTCAAGCTTTATTGCTACCCCAGCGTTTTTTACAACACTTGCTTTTTGTTCGTTAGAAAGCATTAAGGTGATATGAAAGGATAATGGTGTTTTATTTCCTTTGACAATCGAGTAAGCAAATGGCTTTACTTCCTGCCACTTTGCATAGGTACGCTGACTCATAACTTCTAACTCATCTTTCGAAAAGAAATCCTGATTTAACTTCCCACTAATCTGAAATTTGGTAAAGGTATTCATGGTAAATTCGGAGAGTAAAAAAGAATCAAACATATTCTGAATTAATAACTTGGCCATAAATGGTTTCACATCTAGTATCTGAAATGCTTTCATATCCTACTCCATTCTATTGTAATATTTATATCTTAACCTACCAAGCTCAAAGAAATCAATCGAAGAATAACAAGATGAACAGGATAAAAAGCATAAAATGCATATTTAAAAGATGGTCCCTTCTCTCCATTATATAAGTAGATAAATGGTGCTGCTAGAATAGCCATAAGCTGTATATCTCCAAACAAGAATCCAGTAATTAGAATGAAAAGCAATACACTTACGTTTCTACTTTGTCGTCCAAAATAAAAAGCAACTATCACTAAAATACCATAACCATAATCCAAATAGCTTCCACGAATTGTGATAAGAGTGAAGCAAGCTGCTAGGATGACTACAATCATTAAAACATTCATAAAAAGAGGTTGACCCTGATAGTTTTTATGAATCTGATCAAGCAAGGCAATTGCAATTAATCCTAATAGCAAGGTGAAGAATATATTCTGACGATAAAACAAGAATGTAGTATTAGGAAAACCCCAAAATGCAAAATCAAATGGTATCTCTGATAGTAACGCAAAGATTCCCAACCGAAGCATATATCTTTTTAGGTTGCTCGTATGAAGAAATCCTTGAACAATTAAAAAAGCAAACAATGGGAAAGCAATTCTTCCTATCACACGCCCAAGGACATAGAGGGTGATGTCACGCTCATAGTTTCCTAATGTCAAATGAAACAAAAATCCAAAATCTTTTGGTACAAATAGCTCTGTGATATGATCAATGAGCATCGTAATACAGGCAATTATCTTTAAAGTAAATGTACTCACGCTTTTTTCCTTTCTATTACCTCTTGCTTAGAAGCTTGTCTTTCAACTTCGATTAGCAATGCGGTAGTTCGTGCCTCTAACAAGATACTCTTAGAAGTTAGAATTTCTTCCTCCAAAAAGCCCTTGTTTGTCAACATACATAATTTCCATTCCTTCCTTTTATCCAATTGAGGAAGATCAAAACTATGTGACTCCCAATGCATATTGAAGATAAGATAGCAAGATTGATCCTTTGTTCTCTTATCCAACCATGCATATTCACCACAAAGCATGATACCAATGGTTCTACTATAATTTGAATAGTCTGGATACCAGGCCTTTATCCCATGAAAGGAGATATCTGGTTTCCCACAAGAGATATAATCCATCCCACGTAGTCTTAAGGAATTTCTTAAGACTGGATGTTGTTTTCGTATTTGAATCAATTGTTTCACAAAGTTAAAAAGCTCTAAATTCTTGTTCTTCTTACTCCAATCCAACCATCCAATTTCATTGTCCTGACAATATGCATTATTATTCCCTTGCTGAGAATTCCCAAACTCATCTCCTGCCAAAAGCATCGGGGTTCCTTGACTTAAGAACAATGCAGCTAGTGCATTGTATCTCATCTGATTACGCAGGTCCTGCACTTTTTTTCTACGAGTCGGTCCTTCTATCCCACAATTCCAGCTATAATTATAATCTGTTCCATCATGATTGTTTTCACCATTCGCTTCATTGTGCTTGATATCATACATATATAAATCATTTAATGTAAATCCATTATGATCCGTAATATAGTTTATTACACCAGCTTTTTCTGAATTATTCTTAAAACGATCCACAAATCGTCCAACCTGTTCTTCATCTGCTTTTAGAAAACGACGAACCTCACATAGGAACCCTTCATTGTATTGTGCCAAGTTCTTATAATCTGGTTCTACTTCTTTTGCGTATATCTCTGAGGTATTCCAATGACTCGCCAGAAGTTTTGTTTGTGCCAAATAAGGATCGGTTGCTAATAGCAGCTCTGTCGAGGAATCGATATTTACTCGAAAACCATCGATATGATATTCTGATACCCAAAATCGAAGGCATTCTAATACATACATCGGACCAAACTCTTTTGGAAAATTCATATCAAGAATTACCTCAATGGAAGCTTTATGTAACATCTTTACCATCGTCTTGAATTCATGTATGCATTCCTTTGGTTTACTAGCATACGAAGCTTTCGGTGCAAAATAATAAGAATCTGTAGTATAACCCCAAAAGTTAATTTTAGTCGGATTACTTTCCACAGTGTAACTGATAGGATAACTGCCTTTGTTTACATAATCCTTTGTATATTGTGGTACTCCATACCGATCCCTTTGACTAATTACCTCGTTATATTCAATGCATGGCATTAAGAATACAGCATTTACACCAAGCTCCTTTAGATAAGGTATCTTCTCTATAACTCCACGATAGGTTCCCTTATGTGAAACCCCTGATTTGGCATTCATCGTAAATCCTCTGACATGAAGCTTATACATTATTAGATCGGTGTATTTAAGTTCACATCTGACATCCTCTGACCAGTCAAAGATATCAAAATCCCAAGTACCATAAATTTGTTCGCTAGCTAAAGTCTCACCATACTTGTCCCTACCAATAATCCTTTTTGCATAAGGATCAATAAACTCCTTATCTAACGCTTCGTACAAATAGCAATCTCCTACTAGTTCCTCCTTGGGGATCCATATAGCAAAAACACTTCCGATTCGTTGCTCTTGCTTCATTATATACTCATTCATCAATTGATTCGTTTTAGAATCATATATCTTAAGTCTACATTCCCTTGCATTCGGAACGGAAACAGCAAAAATGAAGCAGTCCTCTGTTTTAGTCACTCCCAAAGGAAGCATAAACTGCCAATTGCTTCTACTTAATTTATTGTTTTTAGGCATTTCACATCTCCTCCCGTCCCATATTTTTCTCTAATTTCACATAAATTTCTACTCTTATTCTAGCTTTAACAATCACATAAGTCAAGAATTACAAACGTTTAATTCCTGTCTGTATTTAGAGGATAGACACAAAAACAGGATATCAGTCTGCGTATGACATGTTATATGT
>JAEZKD010000202.1 GCA_023415655.1 Bacillota bacterium | reverse complement strand
CTTATATACGGGGCAAGGAAGCATGACTCAGATTTTGTCGTTTATAGAACAGAATGATGAAAATAAGGATACTGAGCAGGATGTGGTTTATACATGGTTGATTTGCAAGTATTTAAGAGAGGCAATAAAAAAATTACCCGATAGACTTAGCACAATTGAACTTTTTGAGATAAAAAAGGGAGAATTAAAGAAGTCTTTGGATAAAGTGAAATTAAAATATTTAAATGAGATAACAAAGGAAGTTTCTATTGAGTATGTGAAATGGGTAGAGGCTAAATTGTTCAAATGAGAGGGCAACAATGTTTAAAGAAATTACTATGGACCAAGTAAAAAAACACATATCATTTGCTGGGAAATCGTCAGTTTTTAAGGGGGATAATACTATCCCGGAATTACAATGTAAGGGAGTAACAGCGTTGTGTAAGATACTCCATAACAGGAAGTATGCATACTTGGCTGATGAGGTTGGAATGGGAAAAACCTATCAGGCCATAGGTGTTATTTCTATGCTTCTAGCTGAGAATGATAAGGCAAAAGTCTTAGTGATTGCACCTAATGAGGCCGTTCAAAAAAATTGGGTAAATGAGATTGAGAATTTCAAAAAGAATAATCTTTTATATGATATGAACTATGAAATAATGGGTTCTCATCCGGATGATATAATCAAGACGTTTACGAAAGGGGAAAAAAAGGTGACGATTTATATAGTCAGACTCACTGCTTTTTCCACTATTGGTGAGCGTGTTGCAAAGCAAGGAAACAATAGTTTTGTTTACAGAGACAATATCTTGTCAGAAGATCTTTTCAAGGGTTTAAGTATAATAACGGGTCAGAACATGGAGGTTTCTAAAGAATGCTATAATTCATTTGATGCAGGGAAAATATGTGGAAGCGTTTTTAGAGAGTATTCACCAAACTTTGACCTAGTGGTTATTGATGAAGCACAGAATATAAGGAACGAAAACAATGCTACTGCCTTTTTCAATTATTGGATGGGACTTCAAAAGTTCAAAAATGATACAAGTACAAAAGTAGGTAAGAGACTAGAATTACTTTCAAAAGACAATTCTAAGATAGTAGGACGAAAGTATCTATTGTTAAGTGCCACTCCAGCTCATAGAGGAGTAGAGTCTTTGCGCAAACAGTTGCTTTATTTTGAGAATGAGAAAAAAATTCCTCAAATAGATCATGACTATTTAGAACAGTTTATGATAAGAAGACTACGAACATATAATGGTGATAGTAAATATGCTGTTCGAAATGTGCATACGAATGATGTTGCCAAGAATCTGAATATTAAACAACGACTGTTTCTTGCATTAATCCAGAGTAAGCTAGCTCAGATTCAATCTGCAAATAATTCTACATTCAAAATTGGATTTTTGGAGACATTTGAAAGTTATGAGTCATCATCTGATGCTGCATCAAATGATGATGAAACGGGAGAAATAAATAAGGAATTTGAAAATGGTGGTTCTTCTTATGAGGGAGAAAAAGGTTCTGCAAAGGATAAGAAGATGTTACAAAGTTTAGCGAAATCTTATGCAAAAGTATTTGAAGGACAGAGTTTACCACCGCATCCAAAACTTAACTTCATGGAAGATGAGGTTCGGACATTTTTAAAGAGTAATCTTGTTCCATCAGGACAGACAAATGTACCTGATAAAGCGATTATTTTTGTTCGGAGACTTGCATCTGTTGACGAGTTGGTTAATCGTCGGCTTAACCGTATGTATGAGAATGGAATAGTATCATACTGGGGAAAAAGATTTGGAATTAATAATAGTAATTTGCAAGTTATCCAAAGGAGATTTGAAGAATTATATAAAAAGATAACTGTCGTTACTGAAGAAGAAGTTGAACTTGAAGATATTGAAGAAAATGATAAGAACGAAGTGAAAAGCTTATTATTATCATGGATTGCAGTTAAAAGAAAGGACAAAAAGAGTGCCTTTAGTAGCGTATCTTTATTCAAAAAAACACTAATGCGTAATAAAACGAATAGCTTTCTTTTTGATGAAAATTATTACCGTACTGCACATATAAATGAATCAAAAGATGAATACAAAAAACGTGTCGAAAGAATTGTAAATAGCGGTTTTGTAACTGAAGTATGTGAGTATATTGAGGCAGATACAGACAGATATACTCAGGAAAGAAATGGGAAAAGACAGTTTAATACTAGCAATTTGATGACATTGTGTTGTTATGTAGCATTATTACACGAGCATAATTCTATTGCGAATAAGATTTATGATTATTACTTAATCAAGGATAAAGTTGAAAGTAAGGAACAGAAGATAGAGGCAAGTCAGATCATAAAAATTCTATGCCAGACTTCTCTGTGGAATTGTTTGATTGAAGGAGACAAGCATACCGGCAATATATTCGCTTCATGGTTTAGTGAAGAAAAATTCTGTAAACGGGAAGCGTTAAAAAGTTGGATTGAAAAGTATCTGAAATCTAGTGAAGCAATACTGGAAATCATGTATTGTTATTGTAACATGAGGGGTCGAAATAATCGATTGCTATTATGTAGAGACATATGGAAGGCATTATATTCAAAAGAATGTTCTCATGGTCAACGTATTCGTCAATTACTTGATAATGCTGACCTTGTATGTAATCAACTGTTAGGGGGAAATGAAATAGATTACACATACGATCCTGCATTTATGAATCTTCAGCAATGGGTGATGCCAGCAACAGGAGGAAATAAGGGAAATGAGGCCCTGATTAGGCGTTTTAATACTACATTTTATCCTGATATAATTGTTTGTACAGATGTACTTAAAGAGGGGATTAATCTCCATCTGTTCTGTAATCGAGTATATCATTATGGACTTGCTTGGACACCTGGAGATTTGGAACAGCGCATAGGAAGAGTAGATAGGTTTTTCAGTAAAACTCACAGAGAGAGGATGAACGAGAAAGATACTCATGTCGAAGTAAATTATCCTTATATGGGAAAATCTGTGGATGAGCATCAGCTGAGGAAGGTACTTCAGTTTAAGTTATCAGCAGATCCGTTACTTGATTCCACAGGAGATAATAGAAAAGATATTGAAATAGATTTATCTGACTCATGTACCGTTGCTGAACTTGCAAAATATGTGCCTTCACAATCTGAACAAACCAATCTACCGTATTCTGGTGATATATTTTTGGAAGAAAAATAGCATTGGAGAGAAATCCTCATATTTTTATTGAAAATTAAACCATTTATTTTATTATCAACCGAAGGATTTTGAGAGTCTTGGAGGAAGTAAGGGCGTGTACAAGGGTTGAGTAGTATTTTGCCCACTTATAGCCCAGGGTATTTTTATACAAAGTACACAAAATGGACTTTAGGCAGATATGCACAATAGAATAGGATGTATCGTGACATAGAAAATGCAATAATAAGTAGGTTCCTTTGGGAATGTACTTATTCATAAGTGATTGACTATTAAACAACAAACCCAGGCAGGAATATCAAGAAAACCAGGATGGTGCGGGTGACTTGATGTTACTGGCTGGGTTTGTTATGTTGTTAAGTGTTTTGTTTAGGATGTATTAGGTGGTTATAATTATTCGCAGAGGGGAGCTAATTCAATTGATATAATGTTATGAGTATTGCGAGAATTATTAAGAAATGAGAAGTACATGCGATGAACTTATGCTGACAACGACGAAGACGATTGATAAGTAAGTAAATATTTAACACAAATCAGTACAATGAACCAAGGAGGTGCGGAATTTCTAATTTACATTGCGATATGTAATCTTTTCTTTATATTGTAATTATTCGGATAAATGAATATACTTAAACTTGGAGGACATTATTATGGAACTTTTAACAACAGTAGAATTGTCGGAGAAGTGGGGAATCTCATCTAGAAGAATTGGCATATTATGCGCAGATAATAGAATTCCTGGTGTAATTAAGAAAGGAAAGACCTGGCTCATTCCAGCTGATGCAGAGAAACCTGCAGATGCTAGAAAGAAGAGCAAGGTGTTAGATACAAAATAATCGAAACGGAGGTAAAAGGTGAAATGCCTTTTGGTTTGTTATGGATTTTATTTCACGCTTATTAAGTTTTCGTACAAAACTAACGAGTAAGAATGCAATTTTAGAGCAAAGCCCAGAGTGTATAAAGGTTAAGGATTTAGAAAAGCAGATTCAGAAATTACTTCAGAAAGAGAAGTATGTGGCTAAGAGTGAGTATGCTGACATAATTTCTAACCAGAAAGACACTGTGGCATTTTTTAGGGTTTTGCAGAATAGCAAAATGCTCAGGGATTATTGTGCTCAAAATGGTATATCTGAAAAAGAAGTTTTGAGTATAATCGACTTGTATGACCATTTAGAGGAACGTATAGATTCAGCAAATGATATGTATATTGAATCACATCTTAAATCAGAGAAAGAATACTTAGATAATATCCTTAAGGATGTGGATTCAGATATTGTGCTGGATGAGGATCAAAGAAAAGTTATCCTAACAGATGAGGATTATTGTCTCGTTATTGCGGGGGCTGGTGCTGGTAAGACAACTACAGTTGCTGCTAAAGTTAAATATTTAGTGGAAAGGAAAGGGATTGAACCAAGAGATATTTTAGTTATATCCTATACAAATAAAGCAGTAGGAGAACTTCGCGATAAGATAAACAAGGATTTGCATATTGCCTCTCCTATTGCTACATTTCATTCGACTGGAAATGCTATTTTACATATACATAATCCTGAACAATTGAATATTGTTGATGGTTCAAAATTATACTTTATTTTACAGGATTTTTTTAAACAAGCAATACTAACAAATGAGTCGTTAGTGAATAATTTAATCATGTTTTTTGCCTCTTATTTTGAAGATCCATATGAAGGGTCTGATTTGAATGAATTTTTTAATAAGATAGCAAAGGCTAACTTTACAACTATGCGTAGTGAATTAGATGAATTCAGACGGGAGATTGTGGATGCCAGAACCAAGAAAATGGTAACCATTCAGAATGAGGTTCTTCGCTCGTATCAGGAAGTCCAGATAGCCAACTTCTTGTATTTGAATAACATCGAATACGAGTACGAGCCAATATACCCATATAATATAACTTTTTCAAGAAAGCCTTATACGCCGGACTTTATCATAAAGCAGGGAGATAAGATTGCTTATATTGAGCATTTTGGCATTACAGAGGATGGTAGAAATAGCAGATATTCGAAAGAAGAACTTGATAGATATAAGCATAGCGTAAATGACAAGGTTAAATTACACCGTGAACATGGAACAACCTTAATATATACTTTCTCAGCATATAAAGATAATCGTAGTTTGATTCAGCATCTTCAGGAAAAGCTCGAGGAAGCTGGCTATGAGTTGACACCTAGATCAAATAAAGAGATTATGAGTAAGTTGATATCTTCTGAAGAATCGAGATATGTGCGTAAGATTGTAAATCTTATCTGTAGATTTATAACTAACTTTAAGACAAATGGGTTTGGTGCAGACGAGTTTGATAGAATGTATCACTCTACAACTAATGTCCGTTCAAAGCTGTTTTTAAATATTTGTCAGGACTGTTATCTTGAGTATGAGCGTTATCTCAAAGAAAACGATGCAGTTGATTTTGAGGATATGATAAATGATTCTGCTCGTGTACTTAGAGAAGTAAAAGAAATGAAGCAGAAGCTCCATTTCAAGTATATCATTGTAGATGAGTACCAGGATATATCAAGACAGAGATTTGATTTAACAACTGCGCTTTCACAAGTATGTGATGGAAAGATAATAGCTGTAGGTGATGACTGGCAGTCTATCTACGCTTTTAGTGGATCTGACATTACTTTGTTTACTAAGTTCCAGGATAAGATGGGATATGCCAAGTTACTGAAGATTATTCGTACATACAGAAATGCTCAAGATGTAATTGATATAGCAGGAAACTTTATTCAGAAGAATCCATCTCAGATTGAGAAGTCGTTGGTTTCACCAAAGATGATAGACGAGCCTGTAATTATTTATACATATGATAATTCATACAAAAAGACTGGCCAAGATCGAAGAGGTGGTGCGCTGTACGCCACAGCACATGCAGTAGAGACAGCATTAGAGCAGATTAGGGAATACAATCGGGCTAGCGGAAAAGTAGATGACGGATCAATTCTTCTTTTGGGTAGATACGGGTTTGATGGCGATTATTTGGAGCGTTCAGGTCTGTTTGAATATCATACCAGAGGTAGCAAACTTAAGTCGGTAAAGTATCCACGACTCGATGTCACGTTTATGACTGTTCATATGGCAAAAGGTCTCGGTTATGATAACGTTATTGTTGTTAATGGTAAAAATGATACTTATGGATTCCCTTCAAAGATAGAAGATGACCCGGTTCTTTCTTTCGTTATTAAGGGTGATAATTCCATCAATTACGCAGAGGAAAGACGATTGTTTTATGTTGCTATGACCAGAACTAAGAATAGAGTTTATTTCATAGCACCTGAGCAAAATCCTTCTGAGTTCTTGCTTGAGATAAAACGTGATTACAAGAGTGTTGTTCTTAAAGGAAGATGGAATGAGGACGAAATCAAGCAGAATATAACAAAAAAGGTTTGTCCTATTTGTGGATATCCGTTGCAGTTTAGATATAAAAATGCATATGGATTAAAGCTTTATATGTGTACCAATGATCAAGAATTGTGTGGTTTTATGACTAATGACATTAAGGCGGGAAAGCTGTCAATTATGAAGTGTGATAAGTGTCGAGATGGATATCTTATTGCAAAGAGTGCTGGTAATGGATATTTCCTGGGATGTACAAATTATAAGTCAGATAAGACCGGTTGTAAGAATACGATTGGAACCAATGAGTATCAGACTTTAAAAAACTTAATACCTGATTTTGTAGAACCATTTGTTTTTGCAGTAAGAGAGGTTACACCAGAAGAAAGAATTATAAAGGTAAAACAACAACTTGAATCGCTCGAAGAACAATCGAAAGTTGAAAAAATTGAACCTCAAAAAAAAGCAACTGATGACATGACATATAAAGGTTATGACCTGCAGGTTCTTGTTGGTGAAGTGATATCATGTTTAGGGCACATCAGTGAGGATTATTTCTTTGGTATTACTATTCTAATTAGTGTATTAAAAGGTGGAAATAGAAAACAAATTGCCAAGCATAAGCTGAATAAAGTACCAGAGTATGGCATCTGTGTAAGTATGCGAAGAGATGATGTGAGAGCTATTATTCAATGGTTAATAAATAATAATTATATGCTCAAAACAAAAGGAAGATATCCTGTCCTACATCCAACATATAATGGTAATCATTATGAAGAATGCATCACGAAAAAACAAATTAAGGATTTAAAAAAATATTTAGAAGATCCGAATAGAGAAGTTTTTGGAGATGAAGAACCTGAGGAATAGTAATTTAAAATAATAATCAGTATAGGTGGGTAGCAGTGATGAATGACAAAACAAATTTTGAAGATTATTTTATGGATAGTCCATCCTGGGATAGCTTGTTTGAAATGGCAGAATCCTATGAAGAACAGGAAGATGTACCGGAGTATGAGAGTGTAAACCTTTTTGGTTTGAGTTCTGTAACAAAAGAAGAAAGATATCATACTCCAGAAGAGGCACTTAAAGTTTTGTTTGGTTATGATTCTTTTAGAACAGGTCAAAAACCGGTAATAGATAGCATCTTTTCGGGAAGAGATGCTTTTGCTGTTATGCCAACTGGAGCTGGTAAATCAGTTTGTTACCAGATACCAGCAATGTTATTACAAGGGATTACATTGGTCATTTCTCCATTGATCTCACTTATGCAAGACCAGGTGAAGGCCTTAAATGAAGCGGGAGTAGCAGCTGCGTTCATAAATAGCTCTTTATCAGAAGCTGCTTTTTTTGAAACAGTTAAAAGGGCTAGACAGGGACTTTACAAAATTATCTATGTGGCACCAGAGCGTCTTATTACAGATAGCTTTATAGATTTGGCTAGGAATGTCCAGATATCAATGATTACTGTTGATGAGGCACACTGTATCTCGCAGTGGGGTCAGGATTTTAGACCTAGCTATATGAAAATTGTAGAGTTTATAAACATGATGCCGAAACGTCCGATTATTAGCGCATTTACGGCAACTGCCACAGAAAATGTTAGGGATGATATCGTCTGTACATTGGGATTAAATAATCCATATTCCGTGGTTACAGGATATGATAGAGAAAACCTGTTTTTTCAAGTTGATAAACCAAAGAACAAAGATCAGTATATTCTAAAGTTTTTGTCAGAGAATCCAGGGGATAGCGGAATAATCTACTGCGCTACAAGAAAGAACGTTGATAACTTATATGATCTTTTAAAGAGCAAAGGTGTGTCAGTTGTAAAATATCATGCTGGTATGGGAGCAAATGAAAGAAAGAAAATGCAAGATTATTTTGTATTTGACTATATAAGCGTTGTTGTGGCTACCAATGCCTTTGGTATGGGCATAGATAAGTCGAATGTTCGTTTTGTAATTCATTATAATATGCCTCAAAGTATGGAAAACTATTACCAGGAGGCTGGAAGAGCAGGACGCGATGGACTTGACTCTAAGTGTATCCTTCTTTTTTCTCCTCAGGATATTATTATTAATAGATTTCTGTTGGACCATAAGGGTATGCCAGACTTGGACCCCTTGGATAGAGAGACGTTGAGAGAACGAGATACACAGCGTTTGCAGATTATGGAGAGGTACTGCTATACAACAGAGTGTTTACGCAATTACATACTGAATTATTTTGGTGAAAACCCAGAAAAGCCTTGTGAGAATTGTGGGAATTGTTTACGTGAATTCGAGACAATGGATATGACTAACGAGGCAAAACAGATTATCAACTGCGTATTTGAAGCCAAGGGAAGGTACGGAAAGAATATTATTATTAATACCGTTGCAGGAGCTAGAACTGCACGTCTTGAAGAAATTGGTTCGATTCATTACAAGACATATGGAGTTTTGGCTAAGACGAATAAGAATTTGCTTAAGAGGTTGATGGAGCAGCTTATTCTTGAGGGTTATCTATTGGTTGGAGATTACCAGGTCATAAAGCTTGGCAACATAAATAAGCTAAAGGATCTAGATACATGTATCTTGGTTAAGATAACAGATGATGACAAGAAGAAAGAGAAAGATCATAAAAAGACAACAAAGGGCTTGGAAGCACTTACTTCTGCTGGATATAAGCTATTTGATAAATTAAGGGAACTTAGATTAAAAATCGCTAGAGAAGAACACATGCCTCCGTATATTATTTTCAGTGATAAGACCCTCGTTGATATGGCGATAAAAGTTCCAACTTCTCGAGATGAAATGATGAATGTATCAGGTGTAGGTGAATACAAGTTTAATAAATATGGGGAACGATTCCTATCAATTATAAATAAGTGTGTAGAAGAGAATCCAAAATTTATGCAGGCTAGAACCGTAGCAGCTGAGAAATCTAAAGATGAGTCTGAAGGAGCTGCTTTTCAGTTGAAGAAAAAGAAAGCGGGAAAGCAGGAGTTTTTCATAACTGAAGAGGAAGCAGAAGAATTCAATTATGAAGATTATTACTATATTTCGGATATTCAAGATGAATTGAATCGTATTTGTAAGCGAGGTGGAATAAAGAAGTTGATGGCTAAAAAGATCACAGAGTATTTAGTGGCGGAGAATTTCATTATAGAACAGGAAATGGAAGGTCAATTCAGAAAAGCTCCAACTGAGAAAGGTATAGCGTATGGAATAAAGACTGTTGAAAAAGTTAGTGGAAAAGGATTTAAGTATACGTTGCTTATGTATCCAAGAAAAGTACAGGAAATGATCGTACGTAAGGTGGTACTATAGAATTATATGTTCTTTACATAGTCTCTTATCCAAATAAGAAAGGGTGAATATTTTGATGAAAAGAATTCTTTTAATATGTTTTTATACATCTTTAATTTTTCTTGTTGGATGTGGAAGTAAAAATGAGGAAACAACCTCGACTATGCTTCAGAACAAAGAGATACAAAGTTTTACCATTCAATTTAAAAAGGACACAGTAGAGATT
>JAEZKD010000182.1 GCA_023415655.1 Bacillota bacterium | reverse complement strand
TCAATGCAACCTGCTGTCACTGCCTCAAGCGGTAATGCTGGGATATCCATAGTCAATATGATAAAAAAGAGAAAGCAACATCAGTTCTAGCTATTTTATAGCGCATGGGTCTGCATGATCAATATTATATTGTTCTTCTCCCCAGGCATACAGTTCATTTAGCGTAGGTAGTAAGGCTTTCCCTCTTTCTGTTAATGAGTATTCTACTTTAGGTGGAACTGAATTATGCTGCAATCTATGAACCAGACGATGTTCTTCAAGCTCTCGTAATGATTTTGTCAACATAATATTGGTTATTCCAGTTACACTTCTTTTCAATTCGTTATATCTCGTGGTCTCTTTTCCGAAAAGATACCACATAATCGGAAGTTTCCATTTCTGACCTATGATATCAAGAGCATAGATTATTGGACATTTCATTTCATATATATTTTCAGCAGGTAGTCCTGGATCATATTGAATCTGTTTCTCTGACATAGTAAATCTCCATTAAAGTTCAAATTATATACTAAGGCAGAAAAAGTTGCGTACTTCTATTTTTTTTTCCACCTAGTATAATCATTATAACAGTTTAATAAAAAAAAGGAAGGTACTCTATAATGAAAATAATTGCGATGAATGGTAGTCCACGAAAAAATTCTAATACGGCGATACTTTTACAACATGCAATGGAAGGAGCGTCATTTCAAAGGGCGGAAACTGAACTTATTAACCTCTATGATTTGGATTATAAAGGCTGTACGAGCTGCTTTGCCTGTAAATTAAAGGGCGGAAAGAGCTATGGAAAATGTGCATACAAAGATGAATTGTCTCCAGTATTAGAAAAAGTTTTATCAGCCGACGCTCTTTTGCTGGGTTCGCCTATATACTTTCATGCAGTAACTGGCGAAATGCGTTCCTTTTTGGAACGATTGATGTTTCCGATTTTAACTTATACAGAAGGTTATAAAGGATTATTAGAGAAAAAAATTCCAGTTGGTTTTATCTATACTATGAATGTCACAAAAGAATATATGATAGAAGCAAACTATATTCAAGTTCTAAGATTTGCAGAGAATAGTTTAGAAAGTCTTTTTGGTTCTTGTGAACCTTTGCTGGTGAATGATACTTTACAATTTAAAGACTATTCTAAATATGTTGTTACTGTTTTTGATGAAAATAAAAAGAAAAAGGTAAAAGAAGAGCAATTTCCGATTGATTGTGAAAATGCCTTTCAGCTCGGTTCACGATTAATTCAAAGGGCAATTGGCTAAAAATAGGAAGAGAACGCACCACCAGTTCGTATTGGTAGTGCTGATTATCATCGAGGGGGCGTTTGGATATTTGATTGCTTGATAGTTTCTATTATCCATGCTACTGTATGATAAATAAATAATGATTGATATCATAAAATTAATAACAGAAACGATTAATAGGAGGCACTCCATGGACTTGCTGCAAATTAAATATTTTCAAACTGTGGCCCGCATGCAGCATATGACCAGGGCTGCCAATGTGTTGCAAATCGCTCAGCCGGCCTTAAGTGCAATGATTGCTAAGTTGGAGGCAGATTTGGGAGTTCCTTTATTTCATCGGACGGGACGTAATATTGTATTGAATGAATATGGGAAAGCGTTCTTAAAACGGGCCAATAGAATTTTGAAAGAAGTTGACGAGGGGCGGCAGGAGATATCCGATTTGTCCGGCAGTGAAATGGGCTCCGTGTCTTTTGCAACTACATCGTTGAATAAAGAATTCAGTAATTTTATTGGTGACTTTGTACGTCTTCATCCAAACGTAAATTTCCGTATTACACAGTTAGGTGATGATAGAAAAAAGCTTCATCTATTGGAGCAAGATGAAATTGATTTTGCCTTTATCAATACGATTGATGAGCCTAATGATATCAATACGATGAAATTGGCAGAGGAAGACATTTATTTAGCAGTACCGCCATCTCACCATCTTGCTTCTTGCCGAACCGTTCCGTTTCAAAATTTGAAAGAGGAAGCTTTTATCGGATTAAAAACAAATTATAGTCAGCAAGAATTTTGTGATGAACTTTGCAAAAAGAATGGATTCGTGCCCAATATCATCTGTGAGTGCAGTGAGTTTACAGCTGTGATTAATTTGGTCGAAGCAGGGCTTGGTGTTTCATTTCTACCATGTTCTGAGGATGAAAAAAAGGAGTTGCCTGTTGTTTTACTTAAGATTGAAGGGATTAATTTTAAAAATATTCTGAGACTTGCATGGAAAGACCAACGATATTTTTCAAAAGCGGCAAGAAATTTCCGAGAATATGTAATACAATATTTTAATATAACAATTTAATTATAACAAAAGGGCAGGCAGTAAATTGGCTTGCTTTTTTTGTATAGATTCATATATAAATGATTATGTATTTATATATTATAATATATTTTTATTTATTGAAATTTAAGCTTATAATTTAGATGTAAAGAGATCAACGATTTAACTTTGCTTACATAAGGAAGAAATTTGCGGTTACAGGAGGCAAATTTTTTTTAAGCCTTGGTTAGCTAAAACTAACCAAATAGAACGTAATGATTTCAGCATTAGACAAATGGTACAACGCTATCATACAAGGAGAACAACATGAAAGCCAGAAAAGACAAGCGGTTGAGAAAGTACGACGAAGAGTCCTACTCAGCTTTGATAAAATACTTTTTCAGTTATTATCAATTATACTTCCCTTTTTATTGGGGATGGATGCCATCCTTTTACTATATGGAGACGCCATTTTCGTCAAATTCAACGAATGAAACGAAAGAAAGAGAGACCTAAAAAAAGAAATTTCATTTCTAAAGATAGGCCCGACTCTTGACGGGTCTTGACAGGCAGTCTATCCCCTCTTCTTCAATATCAATTTGTCAAGTCAACACCACTTTGATATAATAAATGCGAATCAAGGAAGCAAATTCACTCAATTTGCTTATTAAGGCATTTATTGTATCGGTGTGAAGCAAACCGGAGCAACGGTTTGCACGTATGATATAATAAATGCGAAGGTGGTGTCATATGGCTGATATTCAGAATCTGATCAAAACAATCAATAACAAGTTTATAAATAATGCTTCTACTGTGTCGAAAATATACAGGGATGAGCCGATTCTGAAAACAGCAGCGCAAATGGCTAATTTTACGCCGCCCAAGTATCGTGAAATGAGGAATTTAGTAAAATCAAGCCCTGTTTTTTATGCATCAGATGCAGCACAAATCTTTTATGAACAAGGAAGATTCATGGAAGATCATACGGATGACTACCAGTATCACGGCGAATTTCAGAGCTATTATCCAACCTATCGGTATATGACTGACCAGCAATTACGTGGATATTTTTCATGGAGAACCAAAGTTCGTGACGGGATGATAGAGAACACGTCACTTTCTTTTGTTTTTGTTTATATTTATGAACTCTTAATGCAAATCGGAGTCCGTTCTGCTGAGGAAGGTTTT
>JAEZKD010000079.1 GCA_023415655.1 Bacillota bacterium | reverse complement strand
GTCTACGATCGTATACGACGGATGATTTTCTTGGATAAGCACCATTTTCATAAAAATAGATACCAAGACGAGCATCCTTACTATCATCATAAATTAAGCAGTCATCACTGACACCACAGAAACGAATATGATTTTTAACGTAGGTACCAATGTCATTCTTTGGTACCTTTGAAATAATACCAGTCCGTAGTCCCATCATAGAGATACCAGATACGACATTCAGTTCAGCACCTCCAGCACATTTTTCGAAAGTGTCTCCACGTACAATGCGCTCATTGGAAGGCGTGGATAATCTTAGTAATATCTCTCCGAGTGCAAGGGCGTCAAATTCTCTATTCTCTTTTAATTTCAGCATAAAAAAACCTCCTTTTATCTATATGTAAACGCTTACATAGTATTATTACTATTATACGTTAAAAGTAAATCAAGGTCAATAAAACCATTTTATTTCTGTAATTTGACCCTCTAGTTTATAAGGATTTGAAAAAAAATAAAAAAATATTTATCTTGGGTGTAACTTTTTTTAAGTTTATGCGAATAATAAGTGTCGACAGAAAAAATTATGAAATTGGAAGAAGAAAATTTAACGTCACTCGTATCCTAAAAGGTATACGAAGGACCAGGGATGGAAAAGGAGATATAAAATGAGACATAAAAAATTATTAGCATTATCATTAGTAGTAGCATTAGCTTTTTCTGCTTGTGGTAAAAAAGAACAGAATGAAAACACAGCTACACCTGCACCAACAGAAACAGTGACAGAAACTCCATCTGAAGAAGTAACTCCTGAAGTAGAAGTACCTTCTGATGAAACAGTTGATCCTGCAGGTGAATTAGTAAGCAATGCGACATTAGATGCAATTCATAACGCAGCAAAAGAACAGTTAGGTGAAAACTATATTCCAAGCATGCCATATGATGCTTTAACATTAAGCGAATTATTTGGTGTGGATCCACAGTGGTATGATGCTGCAATTGCTGAAGGTCCTATGATGAGTGTTCATGTAGATAAATTTATTGCAATTCATGCAACAGAAGGTAATGTTGAAAACGTTGCTAACGCATTGAATGCATACCGTGATTCTCAAGTAGCTGACACAATGCAGTACCCAGTTAATGTTTCCAAAATTCAGGGAAGTGTTGTTGAGACAGTTGGTGATTATGTATTTTTCGTAATGTTAGGTTCCTTAGATCCAACAACTTATGAAGATGAAAACAAGATGATTGAAGATTACAAAGCAATCAACATGAACGTAATTGAAGCTGCAAAGGGTATTATTGAACAGTAAAAATGCATTCAAACTATAAATGCAATGTCGACAATGAAATAAACATTCCTAAGATTTTAGATTAAAATCTTATCTAACAATGGGGCGTCGCCGTATGCATAAGAGTGAAACTCACCTTACGTATATGCGAGCCCTATTTTCATTATGGTACTTAACCTTGCCCTGTGATATACTATATTTCACTGCTTTCTTGAAAGTAGTATTAAGCATAGGCAGAGAGGGAGATATTCGAACATGAAGAATGCAACCTATATGGCTTCAGATGAGATTGCAATCGATGAGCAACAAAAGGTTAATAGGGATAAGAAGTATTATGAAGCATTTGTAAATGGAGACAATAAAGCATTTGAAGCGCTAGTGATTGAATATAAAGATCATCTGATATATTTTATCAACCGATTTGTGCAAAATATAACAATTGCTGAAGATTTGGCACAGGATGTTTTTGTAGATATTCTGTTGCATAAAGAACGATATGAGTATAGAGTCAGTTTTAAAACCTATTTGTTTACGATAGGCCGTAACAAAGCAGTTGATTATATTCGGAAAAATCAAAAAATAACACTAGTTGAAGAATTACCTGAAGACTCTATACAAGAGCGAGGACTAGAAAATAAGATAGTTAGGGATGAAGAGCAGCGTTTGCTTTACCGGATGATAGCTTGTTTAAAAGATGATTATCGGATTGCAATTATGCTGATTGATCTAGAAGGGTTTAGTTATGCCCAAGCTGCAAGGATTTTACATAAGTCCGATGCGCAAATGAAGATTTTGATATATCGTGCTAGAAAAAGCTTAGCCAAGCTAATGGAAAAGGAGGGATTTACGTATGAAAAGTGATGAAGAATTTATTGCCGGCATTTATGAAAAAGCAAATCAACAAAAGATAAAGATGATGAACGAGGAAAGCAATCACGTAATCAGTATGATTTCCTATCCTACCAAAAGTAACTTAGCTCATAAAGTAAAAAAAATGAGTGCATATGCCGCAGGTTTTGCAGCTTGCTTTTTATGTGGAATCGGCATCTATATGACGAATAACTTTATAGAGAAAACGGATAGTAATAGGAGATTTCATAACGTAAGATCACAAGGTGGGAGTGAAGCATCACCTATGATAATTGATTCTGAGTTAAATAAGGTAGAGTATGTTATTGATTATGATTCCTTACTGCACTGTACCGTCCTTGATCTGATTAAGGAAGATAGTAGTTATGTGTTAACAATCATGTTAGAAGATCAAAGCAAAGCTACGTTGGTCATACCTGAACTAATGATGAATGACCAGATATCAAAGAATCATGAGATTGTCATCGAGACTTATGAACCAGATGACGAACATAACTATACCATTGTTCCAGATTCAGAGATTTATATTTTTGATCGAATAGAAAATGGAGAGAAGACATTCGTGAGTAAAACCAAAGCTGTGATAAGAGAAAGTGAACTAACACAGCAGCAAAGTGATTAGGGGGTTATCATGGTATTTAGTAGTTTACCTTTCTTATTTCGATATTTACCTATCGTACTTATATTATACTTCATCGTGCCAAGATCCTTTCGTAATTTCATTCTATTTGTCTCAAGCTTAGTATTCTATGCATGGGGGGAACCAATCTATGTGTGTTTGATGATCTTCTCAACTGTAGTGGACTATATCCATGGCTGGCTAGTACATTACTTTAAATCAAAAAATGAAATTGGTAAAGCGAAGCTAACTGTCGCATCTTCGATGATTATAAACCTAAGTTTGCTAGGTTTTTTTAAGTATTCTGACTTTTTTATTACTAATATCAATACATTGACGGGAAGTTCAATTCCATTGCTTAAACTTGCATTACCAATTGGTATTTCCTTTTATACATTTCAGACGATGTCATATACCATTGATATTTATCGAGATGAAGCTAAGCTTCAGAAGAATATCATATCATTTGGAGCTTATGTGGCATTATTCCCTCAGTTAATTGCAGGTCCAATTGTTCAATATAAGACGATTGCAGAACAATTACAAAGCAGAAGAGAAAACTTGGATCAGTTTTCTTATGGTGTCATAAGATTTATGACTGGTTTAGGGAAAAAAGTCTTACTAGCCAATAACATTGGCCTTCTATGGGACCAGATCTCTAGAATGGGAACTGAAGAATTGTCGGTATTAGGGGCATGGTTAGGAATTACAGCCTTTGCGTTCCAGATATATTTTGATTTTTCTGGTTATTCGGATATGGCAATCGGTCTTGGTAATATATTTGGATTCCAATTCCTTGAGAATTTCAACTACCCATATATGTCAAAGAGTATTACAGAATTTTGGCGTAGATGGCATATATCCTTAGGTAGTTGGTTCCGCGATTATGTCTACATTCCACTTGGAGGGAATCGTTGCAAAAGATCCAAGCAAATCAGAAATATAGCAATTGTTTGGCTACTTACAGGCATCTGGCATGGTGCTAGTTGGAACTTCGTTATGTGGGGAGTTTATTTTGGTGTTTTACTTGTGATTGAGAAGTTTGTCTTATTAAAGTGGCTCAATCGATTACCGGCTTTTGTTTCTCATATTTATGCAATTGTCTTTGTATGGATTGGTTGGGTTATCTTTGCATTTGATGACTTGTCGTTAGGAATCAATTATCTAAAATCTATGTTTGGATTGAATGGACTATCCTTTGCCAATGATCAGACCTTGTACCTGCTTTTAAATTATGCAATTATGCTATTGATCTTAATTGTAGCTTGTACTCAGTTTCCAAAAAAGCTTGCAATTAAGGTTTTTGGAGATCATGGAGAAACAAGAGTGACAGGAATCGCACAAGGTATTTTCATTGTAGCAATCTTTTTGGTTGCTGTTGCATACCTAGTGGATGCATCGTACAATCCATTTTTATATTTTCGTTTT
>JAEZKD010000303.1 GCA_023415655.1 Bacillota bacterium | reverse complement strand
AGTATGTTCTTCGTTGAACGATAGTTTTGTTCAAGTTTGATTACTTTTGCATCTGGATATTCTTTTTCAAAATCTAAGATATTGCGAATGTTAGCACCACGGAATTTGTAGATGGACTGATCATCATCACCAACGACACAGAGATTTTTTTCAATCTCACCATATTCATTCGTTGTTTGAGCCATCAGATGAATCAGACGAAATTGTGCTGTGTTCGTATCCTGATACTCATCAACCATAATATATCGAAAGCGGTTACGGTAATAATTCAAAGCCTCTGGATTACTCTGAAATAGCTCCACGGTTTTTACAATCAAATCATCAAAGTCCATGGCGTTGTTTGCTTTTAGGCGCTTTTGGTATTCGTGATATACCTTTGCATATTTGGATAAAGTATAATCACCACGCGCATTTAATTCATATTCCTCTGGAGAGATTAGCTCATCCTTAGCGGAGGAGATCGCAGATAAAAAGGAACGTTCCTTGATTTGCTTGGTATCGATTTCAAGATATTTTAATACATCACGCATTAAGGATTTTTGATCATCGCTATCATAAATCGTGAAATTACGACTATAACCAATGGATTCTACAAATCGTCTTAGTATTCGTACACAAGAGGAGTGAAAGGTACTAACCCATATGTTTTCAGCTCCATAACCAACGATTTTATCGACACGTTCTCTCATTTCTCTTGCAGCTTTGTTTGTAAATGTAAGTGCCATAATCTGATAGGGATTTACATCCATCTCATCGATCAGATAGGCAATTCTATGGGTTAAAACTCTTGTTTTACCAGAACCAGCACCAGCTAGAATTAACATCGGACCACGGTCATGTTCTACAGCACGGCGTTGTTCTGCATTTAAAGAATCATATATACTCATTTTTTTAACCTCTCTATCATTGCAAAAAATAACATCATTTCAATTATATCATTTTAGTGGCCAATATACTAGGGATAAATTGTAGCAACTAAATGCTAGCATAACAAGAGAATGTTGATGAACCATAGAATAAATTAGTAGAAGAGATTGTCGACAGACAGAAGAATTAATCGTATAAGAGCTGTTGAGGTACAGTGAAATAAATATTAGAGAATGTAGTCGAACAGTAGAATGTTAGTAAAGAAAGTTTGTCGATTAACCGTTGAATCATTCGTAATAAATCGTCGATAAACAGCATAATAACAATTAGTTGAATAAACTGTGAAGTAATACAACATAACAATAGATAGGAAAAGATTTTCGTTGAATCATTTGACAGGTGGTTTTAGTTACTATATAATAAGGTTCAGAGGTGATGAAAAGTGGAGAGCCAAGAGAAAAAAGAGATTTTGCATCTGATTGATAATCTAAAAAAGATTAATTATGTTAAACCGAAGGACATACCGAACATTGAATTATATATGGATCAGGTGACAACGTTTATGGATAGACACTTAGAATCATCCAAACGTTATACGGAAGATAAGTTGTTGACTAAGACGATGATTAATAATTATACAAAGAACAATTTACTTCCTTCTCCGAATAAAAAGAAATATTCCAAGAACCATATGTATCTCTTGATTTTCATATATTACATGAAGAATCTATTATCAATTAGTGATATCCAAAGCATCTTAGGTCCGCTCACAGAAAAGTTTTTTGACGATTCCGATGAAATTAAACTAGAAGATATCTACCAAGAGGTTTTTCGTAGTGGAGAAAAGCATGCAACGACACTGAGTAAAGATGTAATCAAGATGTATGAGAATTCGAAGACAACCTTTTCTTACGAAGAGGGGAATGAGAATAAGGAGTTCCTTGAACTATTTTCTTTTATTTCCATGTTATGTTTTGACGTTTACATGAAAAAACAATTGATTGAAAAGTTGATTGACGAAAATTTTACAAAAAAATGAAACAAATAAGGGGGTGTAAAACCCCCTTATTTTTCTTCGTTATTCTCATCCTCTGGCAATTTAGAAATCCTGCTAAATGCCATATCATAACCATCGTTTCCATAATTTAAGGATCGGTTGACACGACTAATTGTTGCAGTGGAAGCACCTGTTTTTTCGGCAATTTCTAAATAAGTTTTTTTGGCACGTAACATGTATGCTACCTCAAAACGTTGAGAGAGCGATAATAATTCGTTCACCGTGCAAATATCCTCAAAGAAAGTATAGCACTCTTCTTTATCCTTTAGGCTTAATATTGCTTCAAATAGGTAATCAACCGAAGCATTTCTAATATTCTTACTCATGTCAATACTCCTTTTATTTTGAGTGAATGCAATTCCCATAATATACAAAATATTCTTTAATATTAACATTGTAACACTACACATTGTTAAAGTAAAGAGATTATTTGGATAAAAGTAAAATTTTATCTAAACAATTACAACAATTATAAATACATTACAGGTGATAGGACAATTCGTGTTCATAAGATGCTACGAATATGTACACTGAACACAAAATTGTTTGTTCTTTGTGAACATATACAAAGGAAAGAATCAACTGTATAATGGGTAGATAATAAATAATACATAGCTTACGAAATGAAATATTGGTAGATTAGACGAAGGCGTTTTCAGGATTCACTGAGAGCGCCTTTTTTGATTGATTGGAAACAAACAATCTAAGCACCGGATCATTTCATATCAGTAAGCAAATCATTGAGGAGGATATTATATGAGTAGAAAAGCAAAGAGTCATAAGTTCATCAGCACAATGTTAGTGTTAGCAGTGACCACCCTGTCTCTTAGTGGTTGTAGTAAGAAAGAGTCGAATACGATTAAAATTGGTGGTGTATTTCCTTTGACTGGTGACATACCAGCGCTTGGAGCTGCGATGGAGAATGGAGCAAAGTTAGCTATTACTGAATTAAATGAGAAGGGTGGCATCCTTGGAAAGCAGTTAGAATTAATCTCAGAAGATGATCAGAATCAAGCAAGCGTTGCTCCTAATGCAATTACAAAATTAATTGAACAAGATGAAGTGGTTGGTGTTGTTGGTACTTATGCTAGTAGTTGCTCCATTCCAATGGCAACGGTTGCAAAGGATAAAAAGATCCCAATGATTAGTATTGGTTCTACCAATGAAAAAGTAACACTTGAGGGAGGTGGTTATGTCTTTCGAGCATGTTTTATTGATCCTTTGCAGGGGAAGGTTGGCGCACAGTTTGCACTTACAAAACTGAATGCGAAGAAGGCGGCTATGTTATATGATGTCAGTCAAGATTATTGTGTTGGTATTGCGGAACAATTTAAACTAAACTTTGAAGCAGGTGGTGGAGAAGTGGTTTATGACAAAACTTATAACAAGGGTGATAGTGATTTTAAAGCCTTCATTACTGAAATAGCAGAATTAGGAGTGGATGTGTTGTATCTTCCAGACAATTATTCTACGGTTGGTTTGATTGCAAAGCAGGCTAGAGATTATGGAATCACTTGTGCATTCTTAGGTAGTGACTCTTGGTCAGACCCAGGTTTGGTAACCGTAGGTGGAGCTGCTGTAGAGGGATGTTATTTTACGGATCATGTATCTTTGACGACTGACAATGAAAAGGTACAGGATTTTGTTAAGAGATATGTTGAGAAGTTTAATTCAGAGCCAAGCGGCTTTTCCGTACTTGCGTATGAGGCAGTATTATTGATGGCAAATGGGATTGAAAATGCAGGCAGTACCGATTCAAAAGCAATCGTAAAAGCATTAAAAGAAACCGATATGGATGGCTTAACAACCCACTATACCTTTGATGAGCATGGTGATCCAATCAAGAGTGTAATTATCAATAAAGTAGTCAATGGTGAATTCGTATTTGAAGCTGAAGTTGCACCAGGAGAGTAGCATGAGTAACTTCAGAAGAGTAATTTGATTAAAGGGTATCGGAAAAGATATTTGCATTAAAAGGAAAAACCGCACTGCGGCAAAACGGAATAGGTTATGTTCCGATTACACCGCAGTGCATCGTAAAAATGAGTCATGGGAAGGTGAGACAGGATGGACGCTTTTTTTCAACAAGTGATTAATGGGATCTCGTTAGGTAGTGTTTATGCTTTGATCTCGATTGGATATACCATGGTGTATGGGATCATTAAGCTGATTAATTTCGCACATTGTGATATTTTCATGGTGGGAGCTTATACAGGTTATTTTGCAGTGAGTACATTACGACTTGGATTTTTTGGAGCCATGCTATTTACAATGACTGTGTGTGCACTGCTTGGTATTCTTATTGAACGTGTTGCGTATAAACCACTTCGCAACTCGGCAAAAGAGACATTATTAATTACGACCATTGGTGTAGAGTTATTATTACAGAATCTGATTAAGACCAAAGCTTTGGCAGGTCCGAATACCTTGAATTTCCCTGAGCTGATTGCTAATAAAACGTATGAGATCGCCGGTATTAAGTTCTCCAATCTTCAAATGATTACCTTGGCTGTTACGGTAGTATGCTGCATTGGGCTACAGATTTTGATTCATAAGACGAGTACCGGGCGAGCAATGCGAGCAACCTCGTATGACCGTGATGCAGCAGCGTTGATGGGAATTAACATCAATAAGATAATATCGGTTACCTTTGCCATCGGTTCTGCATTAGCTGCAACGGGAGGGATTATCTTTGGTATGGCTTATCCAAAACTTGAGCCAGCCATGGGGGTTATGCCTGGATTAAAAGGCTTTGTTGCAGCAGTACTTGGTGGAATAGGCGTGATTCCTGGAGCAATGTTTGGTGGGATTGCCATTGGATTAATTGAAACACTATCCAAGGTTTACATTAGCAGTGGCTTCTCAGATGCGATTGCATTTATCCTTTTAATTATGATTCTTCTGATTAAGCCGACAGGATTGTTTGGTAAAAAGAAGAGTGTGAAAGTGTAGGTGATTGAAATGAAGGATAGCGTAAAGAAAACGTATATCAACTATAGCAAGACGATTGTATTCGCACTAATCCTCTATGCTTTCTTTGAACTACTATTTGCAACTGGTGTATTCAATGGATACTATGCCAGAATCCTACGACAGATTGGAATATTCTCAATTGCAGCCATCGGGTTAAATCTGATCCTAGGCTTTACAGGGCAGTTTTCTCTAGGGCATGCAGCTTTTATGTCAATTGGTGCATACGTATCTGCTATCTTAACAAAGAACTTTCATGCTCCCTTTCTCTTAGCTCTATTATGTGGTGCAGTAGTCGCGGGAATTTTAGCTGCTTTGATTGGGTATCCAATTCTTAAATTAACTGGAGATTATCTTGCCATATGTACGTTAGGTTTTGGGGAAATCGTGAAGGTAGTAATTCAAAATGTAGATTACGTGGGTGGTGCTCGTGGTATTGCTGGCATTTCTGCTAAGACAACATTTACGAATGTGTTTTTCTTATTAGTAGTTTGTTTTGCCATTGTGAAGAATCTGATTCATCATTCCTCCAAAGGGCGTGCAATTCTATCCGTAAAGGAGGATGAGATTGCAGCTCAAGCTATGGGGATTAATACCACCAAATTCAAGATTATCACATTTGCAATAGGGTGTGGAATGGCAGGATTAGCGGGTGGGTTATATGCACACTTTAATCAGTTCATCGATCCTCAAAGCTTTAACTTTTCAAAATCCTTTGAGATTATGACGTATGTGGTGTTGGGTGGTATGGGCAGTTTGTCTGGATCTATCATCGGAACCTCCATTCTGATTTATCTTCCAGAAGCACTTCGTGGCTTAAACAGTTTTATGAAGGAATATCGAATCTTAATTTATGCAGTGCTATTGATTGTCATGATGCTATTTCGGCCAAAAGGTATCTTAGGGAACTACGAAGTGACACTCTCAGGAATCAAACGGTTTGCACAACGATTTGTAGCAAGGGTTTGGAAAGTAAAGCAAAAGGAGGTAGAGTAATATGTCATTGCTATCTGTAAAACATTTAACCATTCAGTTTGGTGGACTCACTGCAGTCAATGATTTTAATATAGAGATTCAAGAGCATGAGTTGTATGGTCTGATTGGTCCTAATGGTGCTGGTAAAACAACGGTTTTTAATATGTTGACTGGTGTGTATGCACCTACGAGTGGTAGGATTGAATTTGATGGAGAACGTATTGATTCCATTAAACCTTATCAGATAACCTCCAAAAAAATTGCGAGAACCTTTCAAAACATACGTCTATTTCAGGAGATGACAGTACTACAGAATGTGATGGTAAGCTATGAATATCAATCAAAGTCTAGTTGGTTTGCATCCATTGTTCGAACTCCAAAGCAGATTAGAGAAGAAGAACAGCTAACAAGGGATGCTTTGGAGCTATTAAAGATTTTTCATCTAGATTCCTTTGCAAGAGAAAAGGCAAAGAATCTTCCCTATGGGCAACAACGTCGGCTAGAAATTGCAAGAGCGCTTGCAACGAAGCCAAAGCTATTATTGCTAGATGAACCAGCAGCAGGTATGAATCCTCAGGAAACCAAGGAATTAACAGAATTGATTCGCTGGATCAAAGAAGAATTCGAGATCTCAATCCTCTTAATTGAACATGATATGAAGCTTGTCATGAATGTCTGTGAGAAAATTGTAGTATTAAGCTTTGGTCAGGTCTTAGCGAGTGGTATTCCAGAAGAGATTCAAAGCAACCCAAAGGTTATCGAAGCTTATCTTGGTAAAAAGGGGGCTTAAGTATGTTAGAGGTCGAAGAAATCAATGTCTATTATGGTGCAATTCATGCCATTAAGAATTTAAGCCTTGAAGTGAGAGAGGGTGAAATAGTTACTCTCATTGGAGCGAATGGAGCAGGAAAAACAAGTACGTTGCGAGCAATTAGTGGACTTAACAAGATAAAAGGTGGTACAATTACATACAATGGTAAGAAAATCCATGAGGTAGGACCACATGTGGTGGTAGCCAAAGGGATTAGTCAGGTACCAGAAGGAAGAAGAGTGTTTGGGGATCAGACCGTAGAGGAGAATCTGTTGCTCGGAGGGTATCTACAAAAAAGCTCGGTTAAGAAAAAAGAACTATTAGAACTGGTATTTCAGCGTTTCCCACGAGTGAAGGAACGTAGACGACAGTTGGCTGGTACTTTATCTGGTGGTGAACAGCAGATGTTAGCCATTGGTCGGGCAATGATGGCATCACCAAAGCTTTTGTTATTGGATGAACCTAGCATGGGGCTTGCACCTATCATCGTTGAAGAAATATTTGAGATTATAAAGGACATACGATCCATGGGCACTAATATACTATTAGTAGAGCAGAATGCTAACGCTGCATTACAAATTGCAGACCGAGGATATGTCATGGAAACTGGTAGTATAGTACTCTCTGGCAAGGCATCTGATCTTTTAGAAGATGAAGCTGTAAAAAAAGCCTATCTTGGTTAGAAGGGAGGTCTTTGGATGGAACGATTTGTAATTGCAATGACAAGGAAGTGTGGAAGTGGGGCGACTACCATAAGCAAGATGTTAGCACAACATTATGGAATTGACCTCTATGATCGAAAGCTATTACAACTTGCCTCGGAGGATAGTGGTATCAATGAAGCTTTGTTTGCCAATGCTGATGAGAGGGTAAAAAGTAGTCTGTTATACCGCGCCTGCAAGAAGGTTTATTCGGGCGAATTAATTCCACCTGAGAGTAATGATTTTACGTCCAATGATAATTTATTTAATTACCAAGCGAAGGTACTAAAGGAATTGGCAGAACGAGAATCTTACATTGTCATTGGTCGTGGTGCTGATTTTATACTGAAAGACTACAAGAATCTCATTTCGATTTTTCTATACGCTGATGAGAATCAGTGCATGCGACATCAAATGGATCAGTTATGTTGCGATGAAAAGGAAGCGCTACGCTATATCAAGAAGATAAATAAATACCGTAGCGGTTATTATAAGTATCATACAGGGCAAAGTTGGGAGAATCCAAACAATTATGATTTGTGTATTCATACGGGAAAGCTTACCTATGAACAGACCGTAGATCTGATCAAAGAATATGTAGCGAAACGGATCGAGAAGAAGGAAGGATAATGATATGAAAACTTTAGGTTATTACAATGGAACGTATGCTCCAATCGAGGAAATGACCATTCCAATGAATGATCGTGTTTGTTTTTTTGGTGATGGAGTATATGATGCAACGTATGCAAGGCACTACAACATCTATGCACTTAAGGAGCATTTGGATCGTTTTTATCGTAGTGCAGCGTTATTAGAGTTCAATTTACCGTATACCAAGGAGGAGATGGCTGAGATTCTAAAGGAGATGGTAAAGAAATTAGATGACGATGAGCAGTTTGTGTATTGGCAGGCAACAAGAGGAACTGGTATGAGAGGCCATAATTTTACCAGTGAAATGAAAGCAAATATCTGGATTACTTTAACTCCGAAAAAGATTATGGATATGAGTAAGAAATATAAATTGATTACCTTAGAAGATACTAGATTTATGCATTGCAATATTAAAACCTTGAATTTAATCCCTAATGTAATGGCTGCAAAAAGAACCGAGGAAGCAGGGTGTAACGAATGTGTCTTCCATCGTGGTGAGCGTGTGACGGAGTGTGCACATAGTAATGTGAATCTATTAATCAATGGTGTATTTGTAACACCACCTGCAGATGAGTACATACTTCCTGGAATCTCTAGAAAGCATCTGATGGAGCTTTGTCTGGAAAAGAACATACCAGTCGAGGAAAGAATGTTTACCTTGACAGAGATGATGGAAGCAGATGAAGTCATTGTATCAAGCTCTGGACAGCTTTGTATGCAGACCATTGAAATTGATCAAAAGCCAGTGGGAGGAAAAGCACCAGAATTGCTTCAACTATTACAACGTGAATCTCTTGCTAAGTTCTTAGCAGAGACCGAATAAGAAAACATGATTATGAACGTAATTTCTACCAAGATTGTAAACAGTATCGAAAGGAGTGTATCAGGAAGGGGTGTAAGTTAACACGTTCTTTCTAAGCATTATGAATCAAAAAGAATTAACATGTCTTAATTTAGGTACAACACTCGATCACCTTGCCAATCTTGACCCAAGAGGTTACGGTGTTTGTAATATCTTATATCCTGCAGCAAGAAAAGCGATGGGAGAGCCTTTGTCGATGCATGCTGCCAAAGCGTTAGTAGAGAAAATCAAAGAAAATGATTTGGTGTATATTATCACTGGATTTATTCTTCCTACGCATAAGGTGGCAGAGATGGATGGGATTGTTAGCTCAATGCTATTAGCAAGGGCATTAGTAAAGGCGTTTCATGCAAAACCAATCATTATTTGTCCAATTGAGAATAAGATTGCGGTAGAAAAGCTTTCGTTTGTTTGTGGACTTCACCTTTATGAAACCGTGGAGGAGGTAATGGAATATCCGATCTCTATGGGTGTTATCCCATTTACCAAGAATATATTGAATGCACAGAGTCAGTCCAACGAAATCCTAGAGCATGGATTACCTGCAATGGCAATATCAATTGAAGCACCAGGAGCGAATGCTTATGGAGTTTATCATAATGCCATTGGAATGAATGTTTCAGAGTTAGAAGCAAAGTCGGATGTATTATATCAAACGTTACAAAAACTACACGTACCAACCATAGCAATTGGCGATCTTGGCAATGAGATTGGTATGGGAACCATCAAAGAGCATGTAGAAGCGTATATCCCTTATGCTCAAAAATCTGCATGTAAATGCAGCTGTCAGGGTGGTATTGTTGCAGCTACGAAAGCAGATTACCTAATTACTGCAACCGTATCTGATTGGGGCTGTTATGCAATGATTGCAGCCTTAGCTTATCTAAAAAGAAATAAAGACATTATGCAAAACGAAGAATTAGAAAAGGAAGCGGTCATTACCGCTTCTCGTTGTGGGATGGTGGATATGACAGGGTGGCTCATCCCAGCCATCGATGGTATGGGTATGCGAATGAATCTATCAATCGTCAATCTGATGCGAGATTGCATGAAGTATTCGATGGAATTAGAGGAGACGTGTATTACTTGGTTTGAAGAGGTTGAGAAGCTAGGATTTTTTGAAAAAGTAAGCTATGGAGAAGGCAGAATATTGTAAGAAGGTGAGCTATGGAGAAGATAACATATCATCCTGTCGGTGAGGCAGCAGTCGAGGTTGTATTCGGTCAAGAAATCAAAGAAGAAATTAATCATCAAGTTCATCAGTTTGTCATAGAGCTAACAAAAGCAAAGCATCGAGGAATCCGTGAAATCATCCCAGCGTATTGTACTGTACTAATAACCTATGATCCGTTGATCCTTTCTTATAAAAAGATAGTTTCTGTACTGCGTACTAAGGTCAACGTAAATGACATCAAAGGTGTACCGAATAAAAGGATAATCCATATTCCAGTTTGTTATGAGGGAGAATTCGCGATTGACTTACAAGAGGTGGCAGAGTATGTACATATGACCTGTGAGGAAGTAATTCAGCTACATAGTAGTTGTGATTACCTTATTTATATGCTTGGATTTCTTCCTGGTTTTGCTTATCTAGGTGGCTTGGACGAAAAGCTTGCAGTACCAAGACTTGCAACCTCACGAACTAGGATTGAAGTTGGAAGTGTCGGGATTGGTGGAAAGCAGACTGGGATTTATCCTATGGACTCTCCAGGGGGATGGCGATTGATTGGGCGAACACCACTTAAGGTATATGATGAAACTCGTGAGGAACCATTTCTATACCAAGCAGGAGATTATATTCATTTTGATCCAATTACGAGAGCAGAATATGATCAAATTAGCCAGAGTGGAGTGTACCCGAAAGAATCAAAAGATTTTTTGGAAAGGAGGTAGACAATGGGGATTCGAATTCTTAATCCAGGGTTGTTAACATCCATTCAAGATGCAGGAAGATTTGGATATTGTGCCTATGGAATGTCAGAAGCAGGTGCATTAGACCTTCCTTCTATGAAAATCGCAAATCTATTAGTGGGGAATAGAGCAGAGGAAGCAGTCTTAGAGATGACCATGTATGGTGCGACCATCGAATTCACCTCTAATTGTGTAATTGCAATGACGGGTGCTGATATGGAACCAAAACTAAATGATCAACCGATTCGTTGTTATGAATCGGTGGAAGTAAAGACAGGTGATATCCTAACTTGCGTCTATGCAAGGACAGGATGTCGTGCTTATCTAGCCTTCCTTGGAGGCCTTAAGGTTCCAGTCATTAAGGGAAGTAAATCAACACACCTTGGTTGTAAGCTTGGTGGCTTGCTTGGAAGAGGATTAAAAGCAATGGATGAAATCGAGTTTGAGGAGAGAGAAAATGTCTCAATCAAACCAAGGCAATGGCTGTTAAAAACAGATCATATAGTTAAGGATAAAAAAATCATTCGAGTCGTTATAGGGCCGCAAGAGGATGCCTTTACTAAGGAAGGTATCCAAGATTTTTTAAGTACTTCTTATGAAGTGACCATGGATAGTAATCGTATGGGTTGTAAGCTATCAGGAAAACCAATTGAGATGAAGAACGGAGCAGACATTATCTCAGATGGAATTACACTTGGTGCGATTCAGATTTCTTCCAATGGCCAGCCAATTGTAATGTTAGCAGAACGACAGACCACAGGTGGCTATGCAAAAATTGGAACGATCATTCAAGCAGATCTACCAACCTTCGTTCAAGTAAAACCAAGAGAACAAGTCTTCTTTCAAGCAGTATCAGTAAATAAAGCAAGAAGAATTTATAAGAAAGAAGATCGCAAGTTTAGAAAGCTGAGTGGTAAACTAGTATGATGACGCCTTATGAGATGAGAAAACGAGTTCGGGATGGAGAGTTTACAAAACCAACGGCAGGAATCTGTCCAGGGTATGCGCAAGGGAATCTAGTGGTACTTCCAAAAGAATATGCCTATGATTTCCTTTTGTTTTGTCAAAGAAATCCAAAAGCCTGTCCCTTATTGGAGGTAAGTGATGTTGGAAGTACGTTATTTCCAAAGTTTGCGAGCGGTGGAAACATAGCGATGGACTTACCAAAGTATCGAATTTATGAAAAAGGTAGGTTGGTTTGTGAAGAAACCCAAGTGTTGCAATACTGGAGAGAGGATCTCGTTAGTTTTTTGATTGGATGTAGCTTTTCTTTTGAAGAAGAATTAATCCAAGAAAAAATACCAATTCGTCATATAGAGGAGGAATGCAATGTTCCTATGTACATTACGAATATCCCTTGTGAAGCTGCAGGAATCTTTCATGGAACAATGGTAGTAAGCATGCGACCAATTAAACCAAGTCAAGTTGTAGCAGCGGTCACGGTAACTGCTCGTATGCCAAAGGTACATGGAGCCCCTATTCATATTGGAGATCCAATGCTGATTGGAATACAGAATCTATATCAACCAGACTTTGGAGATGCTGTTTCGATACAGGAAGACGAAGTACCAGTGTTTTGGCCTTGTGGAGTAACTCCACAAGTAGCCATAATGAAAGCAAAGCCAGAGTTTGCAATCACTCATGCACCTGGCCATATGCTAATTACGGATGTATTGAATCGTTCCTTGATGTAAGAAGAGATAAAAATAGATCACCATCAAGGGGATTAAGAGAGAGAGGTGGTAGAAGGATGAACTATGTTAATTTAAATTGTGATTTGGGTGAGAGCTTTGGAGCGTATATCATAGGTATGGATGAGCAAGTGATACCTTACATAACCTCAGCGAATGTAGCTTGTGGATTCCACGCCTCAGATCCTTTTATTATGAATCAGACCGTTGAGCTTGCCAAGAAAAGTTTTGTCGAAGTGGGGGCACACCCTGGATATCCAGACTTAGTTGGATTTGGTAGACGTAATATGGAGATTCCACCATCACAAGTGAAACGAATCGTTCAGTATCAGCTTGGAGCACTGGATGCCTTCTGTAACATTCATCAACATAAGATGAGTCATGTCAAACCACATGGAGCAATGTATAATATGGCTGCAAACGACAGAAAACTTGCTATGGCTATTTGTGAAGGAATCTATGAATATAATAAGGAGCTCATTTTCCTTGGAATGTATCAAAGTGAAATGATAGAAGCAGCCAAGGAAGTTGGGCTTCGTTATGTAAATGAAGTATTTGCAGATCGGGCATACGAATCGGATGGGCGCTTGGTTGCTCGTTCAAAACCTGGAGCAGTAATTGAGGATGATCATCTAATTGTGAAACGGGTATTGAAGATGATCAAAGATAAAACAGTAATCACTATCGATGATAAAGAGATACCAATTTGTGCAGAATCGATTTGTGTTCACGGGGATCATCCTAAGGCAATTGAATTAGTTTCAAAACTACGCTTAGAACTAACGAAGGAAGGGATTGCTCTTGTTAAGCTAAATGAGGTAATTTCCAACCGATGAGGGTAGTTGATCAACACTTACTGTCGATGAAAGAAAACAACAACATTCAATCATAAATACGAACACCATGTTTCGAATGTATTGAATATACAAAAAAGAAAATAGTAATGATTACCAATTCCTTATTAATAAATTGCCCATAAAATGGGGAAAGAGTGGGTTTTTTAAAACAAGAGGATGAGTTTTTGAGAACGCTATTCATTACGAAGTACCGAATCAGGTGTAATTGGTAATAAATAGATGTTAATGTTAAAGAATTGAACAAAAGTCATACGGTTGACTACCAGTTTTGAACTATTTTCAACAAATTTTACTTGACATAAACTGAATTTACTATATAATAGAAAATATAGTAATAATTACTAAGATTAGGTAATTGTGCCATTATAAGGAGGGAAATTAATGAAGAAATATCTTTGTACCGTGTGTGGTTTCATTTACGAGGGAGAATTGCCAGAGGATTATATGTGTCCTGTTTGTAATGTTCCAGCATCCATGTTTGAAGAAATAAAGGATGATAGTGAAGAAAGTAAACCAGCAATGCCAGAAATTACAAAACAAGAAGAAAAAAAGAGTCGTTTTGCTGGCACAAAAACAGAGAAGAATTTATTAGCAGCATTCGCAGGTGAGTCACAGGCTCGTAACAAGTATACATACTTTGCATCTGTTGCAAAGAAAGAGGGATATGAGCAGATTGCTGACATTTTCCTTAGCACGGCAAATAATGAAAAAGAACATGCAAAATTATGGTTTAAGCACCTTGGTGAATTAGGAGATACCGCTGCAAATTTATTACATGCAGCTGAAGGTGAAAACTATGAGTGGACTGATATGTATGCAAACTTTGCAAAAGATGCAGAAGCAGAGGGATTTGCAGATTTAGCTGCTCAGTTTAGAGAAGTTGCTAAGATTGAAAAATCACATGAAGAACGTTATCGTAAACTTCTTTCCAATGTTGAGATGCAGGCTGTTTTCGCAAAATCCGAAATTACTATGTGGGAATGCCGTAACTGCGGTCACTTAGTAATGGGTAAACAAGCACCAGAAGTGTGCCCAGTATGCTTCCATTCACAAAGCTATTTTGAAGTACGTAAAGAGAATTACTAAAATTTCTCTATAAATAGAGAGCTGTCGTATTATTATATTTGTCCTGATCAGGACCAATATAATAACACGACAGCTTTTTTTTACACACTCCAAAAAAGCGAGTATCACATGCTTTTGATACTTGAATCGTTATCTCTCGTCACTGGGGGAACTGCTGATCCTTGTATTGCTGTGGTGAGACTCCGAATTCTTTTTTGAAGGCTCGATATAAGCTACTGTAATCGGAAAAACCAACCTCTAAGGAAAGCTGTTGCAAAGGAACACCAGCAAGAATCCCATTCTTTACGGCTTGAACTCTTTTTTTGAGAATGTATTGATGGAGCGAAATACCCATATGATCCTTAAAGATATGTGAAATATGGTACTTGTTCAGAAAGAATACAGAGGCCAGAGATTCTAGGGAAAGGTCTTCATTCAGGTGTCCATTGATGTATTCACAGATACTTAAGTATAGAGCATTATCAGGGGTTTGTGCCATTGGATGATTGAGTTGGTAGATGATTCGATTCAAGGAAGCCAATAAAGCAGCGATTTTGATGTCACCATGTAATTTTTGAAAGGGATGAATTCCACGAATTTCTTCGAGTAGCTCGAGTAATTGCCCTTGGATTGCTCGTGCAGTTAGAAAGTCTGGTCGAAAATGATATTCTTGTGAAGCAATGATATGATCAAAGGCATAAGAAAAATCCTTCGAGGAATGACATAGCTTATGGAAAAAATCGTTGCTAAACCATAGAACAATTCTTCTATAAGGTAGATCAAGCAATTGTATGTGTGGCTTATGTTTGATTTGTGGTGGAATCATCATAAAATCTCCTGGCTGTAAGTCATACCTACGATTACCAATCTCATAAGTAATACCACCTTCTAAAAAGAAATAACACTCATAGTGGGTGTGAAGGTGAGGAGAAACTCTTGGACGAACTGAGTCCGAGTAATAAAAAATCTCATAATCAGCCGAAAGCATATGTTGTCTTGACTGGAATTTGGTTAGTAACTTTTTTTTCATTGGGATCTCTTTTCTAAGTTATCTTTGGGTTTTTTTTATTATACCGCAACTTTTGCAATGTTGACAACAAATATTTCAATGGGAATTTGTCAAAAAGAAAGTATACTGAAAGTATGAAAGAATAAAGGAGAAGTACCGATGAAATTATCATTTAGATGGTATGGCGAAGAAGATAAAGTAACCTTACAAAATATTAGACAAATTCCAGGGATGCAATCCATCGTAACTGCAACATATGATGTACCAGTAGGTGAAGTGTGGCATCGTGAAAGCATTGCAAAATTAAAAGAGCAGGTAGAAGCAGCTGGCCTTGCATTTGATGTCATCGAAAGTATTCCTGTTCATGAAGATATTAAGCTTGGTAAAGATACAAGAGATAAATACATTGAAAACTACTGCGAAAACATTCGTCGTGTCGCAGAAGCTGGAGTAAAATGCGTATGCTATAACTTCATGCCTGTATTTGACTGGACAAGAACTCAGCTTGACCATGTGTTAGAAGATGGTTCTACTTCTCTTGTATATTATCAAGAACAAGTAGATGCAGTAGATCCAATTGAGAGCGATCTTTCTCTTCCAGGTTGGGATGCAAGCTACACAAGAGAAGAATTAAAGGCTGTTATCGGCGAATATCGTGCGATGAGCGAAGAAAAGTTATGGGATAACTTAAAATACTTCTTAGAAAGAATCATTCCAGTAGCGGCTGAATGTAACGTAAACATGGCAATTCATGAAGATGATCCATGTTGGAGTATCTTTGGTCTTCCACGTATCATTACATGCGAAGAAAACTTAGATAAGTTCTTAAAATTAGTTGATGACCCACACAATGGTATTACTTTATGTACAGGTTCCTTAGGATGCTCTGCAAAGAATGATGTTGCTAGATTAGCAGCAAAATATGCAGCGATGGGAAGAATTCACTTTGCACATTTAAGAAACGTTGCAGTATTAGAAAATGGCTTCGAAGAAAGAGCTCATTTATCTAGCTGTGGTTCCTTAGATATGTATGAAATCTTAAAGGCTCTTCACGACAACGGATTCACTGGATACATCAGACCTGATCATGGACGTATGATCTGGGGAGAAACAGGTCGTGCAGGATACGGTTTATATGATAGAGCATTAGGTGCAACCTATATCAACGGTTTATGGGAAGCAATTGTTAAGAATAGTAAATAGGAGTATATAAAAAATGAGTGCATTATACGGTACAGATTTAAACCAAAAGGTAGCAGTAGTAACAGGAGCAGGCGGTATTCTTTGCGGTATGTTCGCAAAGACATTAGCAAAGGCAGGTGCTAAGGTAGCGGTTCTTGATTTAAATCAAGATGCAGCACAGGCAGTAGCAGACAGCATCGTTGCTGAAGGTGGTGTAGCTAAGGCTTACAAAGCTAATGTATTAGACAAAGCTAGTTTAACAGAAGTTCATGATCAAGTAGTAGCAGACTTAGGTCCATGCGATATCTTAATCAATGGTGCTGGTGGTAACAATCCAAAGGCACAGACAACAAAAGAATATTTCAACATTGGTGATATTGAAGAAGATACAATCTCCTTCTTTGACTTAGATCAGGATGGCGTTCAGTTCGTATTTAACTTAAACTTCATCGGTACTTTATTACCAACTCAGATTTTTGCAAAAGACATGGTAGATCGTAAAGGATGTAGCATCGTTAACATCTCCTCTATGAATGCATTTACACCACTTACAAAGATCGTAGCTTACAGTGGTGCAAAATCTGCAATCAATAACTTCACTCAGTGGTTAGCAGTTCACTTCTCCAAAGTGGGAATCCGTGTTAATGCAATTGCACCAGGATTCTTCTGCACAAAACAGAATGAAAAGTTATTATTCAACGAAGATGGTACACCAACGGAAAGAACACACAAGATTCTTGCAGCTACACCAATGAATCGTTTTGGTGAAGCAGAAGAATTAAACGGAACATTAATGTACCTTGTAAACAATGACGCTGCTGGATTTGTTACAGGTGTTGTAATCCCAGTTGATGGTGGTTTCTCTGCTTATTCTGGAGTTTAATCCATTGTAATTTAATAAATAAAAGGAAAGCTATAATGCAAAAGAGTCATCTCTTGTATTATGGCTTTCTTTTTTTGCGACATATACGGTAATGAATGAGATATTTTTATACGTAAAGAGTTTAAGGTTACTACTTGCAAAACGTGAATTGCTTCTAAGTTCTTTTTATAAAACGATTGGTTAATATATCTATGGCTATAGATAAAAACTATAACTACCTATAAAAAAGAAGAACTATTCATAAATGGAGGAACTGTTGTATGATGTACCTATCATTTTCAACAGAGTTTTCAAAAGAACCAAATGAAATAAAGTAAGAAGTACAATAAGAGAGAGGAATTGTATTAGTAGGAGGTGGATAGGAAATGTCAAGTCAGAATAGGAAGGCGATTATCATCGGAGCTGGTCATGTTGGATCACATGCTGGTTATGCGCTAGCCTCTCAGGGAATTGTGGAAGAAATTGTACTGATTGATATTGATGTTGCAAAAGCGAAAGCACAGGCATTGGATATTTTTGATGCTACGGTGTATTTACCACGACATGTGATAGTGAGAGCAGGTGATTATGAAGATGCGACAGATGCAGATTTAATTATTATAGCAGCTGGACCTTTACCAAGTATAGAAAGTGGTCAGACACGTATGGATACGTTAGGACAGACGATTGAAGTAGTAAAGGACATTATACCAAAGATCAGACAATCAGGGTTTTCTGGTATCATCATTAGTATCTCAAATCCAGCCGATGTGATTGCTCATTACATACAACATCAATTACCATATCCACCAGAAAGAATTATCTCGACAAGTACTACATTGGATTCTGCTAGACTCAGGAGAGTTATCTCTGAGAGGGTAGGAATCGATCAAAAATCCATTTACGCTTATGCTCTAGGGGAACATGGAGAAAGTCAAATGGTACCATGGTCTACAGTTACTATTGCTGGAAAACCAATACTTGAACTAATAGCAGAAAAGCCAGAGAAATATGGCGATTTGAATCTATCAGAATTATCTAATCTAGGACGATTGGGAGGATGGAGTATACTAGAAGGAAAAGGCTCTACAGAATTTGGAATTGGTGCTTCACTTGCAGAGGTTTCCAGAGCAATCTTATCCGATGAAAAAAGAGTTTTACCAATTTCGGTAGGATTACATGGTGAATATGGACATAAAGAGGTATATGTTTCAGTTCCAGCAGTCCTTGGAAAGGATGGGGTAGAAGAGATTATAGAGCTTCATCTAACTACTGAGGAGAAGAAAGCCTTTGATCAATCGGTTAAGACATTACGAGAGAATTTTGAATACGCATTAACGTTATAGCACAAGTATACCAATGCTTGTAAACATTCAATAGGTATTACAATGAATTAAAAAAAATCGAAGAGGAGAATTGATTATGAAGAATAGAAGAAGTTTTAAGGGAATCGCAATTGCGACATTATTGCTTGTATCAATCGTAGCAACAGCTTGTGGTAGCAAAAAGGAAAAAAGTGAAAATAGTAAGGTTAAAATAGGTGTGGTTGGAGAATCGAATGAGATGTGGAATCCAGTCATTGAAGAGTTAAAAAAAGAAGGAATCGAGATAGAGTTAGTTGTTTTTACGGACTATACAACTCCAAATGAGGCACTCAACAATGGTGATACTGATTTGAATGCTTTTCAACACTACGCTTATTTAAATAGTGAAATTGAAAACAAAGGTTATGAGATTACATCCATTGGAGATACATTTATTTCGGCGATGAATATCTATTCAAATAAGATAAAGGATGTGAGTGAAATTACCGATGGTGCAAAGATAGCAATCCCAAATGATGCTACGAATGGAGGACGTGCGTTAAAAGTAATCGAAGCATCTGGGTTAATCAAAATCAATCCGGAAGCAGGAGATAGTCCTGTGATAGCAGATATTACAGAAAATCCATTCAACATTGAATTCTTAGAAGTGGATGCAGCTAATATTTATGCACTATTACCAGACGTTACGGCAGCCGTAATTAATTGTAACTATGCATTAGATTATGGTCTAAATCCTGGGGTGGATGGTATCTTTCAAGATGATGTGAGCTATTATACAGGAAAGAGCTATGTGAATCTGATTGCAGCTCGTACAGAAGATGCGGATAATGAAACTTATAAGAGAATAGTGGAGGCATATCAATCTGAAACTGTAAAAGCTGTGTATGCAGATGAGTTCAAAGGAGCATATCTTGCTGCATGGGAGGATTAATAATCTCATATCGTGGTTTTTGATTTCTAAGGAATCCATGCATATCATAGGAGGAGCAAATTGAAACTATTAAATGAGTTAAGACCCGAAGCAGAAAAATATCGTAACTGGATCAAAGAGTACATTGATATTGGAAAAAAGATATGCTATTTGACACAAGAAGAAGTCAGAAGTATACCTCTGACTTCACAAGAGGTATTGGAATTAACCCAAAAAGCATTAGTAGCTTATAGTACAAAAAGAACGGATATGCCAGCCAAAATTGCGATTCATCCGTTGCCAGAAACCTTTTATCACGCTATGCCTGCCTATGTACCAGAAGCTTTTGCTGCGGGAATTAAATGGGGTTCTTGCTATCCTGAGAACAAACGATTGTATGGGTATAGCCAAGCAAATGGCTTAATCATTTTTAATGATCATTTATCAGGAGTGCCACTGTGTATCATGGATTGTATCTACATAACAGAAATTCGAACAGCAGCAGTTACTTATGCATCAGTGCAATGCCTTGCAGATCCTGAAACTGAATCTTTTGGTATGATTGGCTGTGGAGTTGAAGGTAGACAACATATTGCTAACATTGAGAGGGTATTACCAAAACTGAAGGAAATATATATTTATGATATTTACGAGGAGGCAGCAAACCTCTTGATTCAGGATCTGCAGCCAAAGGTTCAAGCAAAGATTAAGAAAGCTTCCTCCTATGAAGAGCTAGTGAAAGAGTCCCAAGTCATTGCTTCTGCAACAATCATAACAGAGACACCTCAGCCACAAATCAAGGATGAATGGATTGAGAAGGGGAAGACAATTTTACTATGTGATTGTCATTCCTTATATGAAGATAAGACCATGAAGAGAGCAGATAAATACATTGTTGATAGTATAGAACAGCATAATTTGCTCAAAGGCTATGGCTATTATCCACATGGACTTCCTGATATTTATGGGGAAACAGGTGAAGTCGTAGGTGGAATCAAAGAAGGTAGAACAAAGAAAGAGGAAATTATCGTTTGTAACAATGTAGGAATGGCAGTTGAAGATATGTATGTGGTGAGAGCTTTATTTGATAAAGCACTCGCTCTAGGTATCGGTAAAAAATTGCCGTTATAGACAGAAGAAGAAGGAGGTGGAAAATGCAGGAACTAAGTAGAAGAACTGCTGTTTTTACGGATTCTGTCATCCGTAGAATGACACGAATATCCAATCAATATCAGGCAATCAATTTATCTCAAGGCTTTCCTGATTTTGATCCACCAAAGGAGATTACAGAACGATTGGCTGAGATTGCAAGCATTGGACCTCATCAGTATGCAACGACATGGGGAGCACATAATTTTCGAGTTGCATTAGCTAAAAAGCAAGAAAAGTACATGGGGATAGCGATAGATCCTGAGACGAATGTGGTTGTAACCTGTGGTAGTACAGAAGCTATGATGGCTGCTATGATGACAGTCACGAATCCAGGAGATAAGGTTATCATATTCTCTCCTTTTTATGAGAATTATGGGGCAGATACCATATTATCTGGCGCAATCCCTATCTATGTTCCATTAATACCACCGGAATTTAACTTTGATCCAAATGCGCTGGAAGCTGCCTTCCAAAAAGGGGTAAAAGCATTGATTTTATGTAATCCATCCAATCCCTGTGGTAAGGTGTTTTCTTACAGTGAGCTTCAAATCATCGCAGAGTTAGCAGTCAAATATGATGTCTATGTGATCACAGATGAGGTATATGAACATATTGTCTACGAACCGTTTGAGCATATCTATATCGCGTCTCTTCCTGACATGTGGGAACGAACCATATGTTGTAGCTCCTTGTCAAAGACATATTCCATTACTGGATGGAGACTTGGATATGTGATTGGACCTTCGGCAATCATAGAACGCATCAAGAAGGTACATGATTTTTTAACCGTGGGAGCTGCGGCTCCTTTGATGGAAGCAGCAGTGGTAGGTCTTAATTTTGCGGATAGCTATTATAAAGACCTACAGGCTCATTATACCCATATGAAAACTGTATTCACGAAAGGATTGAAGGAGCTTGGATTTACCTTTACTGAGCCACAAGGAGCTTACTATGTCATGGTGGATATTAGTGAATTTAAGAGAGAGAGTGATTTCGAGTTTTGTGAGAGATTAGCAAGAGTCATTGGAGTAGGTGCAGTCCCTGGTTCCAGCTTCTTTCAAGAAGACATCAATCATCTGATACGCTTTCATTTTGCAAAGAAGGATGAAACCTTATACGCAGCGCTAGATCGTTTGTCAGACATACGAAATAAGTTAAAAACAAGGTGAGTCGGTCTCTGGCTCACTTGCCAGGAATAAAAAAAGTCGCCAATCAGTATTCTGATTGGCGACTTTTCATAGGATGACTAAAAAGGGTAGAAGTTAAGAGACTAATGTTACTTATGCAATTGCTGCCTTATAGAGTTCGTTTGCTTTGTTCCAGTCAACTACATGGAACCAATTTTCAATGTAGTCAGCTCTCTTATTCTGATACTTTAGGTAGTAAGCATGTTCCCAGACATCCATTGCAAGAACTGGGCTGAGACCATCTGCTAGAACGGTATCCTGATTTGGTGTAGATACAATTACAAGCTCTTTTGCTTTATCTACTGCTAACCATGCCCAACCAGAACCAAAGCGTCCAAGTCCTGCAGTCTTAAAGTTAGCTTTGAAATCTTCCAAAGAACCATACTTCTTTTCAATGGCTTCTTTTAATTCGCCCATTGGTCCACTTGCATTTGCTTTCATACCAGCAAAGTATAAGTTGTGATTGTATGCACCACCACCATTGTTGCGAACAGCAGTTTTAATGGAATCTGGAAGTTCATTTACCTTGGTTACTAATTCTTCTAAAGTCCAAGATTGATGTTCCTTGCTACCTTCAAGTGCCTTGTTTAAATTATCAACATAAGCTTGAACATGGCGGTCATGATGGATTTGAACCGTAAGTGCATCGACATAAGGTTCTAATGCGTCATAAGCATATGGTAATGCTTCTAATTGGAATGGATAAGTTTTACTCATAATAAGTTCCTCCTAACAAATTGATTTCTATATTCTCGTTTGATTCATCTGAATAGAGAGCGTATAAACTATGCCTTCTATTGTTATGATTGATCTGTTTTAAGTTGGTTAGTCATATCTAACTACCTATAGTATGCCACGTAATGTAAGCGATTACAATAAGGTTATTGATAAAATTTATGATTATGGTTTATTTTTCTAAAATTAATAAATAAAAGATGAATATTCAGTTTTTTGTTCGTTTGAGATGATGAGGGTACTTTATGATTAGTGTACAAATTACACAGGGAAATCAAAAGGATAGTAAGACATTACTGCTTTACATCTTGTCATCGATACTAAAGTACTATATAGTAGAAGTGTAAGTACATAGTGATAATAATCGTGAAAGGAAGGACTTGACAAGAGTCATAGATTAAGATTTATACTGTACTTGTAACCATAGCATTATCTGCATGGAGCAAATGGATATGAGTAATACTTTTCTCATATGAGATGTAGATGAATTACAACCTGATAGCATCCATCAAGATTAGCTATGGATTGGATGAACAAAAGTAAGTAAACTAGATAAGGAATATATAACAGAGTATGGTTAGAAAAGATAAAGAGAGGAGACAAAATCAATGAAGAAAGAAATATATCTAGCAGGTGGATGTTTTTGGGGAACCGAACAATATCTACAAAATATACCAGGAATATTAGCAACTGAAGTTGGATATGCGAATGGGAATACAGCGAATCCGACTTATAAGGAAGTTTGTTACTTTAACACAGGACATGCAGAAGCAGTCAAAGTTGAGTATGAGGATACTATCATTGGATTGCCATTTTTATTAGAGTTATATTATGATGTCATAAATCCAGTCAGCATCAATCGACAAGGTGGAGATGTTGGTTCTCAGTATAGAACAGGAATTTATTATGTGGAGAAAAGTGATGAGCCAGTGATTCGTGCTTCCATTGAAGAACTTCAAAAAAAATATAAAGAAAAGATTGCAATTGAAGTAAAACCACTGGAGAATTACTATAAAGCTGAGGAGTATCATCAGAAGTATCTTGATAAGAATCCAGAAGGATACTGTCACATTGGAATTGATAAGTTCGAAAAAGCAAAGAAGGCAGTAGATACAAGCAAGAAATTTGTCAAAAAGCCTGTGGAGGAACTAAAAGAGACCTTAACGGATCTTCAGTTTGCAGTCACACAGAATAGTGCAACGGAACCCCCATTTAACAATGAATACTTCAATCACTTTGAGGAAGGAATTTATGTGGACATCACGACAGGAGAGCCACTATTTATGTCCGATGATAAGTTTGAGTCAGGCTGTGGCTGGCCAAGCTTTTCAAAACCAATAGACTTTAATCTGATCACGAATATTATGGATAAAAGTCATGGTATGATACGAACCGAGGTAAGAAGTAAGAATGGGGATGCGCATCTTGGTCATGTATTTGAAGATGGTCCTACCGATCGAGGTGGATTACGTTATTGCATTAATAGTGCTTCCTTGAGATTTATACCAAAAGCTCAGATGGAGAAAGAAGGATATGGGGAATATCTGAAGTTGTTTTCGAATGAATAAGATAATTGGATAGTAGGAAAATGGTCTCGTATTGCGCGGGGCCATTTTTTATAGACAAAATGTCTGTTGCAGTCTTAGAAAAAATTACTCTATTAGATTTGCATTTATATGCAAGAAAGAAACAGAGTTTTCTTAATTCGAAACTTTGTTTGATTTTCTGTATTGTATGATATAATATCGTTAGAAAAGCTAATATCCAAGCTTGAGCGGTCAGAGTGTTATTGTTATTTTCGCATGTATTAATGTTTGGGTATATGTTTTATGGAAATGAAATGGATATGGACAAGGGATTAATACGTTTATACAATGTATGGATTCTGGTATCAATGACAAAACAAAACATAAAAGGAGTGAAATACATATGGAAGAGATTATATTGTGGATAATAATAACATGTTTAGCTTATTTATTCGTTCCTGGAATTTTGATACTTACAAAAAAGAAGTTTTCAAAGAAAAAAGCAAAAGTTATTTCGGTAATAAATAGTGTTATAGTTTTTGTTTTATTTTCAATGCTTCATTTGCTATCTGATGGTAATACGGCTAATGAAAAGGCAGCAGTTACCTGGGGATTTATTTGTTATTGGATTTTAAAAAGTAAGTGTACATATAAAACAGACGAAGAAATACTAAGAGGAATATTTGGAGAAAAATTTGATGAATTGTTATCAGATTGGGTCGGCTTTTATATTATTAGAAGAAGATTTACAGAGAAACAAATTAACTCTAGTATTGCAAATCAATTAAAAGATGAGTTATTAGCAAAACTTGAATATGAAAAAGGTAAAAAATATGTAAAGCTGATCAACAAGTTTGATAAGAGAATAGACTGGAGAGTATTTGCAACTGAAATTAATTTAGATCAGCGAATTGAAGTAGGTGAATTTAATAAAAAAGAAGGTGGAAAAGTCTGTATAGACAAACACGAAGATCAAAACAATCTAAAAACAAGTGATATAAATTAATAAGTATATAATATATTTACGGAACCAATAAAATCATTTTTATCTATATCCTAGACAAAGTTAGATAGAATCGATATAATTGAAGAGTTGAAATGATACGATGGATTAGCATGAGGCAAATCCTGCCTCATAACAGGAAAGAGGAAAGTTATGAAAAAAGGTCAAGAATATGTAGGCAAGGTGGAACGTGTTGATTTTCCGAACAAGGGAATCGTTATTGTCGACGGGGAAAAGGCAGTAGTTAAGAATTCACTCACAGGTCAAACCGTTCGTTTTGTGATCAATAAAGTCCGTAAAGGTAAATGTGAAGGTCGCCTTCTCGAAGTGATAACACCTTCTGACATCGAAACCGTTCAGCCACCATGCAAACATTTTGGCATCTGTGGTGGATGTACGTATCAGACAATTCCATATGAGATCGAAGCGGATATGAAAGCGGAACAAGTAAAAAAACTGTTATCAGAAGTTGTTCCTGATTTGAGCGTATTTGAAGGAATAATAAAGAGTCCAATCGAGTATGGCTATCGTAATAAGATGGAATTCTCCTTTGGTGATGAATATAAAGATGGACCATTGGCATTAGGTCTTCATAAAAAAGGAAGTTTTTACGATATCGTAACAATTTCTGATTGTAAGCTCGTCAATGATGACTACAATCAGATTTTAGCTACGGTACTAGAGCTAGGAGTGGAGCATAAGTTAACTTACTATCATAAGATGAGCCACGAGGGTTATTTACGTCACCTATTAGTACGTCGTGCTCAAAAGACTGGTGAAATACTCATCAATCTAATTACAACTTCACAGGTTGCTAATTTAGAGGTTAGTGAAGAAGTGCTATTGCAGCAGCTACAGGAACGTTTATTAGCTTTGGATTTAAATGGGACAATCGTAGGAATTCTTCACACTACGAATGATTCTTTAGCAGATATCGTTCAAAACGATAAGACAGATGTCTTATATGGTCGAGACTATATTAATGAAGAAATCTTAGGCTTAAAATTCAAGATTTCCACGTTTTCTTTCTTCCAGACCAATTCCCTTGGAGCAGAAGTATTGTATAGCTGTGCACGTGAATTCGTTGGTGAGACGAAAGATAAGTTAATCTTTGATTTATACAGTGGTACTGGAACGATCGCTCAGCTTCTTGCACCAGTTGCTAAGAAGGTAATCGGAGTTGAGATTATTGAAGAAGCAGTTGTAGCAGCAAGAGAGAACGCAAAGTTAAATGGCCTTGATAATTGTGAATTCATTGCTGGAGATGTATTAAAGGTTATCGATACGATTGAGGATAAGCCGGATATGATTGTACTTGATCCACCACGTGATGGAATTCATCCAAAAGCATTGGAAAAGATCATTGATTATGGAGTTGATCATCTGGTATATATCTCATGTAAACCGACTAGCTTGGCTAGGGACCTAGTAGTGTTGCAGGAGAGAGGTTATAAGGTCAAGAGAGTGAAGTGCGTGGATATGTTTCCTTGTACAGTGCATGTGGAGACGGTGGTTCTGCTTGAGAGAAAATCCCTTTAAATTAAAGTTTTTTGGAAGATTTAATTTAATATGTAAGTGTGTTAAAGTTCCCGTAGAATTATCTACGGGAACTTTTTAATGTTGTGAAAACAGATTCAATCTATGTAGTTAGTAGGTATAATGCAAGAAATGAAGGAGAAGTTCAAAGTTATTTTATTCAAGAGAATCATCTTGCCATTATATCAATAGAAGACGTATATAACCGAAAGCTACAATGGATTTGTAGTACATATTTTAAAAGAGGAAATAACAGTGGTCAAGGAATAAAATATATATGATAAGGAAATTGAATTAATATTGACATTATTTTACAAAAAGGAATAATATAGTATTTAAAGTGTTAGATGTATAATAAGTGATCATTCTAATAATATGTGGCCAGTATCAGATA
>JAEZKD010000254.1 GCA_023415655.1 Bacillota bacterium | reverse complement strand
GTGGCAACAGCTACGGCAGCAGCTTTAATGGGCATGGAATGTGTTGTTTTTATGGGAGAAGAGGACACCATTCGCCAAGCCTTAAATGTATATAGAATGCGTCTCCTTGGTGCAGAAGTAGTGACTGTAACCAGTGGAACCAAGACATTAAAGGATGCTGTATCTGAGGCTATGAGAGAATGGAGTAGTCGCATAGATGACACTCATTACTGTCTAGGATCCGTTATGGGGCCACATCCATTTCCAACGATTGTACGTGATTTTCAGGCAGTGATCTCTAAGGAGATCAAAGAACAGATGATAGAAAAGGAAGGAAGACTTCCAGATGCGGTCATTGCCTGTGTTGGAGGCGGTTCTAATGCAATGGGCAGCTTCTATCATTTTATCGGGGATAAAGAAGTGAGGCTAATTGGGTGTGAGGCTGCTGGAAGGGGCATTGATACCTTTGAAACAGCGGCGACCATAAGTACAGGAAGTCTTGGCATATTCCATGGAATGAAGTCTTATTTTTGTCAGGATGAATACGGTCAGATAGCACCAGTGTATTCTATCTCAGCAGGACTCGACTATCCAGGGGTAGGACCAGAACATGCCTATTTATATGATACAAACAGAGCGGAATATGTGGCAATTACGGATGATGAGGCGGTGGATGCCTTTGAATATGTTTCCAAAACAGAAGGAATTATTCCAGCTATAGAATCCTCTCATGCCCTAGCATATGCGAAGAAGCTAGCACCAACTTTACCAAAAGACCAAATACTTGTAGTAACTGTTTCCGGACGTGGCGATAAGGACTGTGCAGCCATTGCTCGTTATAGAGGGGAGGATATCAATGAGTAACATTCAAAATGCATTTAAAAAGGGAAAGGCATTTATTCCGTTTATCACTTGTGGAGACCCAGATCTTGCTACAACTAAAGAGATTGTAAAAGAGATGAGCGCTAATGGGGCAGACTTGATTGAGCTTGGGATTCCATTTTCAGATCCAACAGCAGAAGGTCCTGTCATTCAAGAAGCAAGTCTTCGAGCACTTAATAATCAGGTAACTACAGATGATATCTTTGATTTCGTAAGGGAGATTAGAAATGAAGTGAAGACACCAATGGTATTTATGACCTATGCCAACGTTGTGTTTTCTTATGGAACAGAAAAGTTTATAAAAACTTGTGCAGAAATAGCCATAGATGGAATTATCCTACCGGATATTCCATTTGAGGAAAAAGATGAATTTGCTCCTTTGTGTGAGCAGTATGGTATCGATTTTATTTCCTTAATTGCACCAACCTCAAAAAGCAGGATTGCCATGATTGCCAAAGAAGCCACTGGTTTTCTCTATGTAGTATCGTCTCTTGGAGTAACAGGAATGCGCTCAGATATTGAGACAGATCTTTCTGCTGTAGTTAAGGTGATTCGAGAAAATACAGACATTCCATGTGCTGTGGGCTTTGGTATATCTACACCTAAACAGGCAGCAAATATGGTGAGAGACGTAGATGGTGTCATCGTAGGAAGTGCCATTGTAAAACAAGTTGGGGATTACGGGAAAGAGGCTCCTAAGGTTGTTGGAAAGTACGTAAAGGAAATGAAGGAAGCGATGAATTAATTTACTAAAAGTTTAGTTGTATTTTGTTCATACTCAAGAAATGGTGAGAAGTAGTACAAAAAAGTCCCTTAAAAGAAAAATCGCTTAGACCGTGAGGTTTAAGCGATTTTTTGCATAATTAATTATGAGCGTTCAAGCGGTGTGCCGAGCGTAAATAAGAATAAGGAAGCCAGAAATGGATACTATCAGTGGATATCTTATTTATAAAACTCATTTTAATAAAATTTGAATTTATTGGATTTTTTTGTTATAATATCCTATTATATTGATTAATTTATATTAATCTGTAATAATTATATTGAGAAGGAGAATAAAAAGTATGAAAAAAAATTATTTATCCAAGTACTTAGTACTAGCGTTTGCACTGCTGGTCCTTGTAGCAACAATGGGGGTATCTGCTTCTGCTGATGAAGCACCGCAGCCTGTAACTGCATTAAAACTTACAAAATATTCTGATTTAGATACTAAAGCAATAGATCCTAGCACAGGACTAGCGGAAGCGTCTTTTAAAGCTGACATTCCAGATGTGCCAAAACTCCAACCTAAAGTAATTAAAGTAATACTCCCTGAAGACGGATTGTATCGAATTAATTACACTGGTAGTTTTAACGGTACAAATAGTTGGGAAAATAATAACGCAGCTGAAATTGCACTCTTTGCAAATGAAAAATGTTCTAAAATGATTGTAGAAACTATGAAAATTAACAATGGTGATGATCAAATAAGAGATAATTTTGTAAGGTTAACAAAAGGTACTTATTATTTACAGATAAAACCTTGGACGAAAGAAATAGATGATACTGTTGATTCGTCTATAGCAGTTTCTATTGGCTATCTACCTCTCAATACAACATTTATTAATGTAACAAAAAAGATTGATTCCGCAAATAAACGAGTATTAATTACTGTTAATGGACTTGATGCTAATCAAATCTTAATCAAAAAAGGGAATGAAATTCACACAGAAATTGGTTGGTGGAACGGCAATCCAGAACTAAAAAATAATACTCCATATGCGATTAAAGAAGCCGGAGAAAATGGATATTATACAATTCGTATGGAAGATATTTACGGACATCAATATCTACTTCCTTTCAAAATAACAGAATTTAATTCTCCTACATCACCTGTAATAAAAAGTTATAAATCAGGCGCTAAACAAATTAGTGGAACAGCTACGGCAGGCAACAAAGTCTCCGTTACAATTGGTAAAAAGACATACACTGCTACTGTTGATAAAAAAGGTGTGTGGACCGTAAAGGTGCCAACATTAAAAGTAGGTACAAAGATTTCTGCAATAATAACTAGTCCTATGGGTATAAAATCAACAAAGAAAACGGCAACTGTTAAAAATCAAGCGATTACAAAAGCTAAAGTGAATAAAATAAAAGCAAATGCTACGAAAATTAGTGGAACCGCAAAGAAGAATGCAAAAGTGTTGATT
>JAEZKD010000231.1 GCA_023415655.1 Bacillota bacterium | reverse complement strand
ATTTGAGTGCATTGGTGAATAAATTATCTAGGACTCGAATCATTAGCTTGGTATCAATTACGATATCGTATGGAAACTCGTCCGGAATCTGGTTAATTAACTGTCTATGCTCATATTTTTTATCTGTAAGACAAGAGTAAAAGAACTCCTCAAAAAACATACCTGCATTGACTGTTTCAAAATGAAGCTGCTTGTCCTTGCTATCCATTGATGACAACAAAAATATGTCATTAATTAATGAGTTTAGGAAATTGGCTTTTTTTTGCATCATATATAAAATATCCTCTGTTTCCTGGGTGCTCCTATCCTCTAACATTAGAAGATATTCAATAGAACCAAGAAGAGCGCTGATTGGAGAACGTAGGTCATGAGAAAGATTCGAGAACAATTGTGCTTGTTCATTGGAATAGCGAATTAGCTGCTTATTTGCTTGATCCAGTTGAATATTTGCTTCATATAAAGCTTTTGTGAGTTCCTCCACCGTTACAGTTGGTGGTATAAATCTATTCTTCATAATGTAACTCCCTATATCTTTGTTTTAAATTGATACCCTTTTGACCAGACAGTTTCAATGAGATTTTCTAGACCAATATATTCATTTAGCTTTTTTCTTAAACGACTAGCAGTTACCATAACCGTTTTACGATCCGATTCTAGGTAAGAGCCAAAGAGCTCCAAACCTATTTGTTCAAACGTTTGGAGTTGATTGGGATGAGAAAGTAAAAGGTAGAGTAATTGATATTCCCGATTGGACAAAGCCATGGATTCCTCATTATAGTAAGCGGTATGAGTGATAACGTCTAATGATAGAGGCGGATACGAGAGACGAGTTTTTGTATTTGTGTTAGTAGCTTTTTTTCTGAGCTGAACTTTAACTCGAGCAGATAGTTCTCGTAAACTATAAGGCTTTATCATATAGTCATCCGCACCAAGGGAAAGACCAGTAATTTTGTTATCTTCTGTGGTACAACCACTTAATAGAATAATAGGAGTATCTGATATTGTTTTGAATTTTTTACATGCGTCGAAACCATTGATTCCAGGCATCATAACATCCATAACAATACAATCTGGATTTATCTCTTGTAATTTGTTTAATGCTATGTTTGCATTCGTAGCTGTTATTAGGCGAAATCCTTCTTTTGATAGAAATTGGCGATTGATTGTTAAGATTTCCTTGTCATCATCAATTAGCAGTATGGTTGGCATGATCTCCTCCGATATTGAAGTAACTTATGAATTTATATCATTCTACTACAATTTTAAGAGAAAATGAAGTCATAATTTCCAAATTTTTCAAATAAAAATCTGAAGATGAGGTGGATTGTCTATGCATCGTTAAAACGATTCTTTTTTTATGCGAGGATATGTAATGTTATGAATGAGAAGAAAAGTTTACGATAGTTTAAGATTTATTGCTATTGTTTAACAAAAGCTTAATTTTGGGAAGAATGTTACCATACTGATTGACTTGCGCCAGTTATTTGATTATGATAATAAAAAACACATCTGGAGGACGGAAATGAAAGGAATTATACTTGCTGGTGGTAGTGGGACAAGACTATATCCATTGACGATGGTTACGTCCAAGCAATTATTACCAGTATATGACAAACCTATGATTTATTATCCATTGTCAGTATTAATGGATGCAGGCATTCGAGATATCCTTATTATCTCAACACCAGAGGATACGCCTAGGTTTGAAGCACTTTTACAAGATGGGAGTCAATTTGGAATTAAACTGTCTTATGCAGTTCAGAATAGTCCAGATGGTTTGGCACAAGCATTCTTAATTGGAGAAGAATTTATTGGACAAGATTCGGTGGCGATGGTACTTGGTGACAATATATTTCATGGTCACGGATTACGTGAACGATTACGCAAAGCAGCTTCAAAAATAGAAGGAGCAACCATCTTCGGGTACTATGTTGATGATCCAGAACGATTCGGTATTGTTGAATTTGATGCCAATGGGAAAGCGATATCTATTGAAGAAAAGCCAGAACATCCAAAGTCTAATTACTGTGTTACTGGTTTGTATTTTTATGATTCTAAAGTAGTAAATTACGCAAAGGAATTAAAGCCTTCCAAACGCGGGGAACTAGAGATTACGGACTTGAATCGAATCTATCTAGAACAGGAGGAATTAGAGGTTTCGTTACTTGGTCAAGGGTATACCTGGCTAGATACTGGAACTCATGAATCCTTAGTAGAAGCGACGAATTTTGTAAAAACGGTGGAAACGCACCAACATCGTAAGATTGGATGTTTAGAGGAAATTGCTTATCTGAATGGATGGATTACAAAGGAAGAACTTTTTCAGGTGTATGAAAAGTTTAAGAAGAATCAGTACGGTGCTTATCTTATGGATATTATGCAAGGGAAATATATTGAGAGATAATCGGAGGATGTAGAATGAAAATATTAGTTACTGGAGGGGCTGGATTCATCGGTAGTAATTTCGTGCTTTATATGGTTAAGAATTACAAGGAAGATATGATAGTAAATCTAGACCTTCTAACTTATGCTGGGAATCTAGAGAATTTAAAAGAAATTGAAGATGCACCAAACTATAAGTTTATCAAAGGTGATATTGCAGATCGTACCTTTATTATGGAGCTTTTTGCAAAGGAACAGTTTGATGTTGTAGTGAACTTTGCTGCAGAAAGTCATGTGGATCGCTCCATTGTGGATCCAGGAGTTTTTGTTCGAACGAATGTTATGGGAACCCAGGTGTTATTGGATGCAGCAAAAGAGTACCAGGTAAAGCGTTTCCATCAGGTATCTACGGATGAGGTGTATGGAGACTTACCATTGGATCGACCAGATCTTTTCTTTACCGAATCAACTCCATTGCATACCTCAAGTCCTTATTCATCCAGTAAAGCAAGTGCGGATTTATTTGTCTTAGCATATCATAGAACCTTTGGTTTGCCTGTTACCATTTCACGTTGCTCCAATAATTATGGTCCATATCAATTTCCGGAAAAGATGATTCCGTTGATGATCATTCGTGCTCTGAATAATGAGAAGCTACCTGTTTATGGAAAGGGAGAGAATGTGCGTGATTGGCTCCATGTAGAGGATCATTGTATTGCGATCGATTTAATTCTAAAAAAAGGCCGCGTTGGAGAGGTTTATAACATAGGTGGACATAATGAGAAGAGCAACATTACAGTGGTGCGTACCATCTTAGAGGAATTAGGAAAGTCAGAAGACTTGATTTCTTATGTTACGGATCGTCCAGGGCATGATCTTAGATATGCGATTGATCCAGAAAAGATAGAAACGGAACTTGGTTGGAAACCAAAATATCATTTTGATTCTGGAATGAAGCAGACGATTGAGTGGTATTTAAACAATCAGGATTGGTGGAAGAGAATCCTTAGTGGTGAATATGAATCCTATTTTGAGCAAATGTATGGAGAGCGATTAGAATGAGAATTATAGTAACTGGCGTTGGTGGGCAACTTGGAACCGATGTTGTGAAGGAATTAGAACAACAGAAGCATCAGGTACTTGGTGTTGGGCATAAGGAATTAGACATTACCGACGAATCAAAGGTCAAGGAAGTATTAGATGGGTTCAAACCAGAAGCTATCATTCATTGCGCTGCTTATACCGCAGTCGATGCGGCCGAAGAGGATACTGAGACTGCCTTCCGAGTTAATGTGCTAGGAACACGTTATTTGGCTCAAGGTTGTCAGAAACACAATGCCAAACTTATCTATATCAGTACAGACTATGTTTTTTCTGGCGATGGGGATCAACCCTGGGAGGTTACCGATTCTCTTGCCCCTTGCAATCAATATGGAAAAACAAAGATGCTTGGTGAGAAAGAGGTAATGGGTCAGATCAACTCCTACTTTATTGTGCGTACCTCTTGGGTGATTGGTGCAACAGGTAAAAACTTTGTGAAGACGATGCTCACACTAGGGAGAACTCGTGAAGAAATTAGTGTTGTCAATGACCAATATGGATCACCAACCTTTACAAAAGACCTTGCTAGATTATTAGCTCAGATGGTTGTAACAAAGAAGTATGGGATCTATCATGCATGCAATCAAGGATGCTGTACTTGGTATGAGTTAGCAAAAAAGGTATTCGAGCTAACAGAAATACCAATACACCTAAAAGCGATTACAAGTGATGACTATCCAATGAAAGCGATACGTCCCAAAAACAGTAGGTTAAGTATGCAAGCTCTTAAAGATAACGGGTTTCAGTTACTACCAAATTGGGAAGTCTCATTGAAGGAATATCTCAATGAGATAGAGTAATAGAGCTATTATAGTGCTTCGGATGAGATTAAGGAGTTAAGAATGGGTAAAATTAAAGTAACATTATGTGAAATAGAAGGATTAGCGGTGATAGAGCCAACCGTATTTGGTGATCATCGTGGTTATTTTATGGAGACATATCATGAAGAGGACTATGTTAAAGAAGGGATTTGCGCGAAATTTGTACAAGACAATCAGTCAATGTCAAAAAAGAATGTATTACGTGGACTACACTATCAAAAGCAATATCCACAAGCGAAACTAATACGTGTATTACGTGGAGAAATTTATGACGTTGCTGTTGATATTAGAAAAGGGTCCAAGACTTATGGTCAATGGTTTGGAGTTATTTTATCTGCTGAAAATAAAAAGCAGTTGTTTATCCCAGAAGGATTTGCACATGGATTTCTTGTAATGTCAGATGAAGTAGAAATCGCTTATAAATGCTCCGATTTCTATCATCCAGAAGATGAGGGTGGTATTTCCTTTGACGATCCTGAGTTAGGAATTGCATGGCCTCTGGAGGCTGGTTGTACACCAATCTTATCCGAAAAGGACGCAGCTTGGAAAACTCTTAAAGAAACCTTTCACGATTAAGATTAGAAACCTTTGCTTTAAAGGTTAACTCTTTTATGTAATATCAAAAGGAGGATAGGTATGATAGATGGTGCACTTGTTTTAGAGGGTGGTTCCCTTAGGTGCTTATTTACTGCAGGTGTTTTGGATGTACTGATGGAGGAAGGCATCGACTTATCCTATGTAATTGGTGTCTCAGCAGGTTGTCTGTGTGGGTTAAACTATGTCACAAAGCAGATTGGTAGAACTGCTAAGATTAATCTTGATTATGCCAATGATAAAAGATATATGGGACTAAAGAACCTAATTCAAAGACCACATAGCTTTATTAATTTTGACTTTTTGTTTGGAGAAATAACGGATAGTTTAAATCCTTTAGATAAAAAGGCATTGTTTAGCGCCAAGAACACTTATATGACGGTGGTAACCAATTGTGTCACTGGGGAAGCGGAATACATTGGCCGTGATGATTACGAGGATCTCTTACTTGTCTCCAGAGCTTCCTGTAGTATGCCAATCCTATCTCCTAAAGTTCAAATTAATGACAATCATTATCTTGATGGTGGGATTGCGATGCCAATTCCTTATCAAAAAGCCTTGGATGATGGAAATCATAAGGTGGTTGTCGTATTAACACGAGAACAGGGATATCGAAAGAAGGTAGATCAAGGGGCAATCCTTCGTGCCTATCGTCGAATTTATCGTAAATATCCTAAGTTACTACAAAAGCTTGAAAACATTCCAAATAATTATAATAAGATGCAAGAAGAGTTAGATCAGCTTGAGAAGGGTGGGAATATTTTCATTATAAGACCGAAGGAACCTGTGTTGGTTTCACGTATGGAGAAGGATGTTCAAAAGCTTCAAGAGCTATATGAGATTGGAAGAGGGATCGCTTCTGATTGTTTGGATGCACTGAAGAACTATTTGGAGATAAAGAATGATAAAAGGACTTAATCATACAATAAAAGCAGTTATTTTTGATATGGATGGTACAATGCTTGATACAGAGAAGCTTTATCAGATTTTTTGGGAGAAGGCTCTGCAGTTTTATGGATATCAACCATCTACTCAGTTATTACTAGATCTACGAAGCTTATCTAGAAATCTTGCTGCGAAGCTTTTTAAGGAAAACTTCGGAGATGAGATTGATTATACGTTGATTCGAGAGAAACGTATGGAGCTGATGAATGAGTATATCGATTGTTATGGAGTTGAGAAAAAGCCAGGCTTGGATGAATTATTAGCTTATCTATCCTCTCAGAAGATTAAGCTAGCAGTTGCAACCGCAACAGATGAAGTTCGTACAAAGGCTTATCTTTCACAAGCAGGTGTACTTTCTTACTTTGATGTAATTGCATGTGCAACGATGGTTGCTCATGGGAAACCAGCACCGGATATCTATCAACTTGCTGCAAGTAAGTTAAATGTACCTACAACCGATTGTCTTGCAATAGAAGATTCACCGAACGGGGTAATATCTGCTTACTCGGCTGGATGCCAAGTGATTATGGTTCCAGAGAATATTAAGGAGGAATTTGAGTTTCCTTTCTCAGTGATTAAGGAAAAGAATTTGTATGAGGTTGCATCTTACTTAAAGTAGCTCGTTGGGGGAGTATGGGAATCTTAGAGGTAGATGTCGTACCTTAACTTATCCTCGCAATCTCTAATCGTAACAATCTTCTTACAATTGTTAACCATTGTGATGATTACAGTTGACTATATAAAACAAATGGAATATAATGTATGAAATATATTATGGAGGGAAACACATGAAGAATACAGAGGTGAAAAAGCTGACGCTAATAGCGATGATGACAGCAATTTTATGTATCTTAGCCCCATTATCCATACCAATTAGTAATGTACCAATATCTGCAGCAACCTTGATCGTGTCTTTTGCAGCTATTATACTTGGTACAAAATATAGTTTAATCTGTGTTAGTTTGTACATATTGTTAGGAATCGTAGGTCTTCCAGTGTTTGCTGGATGGGGTTCTGGAATCGGTGTTCTTGCTGGCCCGACTGGGGGGTATTTGATTGGTTATTTCTTCATTGCTTTTTGTACAGGGTTCTTCCTAAAGCTTGGGAAGGAGAAGCTTACCATTCTAGCAATTGGAATGTTACTTGGTACCGTTGCTTGTTATGCCTTTGGAACGATTTGGCTTGCATATCAACTTTCCCTTGATACGAAAGCTGCTTTGATGGCTGGAGTGATACCATTTATCCCAGGGGATGTCATTAAGATTATTGTATGTCTTGTAGTAGCATTACCAATTAGGAAGCTTCTCAAAAGAAATACCATGATCGTTTCGTGAAAGATGAATTATAGGTTGTTGATTTAATAAAATAAGGTTATAATAAATCCAACTTATTTTGAACCATAGTAACAGGAGGCAATGATATGAGAGAGACAATAACATCTAACAATGCACCAGCAGCAGTAGGTCCTTATGTACACGCAGTTAAGGTTGGAGATACCGTTTATACCTCTGGGCAGTTAGGTTTAATTCCAAGCACAGGAGAGCTTGCAGTGGGAGTAGAAGCACAAGCAGAGCAAGCAATTCAGAACTTAGAAGCAGTTCTTTTGGAAGCTGGGATGAATTTAAGCAATGTTGTAAAAACAACAGTTTTCCTTGCTGATATCAATGATTTTGCAAAGGTAAATGCAATTTATGCAAAGTACTTTGTTGGAGAAACACCAGCTCGATCCTGTGTTCAAGTGGCAGCAATACCAAAGGGTGGACTTTTTGAGATTGAAGCAATCGCATGTAAATAATGCATGATTTATCATAAGAAGATGCTGTTGAAGAACTAGCTTCAGTGTTAGTAGTTCAACAGCTATTTTTAGTTACGAGAGAGCTAGGAGCTTTAAGCTCAATCTTACAGGAGAATTATGTTAGATTTGGTCACAATATGGAAACTGATGGAAAAAACGCTTGTATATGCGTGTGAGGTTATGATATAATCTGTAAGTAGAAACATGTTATAAAATAGATGTTCTTCGTGAGGGGTTAATTTATGGTAAGTTATGCGCTCACAAGTGAAGAAAAGTTAAAAGTACGACTCGTTCGAGAAAATCTCAAACGAGTTATTGTCATGTCCTCCGTTTTTGCAATTATTCTACCAATTCTCCTTTTCGTGCTTATATTTTTCTTCCAAGATTCTGAAGTAAAGAAAATCTATCAAAGCTTCTTCATCGGTTTTGAATGTATTGCTATTATCTTTTTAGCAGTAAGCATGTATGCAAAGAAGAGGAAGGATTATGTACTGGCACCGTTGATTTATCGTGGCTTTTGGTCTTTCGTTCTTGTTTTTTTCTCTGGAATCTCTTATATGACTATGGTAGACACTAATAATCCAGGAGTGTATTGTGTTATGCTAACAGTACTTTCCCTTGTTCCTTTGTTTACTTTAAAAGAATATATATCTTATTTTTTAGCACAGATGGTATTTGTAGTAATTGTATATAGTACATTAGAGCTTTCTGTGGTTAGTATGCTATGCATTCTTATTCTAAATATATCGTTATTTGCGTTATCTAGATTTATGTATGAGCAAAAAAGACATATGCTTCGGATACAGCAAAAACTTCAGTCGATGGCAAAGAATGCAGAAGAAGATCCATTGACTGGGTTATATAACCGAAGAGGTTTGGATCGTAATCTGAACATCTTACTTCCTTATAGCATTCGTAATAAGAGTATGGTAGCATTGCTTATTATGGATATCGATAATTTTAAACGTTATAATGATACCTTTGGTCATCCAGAAGGAGATAAATGTCTAAAATGCATCGCGCATGCAATTAAGAAAACTGCTCGAAGAAGTACCGATATTACGGCGAGAATTGGTGGGGAAGAATTTGTTGTATTTATCAATGGAACTAAGGAGTTAGAACCGGTTCAGCTGGCTGAAAAGATTCGGGCTAATATTGAAGCAATGGGGTTAAAGCATAGTCCGTCGGTTGGAAAGAATGCAGTTGTAACGGTTAGTATTGGCGTAGCTGCAATGATTCCTAAGAATATGGAATGTATGAAGGAGCTCTATTTGAACGCAGATAAGTCCTTGTATGATGCTAAGAAGCATGGAAGAAATGTGGTTGTCTTTGAGGGGAAAGCCTATGGGCACGTGAAAAAGGCAGTAGAATAGGAGTTCACATTAAAAAGAATACATAAAGCAAAATAAAGGTGTTATCGCATCATAATACGAAGCGATAACACCTTTTATGAGTTTTTAAACGAGCTTTTGACCACAGTTCGGACAAAAATTAGCTGTTCCTGTCTTTTGACCACAGTTCGGACAGAAGTTTGGTTTGGTTCCAGACACATTACTATTCGTATTTGGCATATTCTGATTCATACCTTGCATCATGGTATTGGCCATCTGCATTCCCATCATCATACCTGTCATATCAGAGGCGATACCACCACCTTTGACATTGCCTTTTGCAATGCCTTCACCAAGATTAATCTGCTGGTAACGATTCACATCGCCAATCATGCTTTGAGATGCGTTCTTATTGATCATACTCTGAATCTCTTCTGGATAAGTAAAGCTCATGATATTAAAGTCAGTGATTGAGATTCCAGTATCGAATAATTTCATATCTAGATCAGTTTTGATTCCATGTGCAATCTCAGTTGCATTGACTTGAAGGTTGAACATATCTTTTCCTTCTTTCGCAATCCACTTCATTAATAATTGGTCGAGGTTTGACGTGATACGTAACCGAACATCTTCAACACAGTAACTGGATTTCACCCCTGCTACTTTATCAATTAATTTAACATAGTCCTTTACCTTAAAGGTATAGGTACCATGAGAACGAATTGGCATACCACCAGGCAGGTTTGGGTTAGGAATATTAATCGCATTCGAAGTGCCCCAACGAACTGCGAATTCTTTCGTATTCACAAAAAGAACCTCTGCACGCATACCTGAGTTGAAACCAAATTTGAATCCCTTCAACGTGGAAAGGAAAGGGATGATCTGTGATTCGATATCATAATCCCCATCATCTGTGAAGATACCTTCAATTTTTCCGTTATATAAAAAGATAGCGTCTTGGCCAGGTCGAATGATTAAACGGCTTCCCTTTTTGATTTCATCGTTGCTCCACTTATAGAATATCATGTCTTCACGAAATTCTTGCCATTCCACTACATTTGCAAATTGACTAAATAAACCCATTTCTTATTATCCTTTCTTTTTCTATACACGTCTGCCGGCACCGCTGGAGGAGCGACCACCAGAACTAATGCTTCGTCCACCACCTCCAGAACCTCCACCAGAGGATGTCTGGATTTTAACTCTATGAACCGTGGTTGTAAGATAGGTGTCTCTTCTGGCTACGAGCCCCGAATGTGCAGCATCAAAGTAAGTACGATTGGTGGTAGTCACTTTTCCACCACTATGAGAAACCATAACGACAGTTATAATAGCTCCGATCACACATCCTATGAGTAATTGAACCCAAGTCCAGGTGAGTGGATTTGGATGGATACCAAGGTAATGATCTACTTCCTCTAAGAATACTAAAAAACCATCATAATATTCATCCTTACGGATATCTGGTGTCATCTCATCAATGATAGAATTGGCTCTGGCTTCGGTTATATAAGTTTGGGCTTTCTCATAACCACGAATCTCTAACCAACGATCCTCAACATCACGAAAGCAGATGACCAGGTTTTCGCTGATCTCCTTATGATCCATACGTTCATCCACATAATCATTGATATACTTAGTTGCTGAATAAGTATCCCGAGAAGGAACGGTTAGTATCACAACATCAAAATCATATTTTTTTTGAATAGAGAGTATCTTCTGATTTAAGGTTTCTATCTCTGAAGAGGTTAGGAGTCCAGCTTGATCATCAACATACACTTGTGATTCGCTTGCCAATGCTTGCTTTAGAGGGATGAAAGAAAAACAAGCGAAGAGGATTATACATACAATTAGCGTTTTTTTATCTTTCATCATAATAATGGCCCTCCTAAGACTATTCCCACTACCTTTGCAACGACAAAACCAATGGCTGACATGAAAGCAAACCACTTCGCTATTTTTCCTTTATCTAGAGGTGGTTTTCCTACAATCTTACCAGTTTGGCCATTCATAGCAAAGACGTGCTCAGAATCCTTGTAATCATAACATACCATCCAAACTGGGAGTAAGGTATAGAATGCATTGTTTGGCTTGATATGTACATCCTTTCGGTTAATTCTCGTTGAAGCATAGCCAGTCATGGTGCTTTGTATATAGTCATTGAGGTACGCATTGATACGTTCCCGAATTCGAGGATAAAGGTCACTATCATTGTAGTTATATTTTTCAGCTAAAAATCCAGAGAGATATGGAAGCTCAAAGGATTTGAGATCAGAATAGTTGTAGGGCTCTAACTTATCCATTAATTCGTCATTCATCTTCTCAGAAGCATCCACAGGGACTTTTAGGTAATTTACATTAAATTTACGATATACATGAAAATAGGAAGTTTCGGTGGTACGATATTGCCCTTGGGTGTAAGAGCGAACTCTTGTACAGGTGGCATCGACATCACCGCTACCGTTCATATCAAAGAGCCAAAAAGGAACATACATTCCAGTAATATTTTTCACACGATCTGCTTTTTTAAAATTATTTGGTGTGAAGCGGCCATTTTTACACCACTTCTTAAATTTTGCTTGAGCTTCCTCGCGAGTAATACGAAAAGGGATAACCTTTGCTGGTGCAAGTTTACCAGAGAGACGATCCGTTAAAACTACAGGAGCACCACAGTAACTACACTGAGTTGCTGTGGTGTCTTTGTCTGCAAGTATAATGGCTCCACAATTCTTGCAATGATATTCATTCACATCATTCTCTGAGAACTCTCTGTGTGGGATATTTGTCTCACCTTCATATTCATAAGAACATTCATCAGGGATATCTTCTGGACGAAACATTCCAATATTAGAAGGATCCACTGATGATTCATGATGCACCTCGTTCTTTGGTACTTCTTCTATGGACATGGACCGTCCACAGCTTGGGCATTGAAGCTTACCTGTGGCTGCATCAAAGGAGAGATCATTACCACATCCAGGACACTTAAATTGAGTTACCATATCATGCACTCCATTCTGAATTATTTACCTAAGCTTGCTTTTAATGCTGCCAACTCGTTATCGATATCGGTCGAAGAAGTTTCGTACTTTGCTGCTAGATCATTAATGCTATTCTCAGGTGAGGAGTTATTCAACTGTGCCATTGCATTGGCTTCGTCAAGCTTCTTGTTTGCTAATTCTTCGAATTTAGAGAAGCTTGCCATAGAGTTGTTCGCATTCGATACGGAAGAACCCATCTTATTGATACGTTCCTGAGTTTTTGCAACAGCAAGCTTTCCTTTGATCATATCTTTTCTAGATTCTAATTCATTGATGTCTTTTACTAATTTATCATGCATTGCTTTCATATTGGTTGCATTTGCATTCGCAAGTTGATAGCTTTCTGTTAACCCTGCAAGTTTATTCGTATAGAGTGCTTTTTGCTCTAAGAATTTCTTCGCGTCAACATCATTTCCTGCTTCAATTGCTTTTACTGCATAAGTTTGCATACGAGTAATTTCTTCATTGCAATCATCTAAAGCACGTTTTGCACGCATCTCTTCTGCCATAATTGCAGCAGTTTCGGATTTCACTTTGCCTAAATCATCATTTAGGTTTCTTAGACACTGATCGATCATCTTCTCAGGATCTTCTGCTTTGTCAAGTAAAGCATTGATGTTAGCTGACATAATGTCTTTAAAACGTGTTAATATTCCCATGAGTATAACCTCCACAAAATAATATTACAGGACATCATATGTAGATAAGGTGTTCTGCATATATAAATTTTAAGTCTGTTTCCAATTTCAGTCAAGTTAAAATCGGATTAAACCTTGTTAAAGCTTCCATAATAGTTTTAAAAGCTATCGATTAATAGCTAAGCATCAAGAAATGCGCATCCATGCTCCTGGGTATAATGCTTGACTCAGAATGAAAGACTACTATATAATAGAATGAAACTATAGAATGTTAATGTGTTGAACGACTTTTGGTGCAGTAAGGTAAGCGCATTAGATAAACGGAGGAAATATTATGTGGATTGCAGATGGTTGGAAAGATTACGAGGTAATTGATACTTCAGACAGTGAAAAGCTTGAGCGCTGGGGAAAGTATCTTTTGGTGAGACCAGATCCTCAGGTAATCTGGAAAACTGAAAAGAAACAACCTGGTTGGAAGACAAAGAATGCTCATTATCATAGAAGTAGTAAAGGTGGTGGAGAATGGGAGTTTATAGATCTTCCAAAACAGTGGCAGATTTCTTATAAAACTCTTAGATTTAATCTATCTCCATTTAACTTTAAGCATACTGGGCTATTCCCAGAGCAAGCGGTGAATTGGGACTGGTTTGGAGATAAGATACGTGAGGCAATTAAGAATGAACCAGGACGTCAGATTAAGGTATTAAACTTGTTTGCTTACACTGGTGGAGCTACCTTAGCAGCCGCAGCAGCAGGAGCGCAGGTGACACATGTGGATGCATCGAAGGGTATGGTAACCTGGGCAAAAGAGAATGCTGCCTTATCAGGACTATCAGAAGCTCCAATTCGCTATATCGTGGATGACTGTGTGAAGTTTGTAGAGCGTGAAATTCGAAGAGGGAATTATTACGATGCGATTATTATGGATCCACCATCGTATGGTAGAGGTCCAAAGGGTGAGATTTGGAAGATTGAAGAGAGTATTCATCCATTCGTTCAGCTTTGCACAAAAGTATTATCAGAGCGCCCATTGTTTTATTTGATTAACTCCTATACAACAGGGCTACAGCCAGCAGTTCTGGCTTATATGCTGGGGATTGAGATGGAGAAAAAGTATGGTGGTAAGGTAAGTGCGGATGAAATTGGATTGCCAGTATCCTCGAATGGTTTAGTGCTTCCGTGTGGGGCATCTGGACGATGGGAGTCCTAATGTTACTGGTTTAGATGCTCATATCCCTTTGGTTTTCATTAGAGGCTTGGAATGGAAACCGAAAGGGATATGTAAGCAGCGTAGATTGGAGTGTTGTCATGATATGTAAGTTTTGTGGAGCACAATATGAAGACAAAGAAGTGAAATGCCCATTTTGTGGTGTGATGAACGAACCAGAAGCGAAAAAAGCATTTGAGGAGAAGCTGAATCAAGTTACATATACGGTGGATCAATTATCGAATCAACCGAAACGAGTGTTATTTAAAAATTCATTAAAGCTTATAATTCTTGTATTTCTACTGATCTCAGTTGCAATTGGTGCCGTCTTTTTTATACAAGCTCAAAAAGAGAAAAAGGAACGTGAAAAAGAGGCAGTTTATGAGAAAGAGATGTCAGCCTTAATTGATTGGGAGAATGCGACCTTTTTGCAGTTAGATGAATGGTATGAGAATCAAGAGTATGATAAGCTAGTAGAATTTCAAAGGGAGTTATATCTAAGTGATAGTGAATTCATGTTCTATCGTTGGAGGCACTATTCCTTTGTGATGGTTTATGAATACTATTATGACTGTAAAAAGGGCTTTAAGGAATTGTCTGAAGATAATGAGGTAGAGCTTGGGTCAGCAATCTACGGTGCAATGAAACTAGTGTATGAGTGTACGAAAGAAGAGCTAGATAACTATATCCCTGATGATATAGAGAATAGTACCTGGGGGTTAACCTTAAAGGAATTAGAGTTAATTGAACAATATCGGTCGTATGCCTCAGAGTTTTTATCTGAAAAAATGGGGCTTTCAGAAACCGAGTTAGATGCTTTTTATGAAGTATGTGAGTCGACTGGATATGTAGAAGCTTGTTATGACTTAGCAGAAACTTATTTTGAGTAGATAAAAGGAGGGGAGTTTACTTGAAGTGTAAGTATTGTGGTAGTAATCTTACTTTAGAGAATGAAGTTTGTCCATTCTGTAGAAGGCCGAATGAAGACGCTAAGATATACATAAACAAGAAAAGGCAATACCAGATGAGTTTAAAGGAAGCAACAAAGAAGGTTGAAAAAACGACTCATTATGTAAAGAGCTTTGCTACTTTATTAGTGGTCGCAATTGTACTAGCGATTATGAATATTGTACTCCTTTTTGTGAAAGCGAATGCTGAGGATATCCGAGATTGGAAGAAAGAAAGAGATTTGGATCAAAATTATGAGAATTTTAGTTCAAGGATTGATCAAGAATTACAAGAGTGGGATTATACGTCATTTAAAGAACTTGTCTATAAGGAAGAGTTGTATTTATCAGATAAATATCGTGAGTATAATAATCTTGCATATTTTGCAAGCTGCTATGAGGGGATTGAAGAGAATATCATACGCTTAACTGACACGACAATTGCTGAGCCCTATTGGACAAAAGAGGAATGTGTTGATAACTTAGCAAGGAATATCCTTAACTTTTATGAGAATGTAGATGCCTCGACGAAAGAGTATATGAAAGAATATACGACAGAAAAGGGAGAAAAGCATCGCATAGAATTAATCAATCGAGCAAAGAGATTGATGGAGTACTATCTTAAGTTAGACCAAAAACAAATAGAAGAATTCGGGTCAATGTCTCAAACACAGATAGCACTTATAATAGGAAGGAGTCTTGGCATCTATGAATAAAACCTCGAAGCAGTTACATATACGATCAAAGATTTGTGTTGTTGCAATCATAATTCTTAGCATACTTCTTCTATATAATGTGGTAACGCTTCTTGATCAACTTAAGGAAGACTCAGATTCCTATGAGAATACGAAGAGTAGCATGGAATATGCAATGCGTGATAGGGATTATATAGATTTAATAAGTAGGGTAAAATATAATGAGGTTCATGATTTTTCGGTGACACCAGAGACGAAAGAATATGTTGCGCTTGCATATTATTATGATGCTTTGGTATATTATCAAATATACAAGGATTATGATCAGGAGCTGGCTCAGTATTATCTAAAACGTATGGAGGATAATTACAAGGAATTAAGTACAGATCGTTTTATTGAAGAAGCAAATCGTTTGAAAAATGAAAGTTTGAAATGGTAGTGGGTGAAGTATGAGGGCTAGGTGAAGCCCCTAAGAATACTGGTTTTTGATTCGTTTTATTCTGTTACAAATTTACAAACAAAATTTTCAAAAAAGTCCTTGCAATTTATGATAACTTAAGATATAATCATTAATGTTGTGACGTTGATAGCGTAGAAACGTGAGGTTGCTGAGTCGAAAGACACAGGTTTTCCGTGGAGCGAATGTCAAGTTATGAAACTGGCGACAAGTCACTGTACAAAATTATAATTCTGCAATATGGCAGATAAACCGTGTTGAAACAAAAGCTTTTCGGGATGAAGCATTTTTGCTATGCACCAAGTCAGGGGTTACCCATGTGCTTGGATATTTATTTCTGACAAGCACGATACACACGGGTGAGTGTACAGTCACCACTTGTCGTACTGAAATGAAGTGCGAAAAGGAGGCGGCTTTTTTTATGGCAAGTCAAATTATGAGAATTACTCTCAAGGCGTATGATCATCATTTAATCGATGCATCTGCAGGTAAAATTATCGAAACTGTGAAGAAAACAGGATCTAAGGTGAGTGGACCAGTTCCATTGCCAACAAAGAAAGAGGTTGTAACAATTCTTAGAGCGGTACACAAGTACAAAGACTCTAGAGAACAGTTCGAGCAGAGAACACATAAGAGATTAATCGATATCATTGCTCCTACACAAAAGACTGTTGATGCTTTATCTCGTTTAGAGATGCCAGCAGGTGTGTACATTGACAATAAGATGAAACCAAAATAAATCATTTAGCTTACTTATCTTAATTAAATTATTTAGGTAATAATCCTTAGGGTTTATATAATAGGAAAGCTTCCGTATAGGCCATCTAGGATGATTATGCCAACAGCATAATCCGCTGTAGATTAATAGGAGGTAATAAAATGAAGAAAGCAATATTAGCTACGAAGATCGGTATGACTCAGATCTTCAACGAAAACGGAGTTTTAACTCCAGTTACAGTATTGCAGGCTGGTCCATGTGCAGTTACTCAGGTGAAAACTGTTGAGAACGATGGATATGCAGCAGTACAGGTTGGTTTTGGTGACATCAGAGAAGTTCTTGTTAACAAGCCAAGAAAGGGACACTTTGCAAAAGCAGGTGTTGCAAATAAGAGATTTCTTAAAGAGTTCAGACTTGAAAATGCGGCAGACTACACTGTAGGTCAGGAAATCAAGGCAGACATCTTCGCTGCAGGCGATAAGATTGATGCAACTGGTATTTCCAAAGGTAAAGGTTTCCAGGGTGCGATTAAGCGTCACGGATTATCCAGAGGACCTATGGCACACGGTTCTAAATACCATAGACATGCTGGTTCCAACGGACCTGCTACAACTCCTGGTCGTGTATTCAAAGGAAAGACAATGCCAGGTCAGATGGGTAACGTAAAGGTTACAGTACAGAACCTTGAAGTAGTTAAAATTGACGTAGACAATAACCTTATCTTAGTTAAAGGTGCTGTTCCAGGACCTAAGAAAGCTATGATCATGTTAAAGGATACAGTTAAAAACGCAAAGTAGAAAGCTTTAGGAAAGGAGGAACACTTAAATGGCAAATGTAAAGGTTTATAATATAGAAGGCAAGGAAGTAGGTTCAGTAGAACTTAAAGATTCCGTGTTCGGAGTAGAAGTTAACGAGCATTTAATGCATATGGCAGTTGTTAGCCAGCTTGCAAATAAACGTCAGGGCACTCAGAGTGCTAAGACACGTCGCGAAGTTCGTGGTGGCGGAAGAAAGCCTTGGAAGCAGAAAGGAACCGGTCATGCTAGACAGGGTTCAACAAGAGCTCCACAATGGAAAGGTGGCGGCGTTGTATTTGCTCCAAAGCCAAGAGATTACTCTTTCAAGATGAACAGAAAAGAAAAAGCTCTTGCAATCAAATCTGCTTTAACTAGCAGAGTAGCAGCTAATAAGATCATCGTTTTAGATTCCATCAGCTTTGATGAAGTTAAGACAAAGAAATTTGCAGCTGTTCTTGAAAACTTAAAAGTTAACAAAGCATTCGTTGTTCTTGATAAGAAGGATGAAAACGTGATTCTTTCTGCAAGAAATATTCCTACAGTAAGAACTGCATTATCTAACGCAATCAGTGTTTATGACATTGTTAAGTACGATACTTTAGTTATTACTAAGGATGCTGTTGCACAGATCGAGGAGGTGTACGCATAATGGCAGATATTAAATATTATGATGTTATACTTAAGCCAGTCGTAACTGAGAAGTCTATGAATTCTATGAGCGAAAAGAAGTACTCCTTCTTAGTTCACCCAGATGCAACTAAGGCTCAAGTTAAAGAAGCTGTAGAGAAAATGTTCGCAGGTACTAAGGTTGCCAGCGTTAACACAATGAACTTAGAAGGCAAGAACCGTCGTCGTGGTAACACAACAGGTAAAACAGCTAAGACTAAGAAAGCAATCGTTCAGTTAACAGCTGACAGTGCTGAAATCGAAATCTTCTCTGGTCTATAAGATTAAGAGATAAAAGTAGAGAAGTGATGAGTGAAAGCTTTTTAAGCTTTGCACGGACACTATAAAAAACGCAGAGAAACTATAGCAGTTACCTACTGCTGACAAATAATTTATTGCGTATGGAGCGAAAGGAGAAAGTAAAATGGGAATTAAAACCTATAACCCATATACACCTTCCAGAAGACATATGACCAGCTCCGATTTTTCAGAGATTACTTGCTCAACACCAGAGAAATCCTTAGTGGTTTCCTTAAAGAAAAATGCTGGTCGTAACAATCAAGGAAAGATTACAGTAAGACATCACGGTGGTGGTACTAGAAGAAAGTACAGAATCATCGACTTTAAGAGAAAGAAAGATGGTATTCCAGCTGTTGTTAAGACAATCGAATACGATCCAAATAGAACATCTAACATCGCATTAATCTGCTACGCAGACGGCGAAAAGGCATACATCTTAGCACCTAACGGCTTAGAAGTAGGTCAAACAGTAATGAATGGTGAGACTGCAGAAGCAAGAGTTGGTAACTGCTTACCACTTGCTAACATCCCTGTTGGTACTCAGATTCACAACATTGAATTATATCCTGGCAAGGGTGGACAGATGGTTCGTTCTGCAGGTAACTTCGCTCAGTTAATGGCTAAGGAAGGCAAGTATGCAACTCTTAGATTACCATCTGGTGAAATGAGAATGGTTCCAATCATCTGCCGTGCAACAATCGGTCAGGTTGGTAACGTAGATCACGGCTTAGTTGTTATCGGTAAAGCTGGACGTAAACGTCATATGGGTATTAGACCTACTGTTCGTGGTTCCGTAATGAATCCTAACGACCATCCACATGGTGGTGGTGAAGGTAGAACTGGTATCGGTCGTCCGGGCCCTGTTACACCATGGGGTAAACCAGCACTTGGACTTAAGACTCGTAAGAAGAATAAACAGTCCAATAAGTTAATTATGAGAAGAAGAGACGGTAAGGCGTTATCTAAGTAAAAGGAGGTTGAACCTATATGGCACGTTCATTAAAGAAGGGACCATTCGCAGATGACCATTTACTTAAGAAGGTAGATGAGCAGATTAAGTCCGGTAGCAAGACAGTTATCAAAACTTGGTCACGTCGTTCTACAATCTTCCCACAGATGGTTGGTCTTACGATCGCTGTTCATGATGGTAGAAGACATGTTCCAGTATATGTTACTGAGGATATGGTTGGACACAAACTTGGCGAATTCGTAGCTACAAGAACTTACCGTGGACATGGTAAGGATGAAAAGAAAGCTAGAAGATAGTTTATAATAATGAAGAGTGAAAAGTGAAGAGTATCAAGAGTGTTATACTCAAAACTCTTCGCTTACAAAACTCAATCGTGATAATAAAGCAGCGAATAGCTGCAGGAAGAAAAGTGACGGAGAGCCGTCAACATTTGAAAGGAGGAACATCCATGGCAAAAGGACATAGATCCCAAATCAAGAGAGAGAGAAATGCAAACAAGGACACTAGACCAAGCGCAAAGTTATCCTACGCTAGAGTTTCTGTTCAAAAAGCATGTTTCGTTCTTGACGCAATCAGAGGCAAGGATGTACAGACAGCACTTGGTATTTTAGCATATAACCCAAGATATGCTTCAACATTAATCGAAAAATTATTAAAATCAGCAATCGCAAATGCTGAAAATAATAATGGTATGGACGTATCCAAACTTTACATTGAAGAGTGTTATGCAGGTAGCGCACCTACAATGAAGAGAATCAGACCAAGAGCACAGGGTAGAGCTTACAGAATCTTAAAGAGATTAAGCCACATCACAATCGTGCTTAATGAAAGATAAGGAGGGCAATCATGGGACAAAAAGTTAATCCTCATGGCTTAAGAGTCGGAGTTATCAATGACTGGGACTCAAGATGGTATGCGGAAGCTGATTTTGCAGACAACTTAGTTGAAGACTACAACATCAGAACCTACTTAAAGAAAAAGTTATACAGCGCAGGCGTTGCTAAGATCGAAATCGAACGCGCATCCGATAAATTAAAAGTGATTATCCACACTGCAAAACCAGGTGTAGTAATTGGTAAAGCTGGTGCAGAAATCGAAAAATTAAAAGGTGAAATCGCTAAGTTTACAACAAAGAAATTAAACCTTGAAATCAAAGAAATCAAGAAGCCAGATGTAAATGCTCAGTTAGTAGCTGAAAACATCGCTCAGCAGTTAGAGAACCGTATCTCTTTCAGAAGAGCTATGAAGTCTACAATGTCTCGTACAATGAAGGCAGGCGCTAAGGGTATTAAGACATCCGTTTCCGGTCGTCTTGGTGGTGCTGATATGGCTCGTACAGAGTTCTACAGCGAAGGAACTATTCCACTACAAACACTTCGTGCAGATATCGACTACGGATTTGCAGAAGCAGACACAACTTTTGGTAAATTAGGCGTTAAAGCTTGGATCTACCATGGAGAAGTACTTCCAACAAAGTCAGTTAAAAAGGAAGGGAGCGATAAATAATGTTAATGCCAAAAAGAGTTAAACGCCGTAAGCAATTCCGCGGAACTATGACAGGAAGAGCATTAAGAGGTAACACTATCTCTCACGGTGAATATGGTATCGTAGCCATGGAACCAGCATGGATTAAATCAAATCAGATCGAAGCAGCCCGTATCGCTATGACTCGTTATATCAAGCGTGGTGGTAAGGTTTGGATCAAGATTTTCCCTGATAAACCTGTAACAACAAAACCAGCAGAAACACGTATGGGTTCCGGTAAAGGTTCCCTTGAATACTGGGTAGCTGTAGTTAAGCCAGGCCGCGTTATGTTCGAAATCGCAGGCGTAGCTGAAGAGACTGCAAGAGAAGCTCTTCGTCTTGCAACACACAAGTTACCAGTTAAGTGCAAGATCGTTTCTCGCGCAGATTTAGAAGGAGGTGCGGGCAGTGAAAACTAATAAATACGTAGAAGAATTGAACGCTAAGTCAGTTGCAGAACTGAATGAAACATTAGTAGCTGCTAAGAAGGAACTTTTCAATTTAAGATTCCAGAACGCAACAAATCAGTTAGACAATACATCTAGAATTAAAGATGTTAGAAAGAACATCGCTAGAATTCAGACTGTAATCTCTCAGAAAGCAAAAGCTGCTAACTAGAAAGGAGTATTGCTGTGGTAGAAAGAAATCTCAGAAAAGTACGTACCGGTAAGGTCGTAAGTGATAAGATGGATAAGACAATCGTTGTTGCAGTAGTTGATAACGTAAAGCATCCTCTTTATAACAAGATCGTAAAGAGAACTTATAAGTTAAAGGCTCATGACGAAAACAACGAATGCCAGATTGGTGATAGAGTAAAAGTTATGGAAACAAGACCATTATCAAAAGATAAGAGATGGAGACTTGTTGAAATCGTAGAAAAAGCTAAATAGTGAAGTTAGATGTAATTTGAGAAAGGAGTATCTGACATGATACAAACAGAATCCAGACTTAAGGTTGCTGACAACACAGGAGCGAAAGAATTATTATGTATCCGTGTTATGGGCGGTTCAACCAGAAGATATGCGAATATCGGCGATATCATCGTAGCTTCCGTTAAAGATGCAACACCAGGCGGAGTTGTTAAGAAGGGCGATGTTGTGAAAGCTGTTGTTGTTCGTTCTGTAAAGGGAGCTCGTCGTAAAGATGGTTCCTACATCAGATTCGACGAAAACGCTGCCGTAATCATCAAAGATGACAAGAATCCTAAGGGAACTCGTATCTTTGGACCAGTAGCAAGAGAATTGAGAGAAAAGCAATTCATGAAAATCGTTTCATTAGCACCAGAAGTATTATAGGGAGGTGTAGACGCATGGCAACTACAAAAATCAAGAAGGGTGATACCGTTAAGGTTATCACTGGTAAAGATAAAGGGAAAGAAGGAAAAGTTCTTTCTGTATCCGCTGGTAAGGTTTTAGTTGAAGGTGTAAACCAGGTAACTAAACATGCCAAAGCATCCCAGGCTAATCCAAAGGGTGGCATCGTTCACCAGGAAGCCCCTATCGATGCTTCTAACGTAATGTACGTTCATAAGGGTAAAACTACAAGAATTGGTTTTACAACTGTAGAAGATAAAAAAGGTACTAAGAAAGTTCGCGTTGCTAAGGCAACTGGCGACATCATTGACTAATTCTAAGAGAGGAGGTCATTTAAAGTTGACTCGTTTAAAAGAAATTTACAATAATGAAATCATGGCTGGAATGCAGAAGAAATTCGGCTATAAGAATGTAATGCAGATTCCAAAGCTTGATAAAATCGTAATCAACATGGGTGTTGGCGAAGCAAAAGACAACGCTAAGGCTCTTGAAACAGCAGTAAAAGATATGGAAATTATCGCTGGTCAGAAAGCTGTTACTACGAAAGCAAGAAAATCAGTCGCTAACTTTAAGATCAGAGAAGGCGTTGCTATTGGATGTAAAGTTACTTTAAGAGGCGAAAAGATGTATGAATTCGCTGATCGTCTTATTAATTTAGCTCTTCCTCGTGTACGTGACTTTAGAGGTGTTAATCCAAATGCATTCGATGGTAGAGGAAATTATGCACTCGGTATCAAAGAGCAGTTAATCTTCCCTGAAATTGAGTATGATAAGGTAGATAAGGTTAGAGGTATGGATGTTATTTTCGTAACAACTGCCAAAACCGATGAAGAAGCTCGTGAATTACTGACATTATTCGGTATGCCATTTAGCAAATAGTTAAGGAGGGAATTCCATGGCTAAAACGTCAATGAAGATCAAACAACAGCGCACACAGAAGTTCTCAACAAGAGAATACAATCGTTGCAGAATCTGTGGCCGTCCTCATGCATATTTAAGAAAATACGGAATCTGCAGAATTTGCTTCCGTGAATTAGCATACAAGGGACAGATACCAGGTGTTAAGAAAGCAAGCTGGTAGTTTAAGAAAGGAGGCAAAATTAAATGACAATGAGCGATCCAATTGCAGATATGCTTACAAGAATTCGTAATGCAAATACTGCGAAACATGATACAGTAGATGTACCTGCTTCTAAAATGAAAGTTGCTATTGCTGATATCCTTTTAAAAGAAGGTTATATCAAAAGCTACAACGTTGAAGAAGTTGGTAGCTTTAAAACAATTCACATCACACTTAAGTACGGTAAAGATAAGAACGAAAAGGTTATTTCTGGTCTTAAGAGAATCTCTAAGCCAGGTCTTCGTGTTTATGCAAACACAGAAGAGCTTCCTAAGGTTCTTGGTGGCTTAGGTGTAGCTATCATCTCCACAAACAAAGGTGTTCTTACTGATAAAGAAGCAAGAAACGCTAAAGTTGGTGGCGAAGTATTAGCATTTGTTTGGTAGTCAGTCAATTCGATTAGAATATTAGGAGGTACGGGCATGTCACGTATAGGTAGAATGCCAATCGCTATTCCTGCAGGTGTTACTGTAGATGTAGCAGAAAATAAAGTGACCGTTAAAGGTCCTAAGGGAACTCTTGAGAGAGTTCTTCCAGTTGAGATGGAAATTAAAGTTGAAGGCGACAACGTAATCGTTACTAGACCAAACGATTTAAAGAGAATGAAATCTTTACATGGTTTAACTAGAACATTAATCGCAAACATGGTAACTGGTGTAACAACTGGATACCAGAAAGTTCTTGAAATCAACGGTGTTGGTTACAGAGCTGCAAAGAATGGTAAAGAATTAACTTTAACACTTGGATATTCTCATCCAGTAATCATGATCGATCCAGAAGGCGTTGAAACAACTCTTGAAGGACAGAACAAGATTACAGTTAAAGGTATTGATAAAGAAAAAGTTGGCCAATATGCTGCTGAAATCAGAGACAAGAGAAGACCTGAACCATACAAGGGCAAGGGTATTAAGTATTCTGATGAAGTGATCAGACGTAAAGTTGGTAAGACTGGTAAGAAGTAGAGAGAGGAGAGATTATAATGGTTAGCAAAATTAATAAATCAGAAGTTCGTATTAAAAAGCACAACAGAATGCGTAATCGTTTCTCCGGTACTGCTGAAAGACCACGTTTAGCTGTGTTTAGAAGTAACAACCATATGTACGCTCAGATCATTGACGATACAGTTGGAAATACTTTAGTAGCTGCATCTACACTTCAGAAAGATGTGAAAGCAGAACTTGAGAAAACTAATGACGTTGCAGCTGCAACAAAGTTAGGTGAAGTTATTGCAAAGAAGGCTCTTGAAAAAGGTATCACAACAGTTGTATTTGATAGAGGCGGATTTATATATCAGGGTAAGATTCAGGCATTAGCAGAAGCAGCTAGAGAAGCTGGTCTTAATTTCTAAGCAAGGAGGAGAACACATGAAACGTACAATCATTGATACGAACAGTTTAGAGTTAGAAGATAAAGTAGTGTCAATTAAGCGTGTAACAAAGGTTGTTAAGGGTGGTCGTAACTTCCGCTTTACAGCTTTGGTCGTTGTTGGTGACAAGAACGGACACATCGGTGCAGGCTTAGGAAAAGCAGCTGAAATTCCTGAAGCTATTCGTAAAGGAAAAGAAGATGCAATTAAGAAAATGATTACATTACCTCTTGATGAGAATGGTAGTGTACCTCACGACTTTATCGGAAAGTTCGGAAGTGCTTCCGTGTTATTAAAGAGAAGCCCTGAAGGTACCGGTATTATCGCCGGAGGTCCTGCTCGTAACGTATTAGAGCTTGCAGGATTCAAAAACATCCGTACTAAGTCTCTTGGATCCAATAATAAGCAGAACGTAGTTCTTGCTACTATTGAAGGATTAAGCAAATTAAAGACTCCAGAAGAAGTAGCAGCACTTCGCGGTATTTCCGTAGAGCAGTTAGGCTAAGAAAGGCGGAGGGAATAAAAATGGCGAATAAATTAAAAGTTACTTTAACTAAATCTACTATCGGTGCAATCCCAAAACATAAGTTAACTGTAAGCGCTTTAGGATTAAAGAAGCTTAACAGCACTAACGAGTTGCCAGACAATGCTGCAACTAGAGGTATGATTGCTCAGGTTAAGCATTTAGTAAAGGTAGAAGAGATCTAATAAAACAGTAAGGAGGTGCACACGATGAATTTAACAGATTTAAGACCTGCAGATGGTTCTAAGCAAAGTGGGAACTTCAGACGCGGACGTGGTCACGGATCAGGTAATGGTAAAACAGCTGGTAAGGGACACAAAGGTCAGAAGGCACGTTCTGGAGCTACAAGAGTAGGCTTCGAAGGTGGTCAGATGCCTTTATACAGAAGACTTCCTAAGAGAGGTTTCACAAATAGAAACACGAAAGAAATCATTGCAGTTAACGTAAGCATGTTAAATAAATTCGAAGATGGTGCAGACGTAACAGCTGAGACAATGGTAGCAATGGGCATCATTAGTAATCCAAAAGATGGAGTAAAGATTCTTGGAAACGGAGAATTAACTAAGAAGCTTAATGTTAAGGTTTCAGCTTTCTCTGAAAGCGCTATCGAAAAAATTAAAGCTCTTGGTGGAAATGCTGAGGTGATCTAGTATGCTTAAAACGCTTAGAAATGCTTTTAAGATCAAAGATATCAGAAACAAGATACTATTTACTTTTATGGCTTTAATTATTGTACGAATTGGTTCTTTACTCCCGGCTCCGGGAGTAAACCATGAGTACATCTCAGGATGGTTAAATCAAAATTTTGGTGATGGACTAAGCTTTTTGAATGCATTCACTGGTGGTTCTTTCTCTAGAATGTCATTGTTTGCACTTGGTATTGGACCATACATCACTTCTTCTATCATTATGCAGTTGTTAACAATTGCAATTCCTAAGTTAGAAGAACTCCAAAAAGATGGAGAAAATGGTAAAAAGAAAATCGCTGAAATTTCAAGGTACGTTACAATTGGACTTGCTATTATCGAGTCTGTTGCATTAGTAATTGGTTTCGGTGGCTCAGGTGTTCTTGAAGGCGGTATCAGCTTCACTAATATCTTAGTTATTACATGTACATTCACAGCCGGTTCTGCATTCTTAATGTGGTTAGGTGAAAGAATTACAGAAAAGGGCGTTGGTAATGGTATTTCAATTATCCTTTTAATTAATATCGTTGCTGGTATGCCTACAGATATACTTACCTTATATGAGAAATTCATTAAGGGACAACCTGTTGTTAATGCGGTAGCGGCTGCTCTTATCATAATTGCAATTATTGTATTTATGGTTGTAGTTATTATCCTTCTTCAGGATGCGCAAAGAAAGATCGCTGTTCAGTATGCAAAGAAAGTACAAGGAAGAAAGATGGTAGGTGGACAATCCTCCTTTATTCCTCTTAAGGTTAACACTGCTGGTGTTATCCCAGTTATCTTCGCTGTATCTTTAATGCAGTTCCCAATCATTATTGCATCTATGTTTGGTTTACAAGCTGAGCGTGCTTATTTCTGGCCAAAAGTTCTTTACATGCTAAACTCTCAAAACTGGTTTGATTTAAACAATGGTGCATTCAAATACACTGTTGGTTTACTTATCTATATGGCATTAATCGTATTCTTTGCATATTTCTATACATCGATTACTTTCAACCCTGTAGAAGTTGCTAACAATATGAAAAAGCAAGGTGGCTTTATCCCAGGTATCCGTCCTGGTAAGCCAACAAGTGAGTACTTAACTAAAGTTTTAAATTATATCATCCTAATTGGTGCTATTTTCTTAACTATTGTAGCGGTTATTCCAATTGCTTTCTCAGGTATGTTTAATGCACAAGTTTCTTTCGGCGGAACAACTATCATTATCGTAGTTGGTGTCGTTCTTGAAACAATGAAGCAGATAGAGTCTCAGATGCTTGTGCGTCATTATAAGGGCTTCTTAAATGACTAAATAGGACTGAACTTGGTAGGGGCTGTTGTACGCAACAGCTCCTATAAGTAGTTATACGTTAGCGGACGGCGTAAGTGGCCTATCATTAAATTTGGAGGATACAAATCATATGAAAATTATTATGTTGGGAGCTCCAGGAGCTGGAAAAGGAACTCAAGCTAAGATGATCGCCAAAAAATATAATATTCCTCACATTTCAACTGGTGACATCTTTAGAGCAAACATTAAAAATAATACGGAACTAGGCCGTAAAGCAAAAGAGTATATGGATCAGGGGCTTTTAGTTCCAGATGAAATCACTCTCGATATGATTATGGACCGCTTTGCTGAAGACGACTGTAAGAATGGATATGTACTTGATGGTTTTCCAAGAACAATTCCTCAAGCAGAAGCATTAACAGAAGCATTAACGAAAGCTAATGAAAAAGTAGACTATGCAATTAACGTTGAAGTTCCTGATGAGAACATTGTTACTCGTATGTCAGGTAGACGTGCTTGTGTTGCTTGTGGAGGTACTTACCATACTGTATTTAATCCAACAAAACAAGATGGAATCTGTGATGTGTGTGGTGGAGAATTAATGCTTCGTGAAGATGATAAGCCAGAGACAGTAGAAAAACGTTTACAGGTTTATCATAATCAGACACAACCGTTAATAGATTATTATGATAGTCTTCATATTTTAAAAGAAGTAGATGGAACTATGGACGTTTCTGAAGTTTTTGATGCAATAGTTAAAATACTAGGATAATGTCAGATAGGGAAAGTTTTAGGTAGGAGTGATAAGTTATGGCAGTAACGATTAAATCAGCAAGAGAAATTATGCTGATGAGAGAAGCAGGGAAGATACTTGCTAAAGTGCATGAACAGTTGGAACAATTGATTCAACCTGGAATCTCAACACACGATCTTGATATCGCTGCAAGAGAAATCATACGTTCTTATCATTGCATTCCTTCTTTCCTAAATTATAATGGTTATCCAGCTGCGGTATGCGTATCAATGAATGATGAGGTTGTGCATGGGATACCAAGCAAAAAACGCATCATCAAAGAGGGGGATATCGTTAGTTTGGATGCCGGTGTTATCTACCAGGGATATCATTCAGATGCTGCTAGGACAATTGCGGTTGGTAAGGTACCAGCTAGAACACAAGAGTTAATTGCTGTTACAAAGCAAAGTTTCTTTGAAGGTATGAAATACGCCAAAGCGGGCAATCATTTACATGATATCTCTGCTGCAATTGAGGATTACGTGGTTTCTCATGGATTTACCTGTGTTCGTGATCTTGTAGGTCATGGTATTGGTCAGAACATGCATGAAGAGCCACAAATCCCAAATTTTAGACAAAACCGAAGAGGAATCTTGTTAACACCTGGAATGACCTTGGCAATTGAGCCAATGGTTAATATGGGTGGATACGGTGTATGTTTATTGGATGATGAGTGGACGATTGTGACTGCAGACGGCTCGTTGTCCGCACATTATGAAAATACAATACTAATAACAGATGGAGAACCTGAGATATTCAGTTTGAAATCCAATTAGAAGATAGAGATTACAAAATAAATCTTATCTCATTTAGACGAACAGGAGGTATGGAATGTCTAAGACTGATGTTGTAGAAATTGAAGGAACTGTGATTGAAAAGTTACCAAACGCAATGTTTTCGGTTGAACTTGAGAATGGGCACAGAGTGTTAGCTCATATTAGTGGAAAGCTAAGAATGAACTTTATTAAGATCGTTCCTGGCGACAAGGTTACACTTGAACTTTCACCTTATGATTTAACAAAAGGTAGAATTATTTGGAGAGATAAGTAATTAATTCAAATGTTTGCTTTTATGGTACTAATAGTGTAAAATTGACAAGTAAACTTGTTGATTTTTAGGAAAAATAGTTCTTGCTATTAATAAACTTCAATGTTATAATAATAGACGGACTTTTTTTGAAAGGAGTGAATTGTAATGAAGGTTAGATCTTCAGTTAAACCAATTTGCGAAAAGTGCAAAATTATTAAACGTAAGGGAGCAATCAGAGTAATCTGTGAGAATCCTAAACACAAACAAAGACAAGGCTAATACAATTGAATATTAAGTTTGATTGTTTTTATAGAGTGCGAAATTGTACTTATATAGAAATAGTTCTTGCTTTCTGTGTTACAAGTGCGGATGTTGGTTATACTCTTAACTAATTGTAAGGGGAGACCCATCAAGCATGATTGTGATATTGTGGGCAGTGGTGGCAACCACGGCTTTAGAAGCAAGTGTTATTGTCACTTGTTTCTTTCGGCACAGCGAGACTGTGACCGTCACAATTTAAAGCGGCTGACGTGATGGCATCCGCTTGGGGTGCCTCTTTTTTTATGAGACACCGGGCAGCGTTGTGCATCACGGTAAAAAACAATAGCAACATGAGGTTGCAAACAAGTTACTATGCATTAATTATCAAATTATGGAGGTGCAAGGTCACATGGCTCGTATCAGTGGTGTAGACTTACCAAGAGAGAAACGTATTGAAATCGGACTTACTTATGTATATGGTATCGGTAGAGTAAGCTCCAATCGTATTCTTGCTAAAGCTGGCGTTAATCCTGACACACGTGTTAGAGATTTAACTGATGAAGAAGTTGCTAAGATTCGTGATGTTATCGATGAAACAACTATCGTTGAAGGTGATTTAAGAAGAGAAATCGCCATGAATATCAAGAGATTACAGGAAATTGGATGCTACAGAGGTATCCGTCATAGAAAAGGTCTTCCAGTTCGTGGACAGAAAACTAAGACAAACGCTAGAACTAGAAAAGGTCCTAAGCGTACTGTTGCTAACAAGAAGAAATAATTAAGATTCAGTTAGAAAAATCCAATAGGAGGGTTTGTAATGGCTAAAAAGATAGCAGCTAAAAAAGTGACTAAAAAGCGTGTGAAAAAGAACGTTGATCGTGGACAGGCACACATTCAGTCATCTTTTAATAATACAATTGTTACCTTAACAGATGCTGAAGGTAACGCTCTTTCATGGGCAAGCGCAGGTGGATTAGGATTTAGAGGTTCTAAAAAGTCAACTCCATATGCTGCACAGATGGCAGCTGAAACTGCAGCGAAAGCAGCTTTAGTTCATGGTTTAAGATCTGTAGAAGTTATGGTTAAAGGACCTGGTTCAGGTAGAGAAGCAGCAATCCGTGCTCTTCAGGCATGTGGTATTGAAGTAACAAGCATCAAGGATGTTACTCCAGTTCCTCATAACGGATGTAGACCACCAAAACGCAGAAGAGTCTAATAGGAGGTAAATAAACATGGCAAGAGATATGAGTCCTGTATTAAAAAGATGTAGAGCTCTTGGACTTGAACCAACATTCTTAGGAATTGATAAGAAGTCTAACAGAAACTTTGCAAGAGCAGGTAAAAAAGTAAGTGAATACGGCTTACAGTTAAGAGAAAAGCAAAAGGCTAAATTCATCTATGGTGTATTAGAGAAACCTTTTAGAAACAACTTTGATAGAGCGAAGAAATTAAAATATGGTACTACTGGCGAGAACTTAATGATTCTTTTAGAGTTAAGACTTGATAACGTTATGTTCCGTTTAGGTTATGGTAGAACTAGAACAGAAGCTAGACAGATCGTAGATCACAAGCACGTTTTAGTAAATGGTAAATGTGTAAACATTCCTTCTTACCAAGTAAAAGCTGGTGACGTTATTTCCATTAAGGAAAAATGTAAATCTGCTCAAAGATATAAAGATATCTTAGAAGTTACTGGTGGAAGACTTGTACCAGCATGGTTAGAAGCTGACCATGAGAATTTAACAGGTACTGTAAAAGAAATCCCTAGCAGAGATCAGATTGATGTTCCTGTAAATGAAATGCTTATCGTCGAGTTGTACTCCAAATAGTAGTATGACTACTATCTGGTTTACCCTCGTAAAAACCCAAAAGGAGGGTCTACTGTGTTTGATTTTGAAAAACCAAAAATTGAGATAGCTGAAATTTCAGAAGATAAGAAATATGGCCGTTTTGTAGTCGAACCACTTGAAAGAGGTTACGGTACAACACTGGGCAATTCTTTGAGAAGAATTATGCTTTCATCTTTACCTGGTGCTGCTGTCAGTCAAGTTAAGATTGATGGAGTTGTACATGAGTTTTCTGGCATTCCTGGCGTAAAGGAAGACGTTACTGAAATTATCATGAACATCAAGAGCCTGGCAATCAAGAACACAAGCGAGACAAATGAGCCTAAGACCGCGTACATTGAGTTTGAAGGCGAAGGCGTTGTAAGAGCAGGCGATATTCAAGCAGATCCTGATATTGAGATATTAAATCCTGAATTGGTAATTGCTACATTGAATGGCGGTGCGGATAGTAAGCTATATATGGAGCTCACAATTACAAAAGGCAGAGGTTATATCAGTGCAGATAAGAACAAAAACGATGACCTACCAATTGGAGTTATCGCTGTTGACTCTATCTACACACCTGTTGAGCGTGTTAACTTGACGGTTGAAAATACGCGTGTAGGTCAAATTACCGATTTCGATAAATTGACACTCGATGTGTATACAAACGGTACATTAGTTCCTGATGAGGCTGTCAGCCTTGCTGCTAAGGTATTAAGCGAGCACTTAAATTCCTTCATCGATCTTTCTGAAAATGCTAAGACTGCTGAAGTCATGGTAGAAAAAGAAGATAATGAAAAAGAAAAAGTGTTAGAGATGAATATCGACGAGTTAGAATTATCTGTTCGTTCTTACAACTGTTTGAAGAGAGCCGGTATAAACACAGTCGAAGAACTTTGTAACAGAACTTCTGAGGATATGATGAAGGTTAGAAACCTTGGACGCAAGTCATTAGAAGAAGTACTAGCTAAGCTCAAAGAGCTTGGATTATCATTAAATTTGAGCGACGACTAGGTTCGGAGCTAAGGAGGTTAATAATATGGCAGGCTACAGAAAACTTGGAAGAACTTCAAGTCAGAGAAAAGCGTTGTTAAGAAATCAGGTTACTAATCTCTTATATAATGGCAAAATCGTTACAACTGAAGCAAAAGCGAAAGAAATTCGCAGAATCGCTGAAGGTATGATCGCATTAGCTGTTAAAGAGAAGGATAACTATGAAACAGTTACAGTAACTGCTAAGGTTGCTCGTAAAGATAAAGATGGTAAGAGAGTAAAAGAAGTTGTTGATGGTAAGAAAGTAGACGTATTTGATACAGTTGAAAAGACTATCAAGAAAGACAAGGCATCCAGACTTCATGCAAGAAGAAAGATGTTATCTTATCTTTACCCTGTTACTGAAGTTCCAGCAGAAGCTGCAGGCAAGAAAAAGAATACAAAGCAAGTTGATCTTACTCAGAAATTATTCGATGAGATCGCTCCTAAGTATGTAGGCCGTAACGGTGGTTATACAAGAATCGTAAAGATTGGCCAGCGTAAAGGTGACGCAGCTATGGAAGTATTAATCGAGTTAGTTTAATTCGTTACTTTCAAGACCTATAAATGAGATGTCTCATTTATAGGTCTTTTTTTAATTCATAGGAAACTGCGTATCCTATGAATTAAAAAAGCCCTAAAAAACTACAATTAGAATCTATTCTTTGCAAGATTCTACATTTATGATAAAATATAGTTATCATAAGCAATATACATAAGAGAAGAAATCGTCGAAAGCGATAAACTGCATTAAGGGAGGAAGGAATATGCAGAAACAAAATAGTAATAAGCATATATTAGCAGAACAGATGCAAAGATATCGTGATATTTTTACATCGAAAGGAATTAAGCTGATAGCATCTATATTAGCTATTATTCTATATTTTGTTCTAAATGCAATTATTATTCTATTTTCTACATTTCAACAGCAAAGTACTACGATTATGGGGATACGTATTCCTACAACAACACTAGTAGCAATTTCGAGTCAACTCCAGATGATAACATCAGTCTTTATTGTCATTATCCTAAGGAAAGTTGGGTATTTATTGGACTGTTCGTTAATCGGTGTAAGTTTCATTAGTGCCATCATTGGCTTCACAAAAGGAAATCAGAGTACCATTCAAGGAATGTTTACTCACCTATGCACCATTATTCTAATTTCTATCGTTTATAGTTATCTTCATATTAATGAGAAAAAATATGCTGAGGTTTTGGAACAGCGTGAAGAGATACTTGCATTGTATGAAGAAATTTCTGCATCAGAGAGTACACTCATTGAGCAGAAAAATCAGTTGCAGGAGATGAACGGTATTCTAGAGGAACGGGAAGAGGAATTAAATCAATTGGCCTTTTATGATTCCTTAACAGGGCTTCCAAATCGACGCATGATTATCGACCGATTGGATGTTATGTTGCAGATTGGACATAAAGAAAATCGCAAATTTGCAATTATATTTGCTGATTTGGATAACTTTAAAAAAATCAACGATTCCGCAGGGCATCTAGTTGGAGATGAAGTACTACAAGTTGTTGCAAAACGATGGAAGCAAATTTTACATACAGGAGATATCTTAGGTCGTATGGGTGGTGATGAGTTTGCAATTCTCATTCAAAGACCGTTAAATCAAGAAGAAATTAGAGCTTATACAGAAACATTTCGTAATGCCTTGAATACAAGAATCTTATGTAAGCAAAGAGAATTCTTTGTAAAGGCTAGTATGGGTGTTTCGATGTTTCCACAGGATGGTGACACCTCAGATCTTTTGCTCAAATATGCAGATGCTGCAATGTACGAAGCAAAGTCAAAGAAAGTGAATGAGATATGTTTCTTTAATCGAGAATTACAAGAGCAGTTTCAGTATAATGTATTATTAGAAAACTATTTACATCAGGTATTGGTTCGCAAGGAGTTATCCGTGGTCTTCCAACCTCAAATGAGTAGTGAGGATGGGGGCTTAAGAGGCTTCGAAGCGCTAGCACGATGGACGACAAAGAAGATGGGGCCAATCCCTCCCAAAGACTTTATACCGATTGCAGAGGAAACCGGTATGATCATTAGTATGGGGGAATGGATTCTACGTTCAGCTTGTACACAATGTAAAGAATGGATGGATGAGAGTCAGAGTACCTTTATTTTATCCGTTAATGTTTCAGCAGTTCAGATTGTGGATGTTGGTTTTGTGGCTATGGTTGATCGCGTACTTAAAGAAACTGGTTTTGATCCTCAGTGTCTTGAATTTGAAGTAACAGAATCAATGTTCATCTCTTCCATGGATTATGCAGTAGATGCTTTAAGTGAGATTAAGAAAAAAGGAATCAAAATTGCTTTGGATGATTTCGGCACTGGGTATGCATCACTTAGCTATCTACAGAGCCTTCCGATTGATGTGATTAAAATCGATAAGACATTTATCGATGGAATCGAGGAGGATCGACAACAAGTAGTGGTAAAAGCATTGGTAGATATCTCCCATGAATTATCACTGAAAGTGATTGCGGAAGGAGTCGAAAAGCAAGAGCAGCTCGCTATCCTAAAGGAGGTAAATTGTGATTATGTGCAAGGTTATCTTCTTAGTAAGCCACTTGATCCGGAACGAGCAAGATTGGAAGTATTCAAATAAGTGGAATTGGGTAGAATATGACTATTAGTAATATTTTATCATCTACATAGCTTAATATTGTTAAAGATGAGTATAAGCAATGAAAAAGATTCGTATTTGAGATTAAGTCCAAATAGGAATCTTTTTCTGTTATAACTTGCAAATCCAAAGATTATACAATACAATGAATGAGAACAATAATACGTAATTACAGTGTCCTATCTAGGAGAAGTTAAAAATGAAAAAGATGATAGATATTAGAAAATTAGTGTTTGAGTATATAAGACGAGATGAAGAGGGCAATGTGGAAGCAATTAATCGTGCGATTGATGACGTAACCGTTGATGTGAATGAAGGCGATTTTGTTGCAATCCTTGGTCACAATGGTTCTGGGAAATCAACGATGGCAAAGCACTTGAATGCAATTTTAACGCCAACGGAAGGAACCATCTATGTGAATGGGTTTAATGTGGCGGATGAGGAACGTCTTTGGGATATTCGTCAATCTGCTGGTATGGTGTTTCAGAATCCTGACAATCAGATTATCGCAACGGTTGTGGAAGAGGATGTTGGATTTGGTCCTGAAAATCTAGGCGTTGAGACAAAAGAAATCTGGCGTCGTGTTGAAGAAAGCTTAAAAGCAGTTGGTATGTATGAATATCGTGAGCACTCACCAAATAAATTATCAGGTGGTCAAAAACAGCGTGTTGCAATTGCAGGAATTATGGCAATGCGTCCGAAGTGTATTATTTTAGATGAGCCAACAGCGATGTTAGATCCGAATGGTCGAAAAGAAGTATTAAAAACTCTTCATGACTTAAATCGAAAAGAAAACATCACAATTCTTTTGATTACCCACTACATGGATGAAGTCATTCATGCAGATAAAGTAATTGTTATGGATCGTGGTAAGGTAATAATGCAGGGAACACCAAGGGAGGTATTCTCTCAGGTGGATCGGTTGAAGCAATGCCGTTTGGATGTACCACAAATAACAGAGGTTGCCTATGAACTCAAAAAGAAGGGAGTTCCATTACCAGATGGAATTCTAACGAGAGAAGAATTTGTTCAGGCAATCAATGCGTTATCGCATCGATAGAAAGTTGGTGAAGAGAAATGGCAATCATATTAGATAAGATAAATTATGTATATGGAGCAGGTACTGCTTATGAAAAGCATGCTCTCAAGGATATAAATTTACAGATTCCGGATGGTCAGTTTATTGGGCTCATCGGTCATACGGGTTCTGGGAAGTCAACCTTGATTCAACATCTGAATGGATTAGTCAAAGCAACGAGTGGAACGGTTTATTACAATGGAAGAGATATATACGATAGTGATTTTAATAAAAAGGAATTAAGAAGTAAGGTTGGTTTGGTATTTCAATATCCAGAACATCAGTTATTTGAGACAACAGTCTTACAGGATGTGAAGTTTGGGCCTAAGAATCTAGGTCTGGAACCGTTAGAGATTGATTTGCGCTCTTATGAGGCATTAAAGATGGTTGGCATTGGGGAAGATCTTTTGGAGGCCTCTCCGTTTGAACTGTCAGGTGGCCAAAAGCGTAGAGTTGCGATTGCAGGTGTTCTTGCGATGAAGCCAGAGGTGTTAATCTTAGATGAGCCAACGGCTGGTCTTGACCCGATGGGAAGGGACGAGATATTAGATCAGATTGCTAAGATTCAAAAAGAAGAGAAGATCACAGTTATTTTGGTATCTCATAGTATGGAGGACGTTGCCAAATACGTGGATCGAATTATTGTGATGAATCAAGGTAGCATTGCATTTGATGATACACCAAGAAAGGTATTTACTCACTATACGGAGTTAGAGAAGATGGGCTTAGCGGCACCACAGGTTACTTATGTGATGAATGATCTTAAGAAATCAGGACTTACTGTAGATACCACTCCAACAACAGTGGAAGAAGCAGTAAAGGAGATATATGCCTGGTGGAAGACACGGGGTTAGAAAGGGTTAGCTATGATTAGAGATATTACTATAGGACAATATTATCCGGCACATTCAGTGATTCATCGGCTGGACCCTCGAGTTAAGCTGATAGGTACAATCGTTTATATTATATCGTTGTTTTTATTCGATTCCTTTTGGGGGTATCTAGTGACAGGAGGCTTCTTAATTAGTATCGTCTTATTATCCAAGGTACCGATTAAGTTTATCTTAAAAGGATTAAAGGCAGTCTTCTTTTTATTATTATTTACCGTTGGCTTCAATCTATTTTTAACCCCAGGTGATACTGTTTGGAAGTTAGGATTTTTAAAGGTAACAAAAGAAGGCTTACGTACTGCAGGATTTATGGCAATTCGTTTGATTTCCTTAATCCTTGGATCTTCCTTAATGACATTTACAACCACGCCAAACCAGTTGACGGATGGTATTGAACGTTTGCTTGGACCTTTAAAGGTAATTCGCGTACCAGTACATGAGGTTGCGATGATGATGTCCATTGCACTTCGATTTATTCCAATCTTATTAGAAGAAACAGATAAGATTATGAAAGCGCAGCAGGCGCGTGGTGCAGATTTTGAAAGTGGGAATGTAATCAAACGTGCGAAGGCAATGGTACCAATTCTCGTACCTTTATTTATCTCTGCATTTCGTCGTGCTAGTGACCTTGCGATGGCGATGGAAGCAAGATGCTATCGTGGAGGCAAGGGACGTACGAAGATGAAACCACTTGTTTATCATGGGAGAGATTTCTTAGCATTCGGAGTTTTCATTGCATATATTGCAGTGATTGTGTTACTAATTCCATAGTAGGATAAGACAGAGTAGGAGTTTTGTGGATATGAAGAGGATTTTGTTGATAGTTGCATACGATGGAACCAACTATTGTGGATGGCAGGTGCAACCGAATGCAACTACAATTGAAGGAGTATTAAATCGGGAACTGTCAGCATTGTTAAAAGAAGAGATTACCGTAATAGGTGCAAGCCGAACGGATTCTGGAGTACATGCAAAAGGAAACGTGGCAGTGTTTGATACGGATTCAAGAATCCCAGCCGAAAAGGTATCGTATGCTCTTAATCAAAGACTTCCAGAGGATATTGTTATTCAAGAATCCAGAGAAGTTGCCATGGATTTTCATCCAAGGCATTGTGATACCAAGAAGACCTATGAGTATCGAATCTATAACGCGACATTTCCTATGCCGTTGACAAGAAGATATTCTCATTTTGTGTACTATGATTTAGATATCATAGCGATGCAAAAAGCAGCTAGTTACCTGGTTGGAGAGCATGATTATGTGAGCTTTTGCTCTGTGAATACCCAGGTGAAGGATACCACACGTACGATCTATTCAATTGAAGTGATTAAGGAGGATGCCCAGGTAGTCATTCGTATTCAAGGGAATGGATTCTTATATAATATGGTGCGTATCATTGCAGGAACACTAATTCAGGTTGGGAATCATCTGTATGAACCAGAGAAGGTAGCATGGATGTTAGAGCAAAAAGATCGTTCAGTAGCTGGGCCAACAGCACCAGCCAAAGGGTTGACCCTTTGTAAGATTGAGTATGTGTAAGGAAGAATGTGTCGTAGACCTTGATTTGCAGCTTATAAGATCACATATTTTGATTCCTACTTTGGCTAAGTCGCATAATATGTTATCTTATAAGTTTTAAATAAAGGATGCGACATTTTCTTCTTTTATTGATTCTCTTGAACATACAAAATAGTATAATTTCAAATAATTTAGAAAAAGTCATTTGTAGAATGACTTTTTTGCATATCAACTAAGAAAATTTTCAATTTTGCCTTAAAAGATTGGTTTTACTGCTTGACAGTAATTTTTGAATACTATATAATACACGAAGTGACTAAAACAACCGTAAAACCTACTATTTATAGGTGTTTCATGAAAGCGGTATGTTAACAAGTAGATAGAAGAATATTTAAGGAGGTAAACCAATGAAAAGCTTTATGGCAAGTCCAGCAACAATTGAAAGAAAATGGTATGTAGTTGACGCTACAGGACATACATTAGGACGTCTCTCTTCTGAGATCGCTAAAGTTTTAAGAGGTAAGAACAAGGCTATTTATACACCACACATCGATACAGGTGATTACGTAATCGTTGTCAATGCTGACAAGATTAAGGTAACTGGCAAGAAGATGGATCAGAAGATTTACTACAATCACTCTGATTACGCTGGTGGTATGAGAGAAACAACATTAAAGGAAATGATGGCTAAGAAACCTGCAGATGTTATTACACTTGCAGTAAAAGGTATGCTTCCAAAGGGACCTTTAGGAAGATCCATGTTAACTAAATTACACGTATATGCTGGTCCAGAGCACAACAATGCAGCTCAAAAACCAGAAGTACTTGAAATCAAATACTAATTAGGACTGAAAGGAGGAAATAACATTGGCTAAAGCAAAATATTACGGAACTGGTAGAAGAAAGAGCAGTATTGCAAGAGTATACCTTGTACCTGGAACAGGTAAAGTTACTATAAATAAGAGAGATATGGATTCATATTTCGGTCTTGAAACATTAAAGCTTATCGTTCGTCAGCCACTTGCATTAACAGAAACAGCTGATAAATTTGACGTTCTTGTTAACGTTCATGGTGGTGGTTTCACTGGCCAGGCTGGTGCAATCAGACATGGTATCTCCAGAGCCCTTTTACAGGCAGACGTTGAATACCGTCCAGCTTTAAAGAAGGCAGGTTTCTTAACAAGAGATCCAAGAATGAAGGAAAGAAAGAAGTACGGTTTAAAAGCCGCTCGTCGTGCTCCTCAGTTCTCCAAGAGATAATTTATCCCGAATGGGATTTCTCAAAAACCCCGAAACTATTATGGTTTCGGGGCTTTTTTGTTGTATACGATCAGTATGAAATGCTTTATCCAACGACTATACTTTGTTCGCTGGATTGTGGAAAAGGGATGTTGAAAAAGGATGTTTTAAGTACTCGTTGAGGTGACCCCCAAAAGTTAGACTTTTTAAGCGTAGCAGTTTTAATGGCTGCTACGCTATTTTTATGCAGCCAAGAGGCTAAGCCTATATTGAACAGGGCTTTGCCATCTTAGTTTCTCTTTTATTCTTTGTTCATTGTAATACTTTATGTATCGTTCTATTTCTGACTTTAGTTCTTCATAACTATAATAAACTACGCCATAATAGATTTCTTGCTTAAGTAATCCAAAGAAGTTTTCCATAACTGAATTATCGTGACAGTTTCCTTTTCGAGACATACTCTGAAAGATTCGTT
>JAEZKD010000207.1 GCA_023415655.1 Bacillota bacterium | reverse complement strand
CTTATGTAATCCATGCTTTTTTCCCCATTATAAGTTGCAACTCAAAAGAACAAGTAAACGGTTTTCATGTTCTCGTAAGTTGAGATAACTTTAAAACTTGGCTTATATTCACAACTCACATATTCCTCCTACTCCGGAATACTATCCCTCACACACAACACACCCCATCCAATCAGATTATTGGGATACTCTGCAATTGCGGCAATATGTCGTGCACCTTTAATTAGATACGTCTTTAACTTTTCTCCATACAGATAAGGATCATTCCCCTCTACAATTCCCCATTGCATTAACAATGCTGCAGCACCTGTCACAAATGGAGTAGCCATAGAGGTTCCCGTCTTTCTTGTATAATTTCCTCCTGGTGCAGTAGAAATAATATCCACACCTGGTGCTGCAATATCTGGTTTAATCAACATATCTCCCCTTGTATATCCACGTCCTGAGAATGGAGCAATACTATCGTTATTCGAATTATAAGCTGCAACTGAAATTACGGCGAGTGCAGTGGAAGGTATGGTTAATGTTGTTTCAGGTACAGGTAATAAAAATCCTGTCTCTGGTCCAATCGAAGCGGTCGATGGTAACCAAAAATCATAATTACCAACAATGATGTTCTTCGGGGTTAATTCAAATTTCCATACACCAGGATTTAGATATTGATTGACCGGTAGAAATTCCATATAAATCTCTTGTGCACGATTCAGAGGCTGAGGTTCTCCAAAGTATAACAGTACTGTCGTTTCTGCAAGTCGAAACTGTTGGTTTCCGAGAATCTGTGGAATTGGCCCCACTCGATTTCCACTCGGATGAATCAAGCTGATGTCAAATTCATCATAGTAGTTCTTCCATATTTGAAGATTTAATCCAGTGATTCCTTCCCCTACTACTAATTCGATTATTTTTGATACATTGTTCTCAAGCATCCCTGACGTATGCGTCTTAGATGCTCCTTCATTCCCAGTCCCTACAACAATGTTATTCTTCCAGATTGCTGCCACATCATTAAGATAATTCTCTAAGATGGACCTTCCGTCATGGGAACCATAATTATTACCAAAGCTTAAGTTGATTGCAATTGGCTGCTTACGCTGTAGGGCAGTTCTCACAGCAAAATCCACTCCGGTCATCAATTGCACGGTAGAAGGAAAAGAATTCTGGATTGGTCTTCCTAATTTTACAACAATAAGATCACTTTCTGTCGCAACTCCTTTATCGACTCCATTCGATGCTCTTCCATTCCCTGCTGCGATACCAGCAACATGGGTTCCATGCCCCGACACATCTGCACTTGGTACTATCTGCATACGCTCCTGAGGAGAGGTTTTGCTCAGTGCTTCATCGATTCGCTCCTTCGTATATAAGGTCCCTTCCGTAAATCCTTCTGGAGGACCAAGTCCCTCCTCTGGTGCAATCGTCTGATCCCAAAGGGCAAGAATTCTAGTCGTACCATCTTCATTCCGAAAGTCCGGATGGGAATAATCAATACCCGAATCAATGATTGCAACAATTACACCTTTTCCACTTAACATAAAAGGATATGCTTCTACTGGGGGTACGCAAGCAGCAATTCTTGATTCACGTAATTCAAAAAATAATTTTTTCGGCTTTTCTATAAATTCAATTTCTGAGTATTGAGTGAGTCGATCGATCTTATCCTCTGTGATACGGATAATTGCGTAATTAGCAACCAATTCAACCACTCGAAATCCAACCTCATCTGCAATATTTTTAAGTCCAGTATTGTACCTTACAATCAACTCCCATTCCTTCGTCTCTGTATCAAAACCAAAATCGAGGTCCAGTGTCTTCTCTCTCTCCCTCTGTGAGGTGTTCAAGGCAAGATTCAATTGATTATCAAGCTTCTGACTATTCATATTCTTTCACCCAACTGTTTTTTTAACAGTATATGAGAAAAATAATCACTCATGTTGTTTTTTCTTTCTTTCAATGCTACAATTATTTTATAACGATAAAGGGAGGAAAGATATTGGAGACACGTGTTGCAGTCATTGGAATTATTGTAAAAAATGAAAGCTCAATCGAAACATTAAATAAATTATTACATCAATACGGTAAATATATCATAGGACGAATGGGTATTCCCTATCCCTTAAAAGCGATTAATATTATTAGTATTGCTATTGATGCACCTCAAGATATTATAAGCGCACTCTCTGGAAAAATTGGCAAACTCCCTGGTATTAGTACAAAAACTGCCTATTCGGATGTAATTTCAAAAGAAGAGTAGTCAAAACCACCTAACACTTAGCGGTTCTGACTACTCTTTTATATATACTGTCGTAACATTCGATGTTGTACCTTATAAGATATCATATTTTGTGACTTAGCCACGGTTGGAACAAAATATGATATCTTATAAGGTACAATGTCCGAATGATACGATAGACGCTATTAAAACTTACGGAATCGATCATAACGTTCACTTACAACTTCCTCACCTTTATTCTGATAGCGGTAGATGAAATCAAGAATTCCTGCTTTTAGCTTCGCTGCAACCTCTTCCATATTGCCAGAGGTCAATGTAAAATCTTCACTCTTTTCTTCCTCTGCTTGCTTGATTTGACCTACTTCCTCTTCCATACTTTGTGCAGTGGTCAGTTCTTGTGTCACTTCCCCTAAGATATCCTTAGTTACTGACTTATGAACCATGTCTCGTTCCATAATGACTTGATCTACAATGTTAAGCTTATGTAGATCATTGGCCGTTATTTTCATAATGTCTGCAGCTTCATCCGCTCGCTTACTATCCTTCCATAAGATCGAAGCAAAGCCTTCTGGAGAAAGAATCGAATACGTAGAATTTTCAAGCATCCAAACTTCATTTGCGACTGCAAGTGCTAATGCCCCACCACTTCCACCTTCTCCAATAACGATGGACAAAATCGGAACTTGAATTGCTGACATCTCATAGAGATTACGTGCAATAGCCTCACCCTGCCCTCTCATCTCTGCTTCCACACCACAAAAAGCTCCTGGCGTATCTACAAGACAGATGATTGGACGATGAAATTTTTCTGCCTGTTTCATCAATCGTAACGCTTTTCGATAGCCTTCAGGATATGGCATACCAAAATTACGTTTGATGTTCTGTTTCATATTACGGCCCTTTTGTTGGCCGATGACTGTTACGGGAATTCCATGAATGGTTGCTATTCCACCGACGATGGCTCCATCATCACGACAAAGGCGGTCACCGTGAAGTTCAAGAAATCGATCGAAGATATGGCCAATGTAATCAATACTTGTTGGTCTCTCATTCCCTCTAGCAATCTTTACGCGCTCCCAGGCAGTCTTTGAATTCTCCATACATAGCACCTTCTTTCTAATACTCCTCTTGTTCTTCTGCGGTTTCTGCAGTCAATTCCTCTAAGGCTCTCAATTCTCTTTCGTCGTAAATTGCATCATCGGCTAATGGTTTGCTCGTTGTTATCAAAAAAGATAACACTGCTTTTAAGCGACTTCTTTTTACAATCTTATCAACAAACCCATGGTCCAATAAAAATTCTGCACGTTGAAATCCTTCCGGTAACTTTTGCCCAATTGTCTGTTCAATTACACGAGGACCTGCAAAGCCAATTAATGCACCTGGCTCAGCTAGTATTACATCGCCTAGCATTGCAAAGCTAGCCATAACCCCTCCTGTGGTAGGATCCGTTAATACAGGGATATAGATTAATCCAGCTTCAGAATGACGTTTTAATGCTGCACTTGTTTTCGCCATCTGCATCAAGGATACAATTCCTTCTTGCATACGTGCACCACCAGAACAGCAAAAAATAACTAAAGGTAGCTTTTCATTCGTAGCACGTTCAATGAGACGTGTTAGCTTTTCTCCTACAACCTTACCCATACTTCCCATCAGAAAGGTGGATGCCATAACTCCGATTGCAACTGGATCACCATTGATTTTGCCAACTCCTGTAATCACTGCTTCATCCAAATCGGTTACTGCTTTCATATGTTCCAACTTAGTTTCATATCCTGGGAACTTCAGAGGATCGCTCATTGGGAGATCCTGATCCATTTCAACAAAACTATTTTTATCTAGAACCATACTAAGACGATTTCTTGGTGCAATTCTAAAATAGCTGTTACAATTTGGACAAATATAATAATTAGCAATGATATCCTCTGCGTAGATGATTTCCCCACATTTCTCACATTTTTGAAACAAACCATCCGGAACCTGAGGCTCATCTATCATCTCTTTCATCTTTTCATTGCGCTTGATATCTTTGATTGCATTGCTTCCTGTTTTTTTAAACATGCCCATGGTATCAAACCTACTTTCTATTTAAAACTTTTTCTACAAAGTCCGTTGTAATACGCCCCTTTAAGAATTCCTCTTCATTCATTAAATCATAAAGAAAGTCTATATTCGTATCAATTCCATCAATGATGAATTCACCAAGTGCACCTAACATCTTACGAATGGCTTCCTCCCGATTCCTTCCATGTACCATTACCTTTGCTGCAAGTGAATCATAGGTTGGTGGGATTGTATAGCCTTGATAGAGCATCGTATCAACTCGCACACCAAACCCTCCTGGAAGATGCAACGAGTGAATCGTTCCTGGGGATGGCATAAAATTACGGCTAGGATTTTCCGCATTAATTCGGCATTCAATCGCATGCCCTTGGAATTGAATGTCCTCCTGTGAAAAAGAAAGCCTTTCTAACGCAGCAATTTTTATCTGCTCTTTAATTAAATCAATTCCTGTTACCAACTCAGTGATTCCATGCTCCACTTGAATTCTTGTATTCATCTCAATAAAGTAATACTGATTGTTCTTATCAAGGATATATTCAATCGTACCTGCGTTGTGGTAACCTGCTGCCTTTGCAGCACGCACTGCGACTTCACCCATCTCTTTTCTAAGTTCTTCTGAGATGACGAAACATGGAGCTTCCTCTACCATTTTCTGATGTCTTCTTTGCACCGAACAATCTCGTTCTCCAAGATGCACAACATTGCCATAATGGTCTGCAAGTATCTGAAATTCGATATGTCTAGCCCCTTCAATGTACTTTTCAATGTACATGGTATCATCGCCAAATCCACGTTTTGCTTCTTGCTTCGCTGTTTCGAATAAGCCTTGGAATTCTGCCTCATTACGAGCGATTCTCATTCCCTTGCCACCGCCACCAGCACTAGCCTTAATCATGACAGGATATCCAATTTCACTCGCTATCTTCTTCGCTTTATCTACATCGTAAACTGGTTCCTTTGTTCCTGGAACCACAGGTACTCCTGCTGCAATCATCGTATTACGAGCCTCTGATTTATTGCCCATTCGTTCGATAACTTCAGCTTCAGGACCAATAAAAGCAATCTTACACTTCGCACATAGCTCAGCGAATTTGCTATTTTCTGAAAGGAAACCAAACCCTGGATGAATCGCATCTGCTCCAGATGCTAGAGTTGCACTTAAGATACGTTCCATTTTAAGATAACTGTCTTTGCTTGGTGTAGGCCCGATACAAACGGCTTCATCTGCCAACTGAGCATGAAGACAATCTTTATCAATGGTAGAATATACAGCAACGGTTTCAATCCCCATTTCACGACAAGCACGTATGATACGTACCGCTATTTCTCCTCGATTGGCAATCAGTATTTTCTTAAACATAATCCTCTCCTAAGAAACGACAAATGTAATCTCTGCATCTGCAAAAACTTTCTCATTATCATAAGCCTTTGCAGAAGCAACACCAACAGAACCCTTACTCTTAATCACTTCAACCTCTAAGGTTAATACATCACCTGGTAATACTTTGTTCCGAAATCTAGCTTTATTAATTCCGCCAAAGTAGGCATTCTTACCTTTGTGTTCTTCCATAGATAATAAAATCACTGAACCTACCTGAGCTAATGCTTCAATCACTAATACACCTGGCATTACTGGTTCCTCTGGGAAATGTCCAGCAAAAAATGGTTCATTGAAGGTAACACACTTTCTTCCAATCGCACGGATTCCTGGAACTAATTCTAGAATACGATCGATTAATAAGAACGGGCTACGATGTGGTATAATCTCCATTATTTCTTTACTATTTAACATTTTTTATCTCCTTTATCGCGTCTTATGAACGAATACGAACCAATAATTGTTCAAATCCAACCATTTCTTGATTCTTCACAAGAATTTCTTCAACAATCCCCTCATAAGGTGATTCAATTTCATTCATAAGCTTCATTGCTTCTACGATTCCAATGACCTGCCCTTTTTTCACGTGATCTCCAACCTGAATAAAAGGCTTACTATCTTCACTTTTTGCACTATAAAAAGTTCCAACCATTGGTGATGTTATCGTATAACAACTATCTGTTTTCTCTTTGGTATCTTGTAATATTACCTCTTGCTGTATCAAAACTGGCTTCTCACCAACACATCTCTCGTTATGATTTACCTGTATGGATAGCTTTAAATTCCCTTCTTGATAATCAAAAGAAGTTAAGTTCGAATCCGATACGGTCTGAATTAATGTTAAAATATCCTTCAGTTCCATTCTGACACCTCTTTCTAAACATACTTCTTAACAATGATTGTTGCGTTATGCCCTCCAAAACCGAGAGAATTGCTTAATGCTACCTGTATCTTTTTATCAGCTCTTGCTTCTTTCGTATAATCCAAATCACATTCTTCGTCTGGAGTTTGATATCCAGCGGTTGGATGAACGAAATCCTCAATGACAGATTTCACTGAGATAATGAATTCAATGGCACCTGCTGCCCCCAAGAGGTGTCCGGTCATCGATTTGGTCGAATTAATACTTACTTTATATGCATGGTCTCCTAATACTCTCTTAATTGCTATGGTTTCAAAAAGATCATTATGATGAGTACTAGTTCCATGTGCATTGATATAATCTATATCTTCTGGCTCCAAGGAAGCCTCCTTCATTGCAAGCTGCATAGCCCTCACTGCTCCATCTCCATCCTCTGATGGAGATGTAATATGATATGCATCCCCGGTAGCACCATATCCAACAACCTCAGCTAAGATGTTAGCTCCTCGAGCTAGGGCATGCTCATAAGATTCCAATACAACAATTCCAGCACCTTCACCCATTACAAACCCATTACGATTCTTATCAAATGGAATCGAAGCCTTATCTGGATCAATTTCTGTTGACAGCGCTGTAAGTGCGCTAAAGCCAGCAATTCCAAGCTTCGTTATTGCTGCTTCTGTACCACCACAAACCATCACATCTGCATCATTGCATTGAATAGAACGATATGCTTCTCCAATGGAATGAGTTCCCGTTGCACATGCTGTTACAATATTAAGGCATTTACCACGTAATCCAAAGTTGATTGCAACGTTTCCGGCTGCCATGTTACTAATCATCAATGGAACAAATAATGGATTTGTTCTCTTTGGTCCTTTTTCAAGTATCTTTTCATATTCCTTTTCAATGATTTGAAGACTACCAATGCCTGACCCAACGGATACACCGATTCTTGTTGTATCCTCAGCCGTTAAGTCTAATCCACTTTGCTTAATTGCTTCCCCTGCTGCAGCTATTGCATACTGACTAAATAACTCCATACGTCTTGCAGCTTTTGGGTCCATATAATTTGCAGGATCAAAATCTTTTACTTGTGCAGCTAGCTTCACCTTGTATTCTTCGGTATCAAAATAAGTGATTGGTCCAAATCCATGCGTTCCGCGTTTGGCATTCTCCCAAAACTCCTCCACACTATTCCCGATTGGAGTGATTGCACCCATACCTGTTACTACGACTCTCTTCATAGACTCTCACCTTTCTTTACATTCCCATTCCGCCATCGACTTGTAGTACCTGGCCAGTAATATATGCTGCCTTATCTGATGCAAGGAATGCAACTGCTTCAGCAACATCCTTAACAACACCCAATCTTTTTAGTGGGATTTGCCCTTTTATCGTATCTTTTATTTGTTCTGAAAGAACCTCAGTCATATCCGTTTGAATAAATCCAGGCGCAACTGCATTCACAGTAATCCCTCTTGAGCCAAGTTCTCTCGCAAGTGATTTTGTCATACCTATCACTCCAGCTTTTGCAGCACAGTAATTCAGCTGCCCAGCATTCCCAATCACTCCAACCACGGAAGATATGTTAACGATTCTTCCACTTCGTTGTTTTAACATAATTTTACTTGCTTGTTTTAAACAATGAAACACTCCTGTTAGATTAGTATCGATTACTGAGGAAAACTCCTCCTCTGACATCTTCATCAATAAATTATCTCGTGTGATTCCAGCATTGTTGACTAAGATATCAATTCGCTTGTATTGTTCCATCACATCTGCAAACATCTGCTCCGTTTCCGTTAGGCTAGCTACATCTGCTCGGTATGCAATTGCTTCTCCACCGTTTGCAATAATCTGATTCACTACTTCCTCAGCCTTATCTTTTGAACCACAGTAATTTACAACAACCTTAGCTCCATAACTAGCAAGAGTAAGTGCAATCTCTCTTCCGATTCCTCTACTTGCACCTGTAACCACTGCAACCTGATTATTTAACATCCAATGACCTCCTTAAGCTCTTTCAAGTTTACTAAATCCTCTACTTTTTCTATGTTAATTACTTTTTTTGTCTTATCAATCTTTTTTATAAAGGAAGACAAGGTTTTACCTGGTCCTATTTCTACAAATATGTCAATTCCATTTGCAATCATTGTCTCCACACTTTGCTGCCAACGTACGGAAGAGGAAACCTGCTTTGCCAATAATTCCTCTACCTCTCCCCCCTTAGTAACATAGTTTGCTGTAACATTTGCAACATAAGGAATTTGCGGCGTATGAATATCTATTTTCTTAATCTCTGCTCGTAATAATTCTCCTGCTTTTTCTAGCATACTAGAATGGAAAGGACCACTTACGTTTAATGGAAGTACACGCTTTGCTCCTGCTTGCTCTAATGATGTTATCGCATATTGTAAGGCAGTATTTTCACCCGAGATTACTACCTGCCCTGGACAATTATAGTTAGCAACTGAGACAATCCCAGAAGCCTTACTACAAATATCCTCAACTACCTCAGGATCCATACCAAGTACTGCTGCCATACCACCAACACCCACAGGAACTGCTTCCTGCATATAAATTCCACGTTTACGTACAAGTAAAATTGCATCGTCTACGTTAAGTACCTTACTTTCAATTAGAGCAGCATATTCACCAAGACTTAATCCAGCACAAACCTCCGGTTGAATGCCTAAGGTATGAATGTGCGCAAGCATAGCTGCCATCGTTGTTACCATTGCTACCTGTGTATATTCCGTTCTATTTAGTTTCTCATTTTCTTCAAAAACAAGCTCCTTCATATTCATCCCAAGAAGTTGACTAGCTCGTTCAAATATCTCTTTACTTTCGGCGAAATTCTCATAGAAATCTCTTCCCATTCCGGCATACTGAGCACCCTGCCCTGGAAATATAAATGCAATCTTACTCATATGTCCCTCCATACAAATCAAGGGACGAATCCCTCGTCCCTATTTTGCTGTCTCATACTTAAGCTTATTCCTCAATCCCTTTATCCGCAAGATATTTGATAATATCTTCAACCGTATTAATCTCTGTCAAGTCCTCTTGATTGAATTCAGTATTGTACTCCTCTTCCAATGCCATTACAAGTTCAAATATATCAAGAGAATCTGCTCCCAAATCTTCCTTTAAGGAACTACTTAAAGTAATGGCATCCTCCTCAATATTTAGCTGTTCTGCAATAATTCTTTGTAATTTTTCAAACATGACATATCCTCCACATGATTTTTTATTCTCTTAAGCTGTTTGTACTCGCTTTCCAAACATCTTAGCGATACTTTTCTTTTTAATTAATACAACAATGACACTGATTGCTAGGACTACCATTGCCACAATTCCTGAGATAATAGTAATGGCTTTACTCACCTTTTTCTTCACTGCTTTTACTCGCAAATCAATCTTATCTACGATTTTCTCTTCACCAATGGAAGGGGCAACTATGGTATCAATTAACTCACGTTGTTCATATACTGCATTACGTAAGGAATCAGTCAAAGTAAACTCTGTTCCTTTCTTTAATGTCTTTTTTCTTAATACTCGTTTCATTGCCCGTTTCTGATTGATTAAATCTCGTTCAATATAGTCATTCTCTAGGAAAGAAACATCCAAGTCACCCATCAGATCAAATAATAATTGTTCCGTCATAAGAATACACCCTCCTTTACTGTAACGTATCAAATTCTCCTTTTACCTTCGTACGAAGTCGAGAAAGTCTAGAATCTACTGCTGTGACTGACATCAACATTGCTTTCGCAATCACCTTGGATGACTGTAAATAAAAATATTTACGAATCATTAATTCTCGATCCTTTTCCGAAAGGCTTGCAATCACTTTATTCAGTCGTTTCAAATTCTCTTTTCGAAGCATTAAATTTTCAATGTTCTGTGCTGAATCCGCTATCACAGATGCTAATTCTGAAACATCTTCTGTATATGTTCTATCCTCATGTCGTTTTAAATCTCTTAAGCGATTGATTGCCGTATTTCGCACAATCACCTTAAGGTAGGTTGGAATCGATGCCTTCGTATAATCGTATTTCTCAGCATTCCTCCAAAATTTCAAATACGTATCATTAACACATTCTTCAATGTCACGTGCGTGGTTCCCCAAAATTCCGGTAGCAATATAAACAAGCAGCTTTTCATATTTCTCTGCTATCATTGACAATCCAAGCTCATTTTTTTTCTGCACCAATGATAAAATCTCTTCATCCGTCAATTTCACAGCCTCCTTTGAGTATCACAATAACCTATACCCTCATCTAACCGATTTCTTGCATGCAATATCATTTCTTTCTGTTAATTTTTCCATGGTGATTCATAATATTGCCCTGCATTCGGTACTCTCGTTGGCAATGGTTCTGGTGTTGGTGTTGGTGTCGGTGTCGGTGTTGGTCTGGAATTATATTTCATCACAGCCTCTTCTTCTGTATATAATGCTTCTTCTGTATAATTCATAGCACCGTTCCATAATAGCCATTCTGTGTAATCAGAGTCATAAACCGCTTCAATCTGTTCTCTTACTTCCTTTGGTCCATATTTGATGTAATGCCTTAACCAAGAAGCGGTAAAGTCCTGAAGCCAAGGTCGAACAATTGCACGATGTTCTCCCTCCTCAATTTGATCTAAGGATGTTCTAGATGATTCAAGAGCACCCATAATTAACTCATACGGCTGTGTATCTGGATAGTCAATGCCATAATAGCCATCACCATAATGAGATGGATAAATCATTGGACAGATATAATCCAGATACTTTGACATCTCCACATAGCTTTGTCCAACAATCTTAGCATCAATCGCGCTATTGATAATGGCTCCGTATACATCTGCTGAAACATAGATACCAAGTGGTTTTAATCGTTCACACGCATATTTTACAAACTCTGCAACAGTTTCTATCTTTGTCTTTGTTTCTGCCACTTCTCCAAAGTCAACGTCTGCCATGCCACTATCGGTAGAAAAACGAATGTAGTCAAAATTCACTTCATCAAACCCTAGCTTTGCACATTCCTTACCAACGCTCACTAGATAATCCCAAACCTCCTTACGATATGGATTCACCCAAGCAAGATTATCCTTATCACGAAAGACAGAGCCATCTTTTTTCCATAATGCTAATTCAGGCTTTGCTTCTGCCAACACTGGGTCCTTGAATGCCACCACACGTGCAATTAAGTAGATATTCTTTTCTTTTAGCTTCTTAATCAAACCTTCCAAATCACTAATATAAGCTCTAGGTGCATTGATTTCATTCGCTTCTTTATTATCCGTTAAATACGTAATGTGCCCATCATCATCCTTAATATCGATTACCATTGCATTTAATTCGGTTCTCTCAACTAATGCTACTAACTCATCAATGGTACTATTGGCTTTGGAAGCTGTCACATAAATTCCTTTTGCTTGCACAGCTTCTCTTGTATCCACAAAGTCTGCCATCCATACTTCTTTGGTTTCCACTGGTTCTAGAATTTCATCCTCTTGTGTGGATTGAGTGATCCACATCCCATATGGGCCTGTATTCGTAGTGTCTGAAATCTCTGATAGATTGGCTGCTAATATCTTATTGTTTAAAAGTCTTTCTCTGTTTTCTTCTCTTTCCTGGCGATAAAGAATTAATAAAGTTACTCCAGTCCCAACCACCAAGGCAAAAAGCAAGATAAAAAAAGCCATTCCTTTTTTCGATTTTTCTTCTTTTACTAACTTTAAACCATAGCCTTTATTCCGTTTCCTTGATTTATAATCAAGATAAAAATCTTTCTTTTTCACTGTTTTACTCCTATCAACTTTTCAGCTGTTTTTGAATCTTATTTAACATCTTTATAAGCTTTGGATCAAAACTTTCTCCAGAACGTTCATTGAGCCGTTTCATCACCTGATGGTTACAGGTCTCATTGCAGGTACTACATAAATCACATTCCACCATCCATCGGTCATAGGCATTCACAATCGATACAATTCGAGCTGAGATTGGAATCTCTTCTCCCTTTAATCCTTTCGGATATCCACTTCCATCCCATTTTTCGTGATGATAGTGCGCAATATCAATTGCCATTTGTAAACACTGGTTATGCTCTGTTGGCACATAAACCCCTAATATGGTGTTTGCACCAATTTCAGTATGTTTTTGATAAATTTTTTCTTCGTCTACTGTTCGATTCTTCTTACGCACAATATCCTCAGGAATACCTATTTTCCCAATGTCATGCAAGGGTGCTGCTAGTTCGATTGCTACTACAAAGTCATTGGTTACAATCTCAGTTTCCTCTTCTGCTAATAATAGGCATAATGCTAATAGCTTACTATTTTTTGCAACATTCTCAATGTGATTGGTTCTTACACTATCTCTAGCTTCACACATTCGAGCCATTGCATAAATGAGATTTTTTTGTTCTAGTAAAATTTGATTTCTTTGTTCCTCCACGAGCTTATGAAGCTTCTGATTGTACATTTCAAGCTCTTGCTGCATTTTATATATTTTTAGATGTGTATTGATTCGCAGTGTAATCTCTTCTGGTTCAAAGGGTTTACAAATAAAGTCCACTGCACCAAGCGTAAAGCCATGTATTTTATCCTGCGTTGAACTCAAAGCAGAGATAAATATGATTGGTATATCCCTTGTCTTTGGATCTTTCTTTAAGATTTCACACCATTCAAACCCATCCATATCAGGCATTGAAATATCTAAAAGAATCAGCTGTGGTTCTAAGATGCGAATTGCTTCCATCGCCTTTTGTACGCTTGTAACCGGACGAGCAATATAGCCAGCATCCTTGATAATCTCGGCTAATACAATGAGATTGGGCACAACATCATCAACCACTAAAATATTGACTCTCTGTTCTATCTGCTTTGTTTCGTACATCGATCCTATGCCTCTCTTGAAATCATATTGGTTAATTCCTTTAATTGCTGCATCGATAAATCATAGTTTTCTTTACGTACGGTTAATAACAATCGAAATGCTTGCTTTCGTTCCTCACTTCTCTCCTCTGGGAATAAATCTCTTAGCATTACTGCATAATTTTCAGCCTTTTCCCAAATTCCAAGCTCCAAACAAAGCGTTAACCTTTCAATGCTATCATTCACATTTTTTTGGTTCCAATCTCCAAGTTCTGATGCTATATTTCTTTGATTTGCTACATACTCCATCTGACTTGTATCCAATCTCTTCTCTTCTTGTGTATTGGATATCTCTTCTTTGATCCCTAATTCCGTTGTATTACTTCCTTTATGGAATCTTGCAGAAAACGAAAATTTGCTCCCTTTTCCAACTTCACTATCTACATAAATGGAACCTTTCATAAGTTCAATCAAAGGTTTACTAATAGATAATCCCAGTCCTGTTCCCCCATACTTTCTAGTAATGGAGCCATCGATTTGTGAGAAGCGAAGAAACAATTTGTCCATATCCTCTTTGGCAATTCCTATGCCAGTATCCATAACCATAAAAAATAGCTCTATTTCCTCTTCATCCTCATAAGTATTGACGACATCAATTACAATTCTTCCATTTGAGGTGAATTTTATTGCATTCGATATTAAATTATTGAGAATTTGCCCTAAACGTAGTTCATCTCCTAGGATAACTCCTGGTACCGTTTCTCCAATATTTAATTGAATTTCTAATCCTTTTTCAGCTAATGCTGTCATATGTACTGCCAATGTATTCTTCATAAATAGATGGAAATCAAATTCTGTTTCCTCTAATACCAATTTACCATCGGAGATCTTGGTAAAGTCTAAAACTTCATTGATTAGATTCGACATATTGATACAACATCGACGTATGATATTTACATTCTCTCTTTGATTTGAACTTAGCGAGGTTTCCGCTAATACATCTGCTAACCCCTTCATCCCATTGACTGGAGTTTTAAGTTCATGAGTGATATTAGCAAGAAACATGTTCTTCATACGATCCACTTCTTTTAATTCTTCCTTTAGAAGTTTCTCTCGTTTCACTGCACCCTTTAGTTCTGATATATTTCTTGCCGACAAGATTCCGATACGCTCTTGATTGATATTTTGCCAAACAAGTTGAACACGCACAGGATAACAGGTCTGATTTTTACGATAGGCAAATGCTTCCCTATCCTTATTCATCGTTTGATCAAGTAATGTCACCTTATGATTTCTGATACATAACAATTTAGGGAAAACATCTAAGATATGAATCGTACCGACGTCATCTCCATAACCGTTCTCTTTCTTTGCTGCCTCATTGCAAAACAGAATGAAACCATCTGTTTTGAATACATAGATAGCTTCTGAACATGTATTCATTGCTGTATATAATAGTTTCTCATCTAATCGGGGTCTTTTTCCCATTCGGATACCTCAAATATGTACTACTTTAATATGTAATTAGATCTATATTTAGTAATATAAGTCACCACGAGGTGTTTGTCAAATTAATGTAATCTATATTGACATGATGCCATTTTTTGCTATAATAGATAGTAATATATTCCTATTTTTTTACACAATCAATTGTTATCATTGAGAGGTTCTTAGGGGGAGAACAGTATTAAAATAATCAGGGAAATATAGGGACAGGAGGAACACATGAACTTTAATGTACGACTTAAGCAATTGCGCCAAAAGCACAAACTGACGCAAAGCGAGCTGGCTGATATTCTTGGTTTAAAACCAACCGCGGTATCAAATTATGAATCTCAACGAAACGAACCTTCCATTGAAAAATTGATTGCTTTATCAAAATATTTTGATGTATCCTGTGATTACTTACTTGGTATATCAGATGCCTATTTACCGGTTGGTGGAGAAGTCTTGGATCGTGACATTGTAGATTTTTTTAGTTTATACCAACAACTCACCCCTGAGAATTCCAAAGAACTTCAATATTACGCTTCTTATCTTATGTATAAACAACAGATCAAAGAATTATAAAAGGTACTATGCTTTTGCTACTGATTTCCAGCAGTCAAAGCATAGTACCTCTTTTTATCTTTATTCCAATGATCGATTATGCATTCTTTCCACAGCAGTGTTTATATTTCTTACCGCTTCCACAAGTACATGGATCATTTCTACCAATTTTCTTAGCCTTAACAATTGTTCCAGATTTTTTCTGTGCAAGATAAAGCTCTTTTCTTCTAGCTTCTGTTAAGATATCATTCCATTGTGGTAATCCATATAACCAGTCTGCATTCGCTTCTACCATATTGTAGTACAATTTTTCATTATCAAAATTCAAAGATACTACAGTATCTGCTGTCATCTCTTCGATTGGATTTGGCGTTACAAGACTTTCGTTAATACCATCTAGGAAACCTACCATAATCTGTAATGTGGTGTTATACTTCTTTGCAAGTTCCTCTACAGTTCCTGTTACAACTTCCTCTGGATTCGCAAGGAGCTGCTCATAGATGCCTTTTTCTACTGTAAAGTAATTTCCCCAGAATATCTGGCCAGTTTTTTGGTCCATATCCTCTGCATAAGCTACATCTCTCCACTCTTGTAATAAACTCATGTTGTTCATCCTCTCAAATCTCATTTTATTATAATTATTGTGTGTATAAAAAAATTTTATACGTTAATACTATGGTTAGTCTAATAATTCATTTGTAGCTTAGATATCTAACAGCCTATCTAAGAAGCAAATTCGCAGGTACTTCTCCCAAAAGTCTACCGGCCTAAGAATTACTAGATTAGCGTATGCTCTTTCAACAGTTGGATTCCCCCTCCAATGAAAAGCAACCCTACAAAAGAAGAATTAAATACTTATCCTCCCCTTTTTGATTAAGTCTGTAGCTTTGCTGCAGGCTTAATTTTCTTTTGTATCTTGATCATCTACAATATTCTTAAGCTCTTTTTTGATACGACCTACCTGACTTAAGCGGACGCTATTGCTATCCTTTTTCCCAAATGCTTTACTAATAAGTAAGAAAGCATAGATTATAACTGGCACTGCCAAAGAGCAAAAGATACTTGCAACGAAAAATCCATGGGCATATGGTTTCGCCATGATTGCTGCAACAAACGTTATAATATATAAGCTTAGCAATGCTACGATTCCTGCTATTGCCATGATTCGTTTCAATTTACCATTTTTCATCAACAATACCTCACATCCTTAAAAGAACCCCACAACTTGCACTTGCAAGAATAACATGAATCAGCAAAATTTGCAACCTTTTTCATACAGTTGTAGATTGTAACACCTATTCTTAATTCTTTAAGTATTGAAGCCATTCCTTCATCTTTTTTTCGTAACCCAGATCCCCCATCTGATAAAAAGTCTTCCCAACTAATTCATCCGGTAGATACTGCTGCTTCACATAGTGATTTTCATAACTATGAGCATATTGATAACCAATCCCATGACCCAAATTCTTAGCACCTTTATAATGTGCATCCCGAAGATGCGATGGTACCCCAGATATCGTTTCTTTTTCTACTAACTGCATCGCTTCATCAATGGCACAGATTGCAGAATTACTTTTTGGTGCACATGCCACATAAGCTGCTGCTTGTGCTAATACGATTCTACCTTCTGGCATGCCAAGTCGCTCTACTGCAGTTGCTGCTGCAGTCGCTACTACAAGCGCATTAGGATCTGCATTGGATACATCCTCCGCGGCACAGATCATAATTCGTCTTGCAATAAATGCAACTTCCTCTCCAGCATGAAGCATCTTTGCCAGATAATAAATCGTAGCATCTGGATCAGAACCCCGCATACTTTTAATAAATGCAGAAATTGTATCGTAATGATTATCCCCAGACTTATCATATTTTAGAACACGTCTTTGAATGCATTCGGAAGCGACTGCTAAGGTAATATGGATGATGTTATCCTCACTACGCTTTGTTGTTAATACTCCAAGTTCAATTGCATTCAAGGCTGCTCTTGCATCACCATTGGACATATCTGCAAGAAACTCCAAGGCATCCTCATCGATTTTTGCACCATAGCTACCTAACCCCTTCTCTTTGTCCTTTACTGCACGTAGGATTAATTGTCGAATATCATCTTTGGACAATGGTTTTAGTTCAAATACAATCGAACGTGAGATTAACGCTTGATTTACTTCAAAATATGGATTCTCAGTGGTAGCACCAATCAAAATAATCGTACCATCCTCCACAAATGGAAGCAAATAATCCTGTTGACCTTTATTAAAACGATGAATCTCATCTACAAATAGAATTGTCTTTTTCTTATACATGCCAAGTGTCTGTTTTGCAACAGAAATCACTTCTTCCATATCCTTTTTCCCAGCACTTGTTGCATTTATCTGCTTAAACTGGGCACTTGTTGTACATGCGATCACCTTCGCAAGTGTTGTCTTACCCGTTCCTGGGGGACCATAAAAGATAACGGAACCAAGCTTATCCGCCATAATTGCACGATATAGTAACTTGTCCTCTCCAATGATATGGCTTTGCCCAACAACCTCTGATAACTTCGTTGGACGAAGTCGTGACGCCAATGGAGATTCCTTATCCATCGTAGTTTCTCTCATATATTCAAATAAATCCAACCCGTTTCCCTCCAAACTACCTTGTATTCCAGATCCATTTATGATAGACTTCACTTGATTATTGAATAAAGGAGGTCTATATCATGCCATCAGATCCAGTGATGCTATTAAGTTATGTGAATACTCAATTAAGAGATTATTATGAATCCTTAGATGAACTTTGCTTGAGTCTATCTGTGAACAAAGCAGAGCTTGTCTCAAAATTATCTTCCATTAATTACGAATACGATGCTACCCTAAATCGCTTTGTTTAGCTTTTGTCTTAGCATTAATATAGAAAAAGAGTACAAGACAGCCAATGGCAATTCCAATGGAGTCAATTCCAACATCACTAATCCTCCCACTTCTACCTTCGACAAATAATTGATGAAACTCATCCGTTCCTGCATAGAATACGGAACTAAGGAATGTAATCAGATACAATTTTTTTGAACGAAAATGGTAGTAATAGAGTGGTATTCCAATACTTAAGGATAATAGTAAATATTCTGTCATATGAGCTGTCTTTCGAACAACCACATCCATTCGATCTATTTGTTCCAAGCGAACACTTTCCTTAAACTCTCCAAAGAATCTCTCCCATACATGAACCAAGCCTTCTGCCAATGGTGAGCTTGTACCTTTTGAAATAAGCGCAGGTTGTGCTGAGAATAAAAAAATCATCACCATGATCGTCAGAGCCGGTAAAAAGCTAAGTAATTGTATGTAAGTTCTCTTTTTCCTCATGAAACCCTTCCCCTTTAATTGTATCTTGTATCATATTGCGCTTTTTTACCCTCATTGCTATAATAACTTTGAGTTTGTTTCCTTCATCTTAATGGAACGTATTATGTTTGTCAAGGAAGCAGTCAGGTTCAGAAAGGATACAAAATAAATGAATGATTCCTATAAAATTGTATATACAGGTGGAACTGGTGAAATAATTGAAAAGAAATCCAGATTTATTACCACAATCATACCAATTGCTACGGAAGAAGAAGCACTTTCTTTTATTGAACAGATGAAGAAGAAGTACTGGGATGCTTCCCATAACTGTTCTGCTTATGTGCTGGGTAAAAACAATGAGCTAGAACGTTGCAGTGATGATGGAGAGCCAAGTAAGACCGCAGGCCGACCTATGCTAGATGTTCTTCTCAATGAAGGAATTCATAATACTTGTGTTGTTGTGACCCGATACTTTGGTGGAACCTTACTTGGTACGGGTGGTCTTGTACGTGCCTATCAAAGTGCCGTCAAAGAGGGCTTGAAAAACTGTACGATACTTGAAAAACACTTTGGTAAACAACTGAAGATTACTACCGATTATACTGGTCTTGGTAAGATCCAATACATTGCCGGAACTCTTGGTTTAACAACTCTTTCTACAGAGTTTACAGACATTGTTATCCTAACTCTTCTTATTCCACCAAGCCTTCTCCCTTCTGTCACTAAGAAAGTACAAGAAGCAACCAATGGTAAAGCAGAACTAGAAGAATTGGACGATGTTTATTATGGTATGAATGATAATCAAATATTAATTTTTTCCGTCTAATTATGAACATTTTGTAGTAAAGTTGCATATTGAAATTTATTTTGATATAATTGTTTTTAACCGTAAATGCTGATTTCTCAGTATTTACTAATGTTTTTAGGAGGTTATTATGGATTACAGCAAAAAAGGTGTCGTTAAAAAACAACATGAGATAAAATCCACTTCTAAGCGTCTTAACTCTAAGATTAGGATTATTTTGTTTCGATTGGCTTTAGTGTGTGTTGTTTTTACCGCCATTATTGGTGTCATGGGTATCGCTGGTGCTGCCAAAGGTATCATCGAATCGGCTCCTGACATCTCACAGGTAAATATAGATCCAGAGGGTTTTACAACACATATCTATTACAAGGATGGTACCCTTGCACAAAAGCTAATTGGCGCAGAAGCCAACCGTGTTTTTGTTACAATTGATCAGATTCCTGATGTACTTGAGCATGCATTTGTTGCACTTGAGGACGAGCGTTTTTATGAACATGACGGTATCGATGTCCAAGGTATCTTTCGTGCTGGCTTCTCCGTTTTAAAAACACAGGGGCTTGGTTTTGGTGGTAGTACCATTACACAACAGCTTTTAAAAATTAAAGTATTTAATTACGGTAATGAACCGAATAACGTCGATAAAATTGTTCGTAAGCTGCAAGAACAGTATCTAGCCATTAAGCTAGAAGATGAATTTACAAAAGATGAGATTATGGAAGCATATCTAAATAACATCAACTTAGGAAATGGAGCTTATGGTGTTCAAACTGCTGCACAAAGCTATTTTGGTAAGGATGTTTGGGATTTAACACTTTCCGAAGCTACGGTACTTGCTCCTATCGCTCTTACTCCTGTTTACAACAATCCGATTGATTATCCTGAAACGAATGCAGAACGTCGTAAAAAGGGTCTTGAGAAGATGCTTGAGCTTGGATTCTGTACCCAGGAAGAATATGAAGAAGCTTTAGCCGATGATGTTTATGCTAGAATCAAAGATATTGATGAACAAAAAACAAAGTCAAACTCTTATTCGTATTTTACAGATGCTTTGATTGATCAAGTGCTTTATGATTTAGTTAATAAAAAGGGATATACACAAGATCAAGCTGAGAGCTTACTTTATAGTGGTGGACTTGAGATTTTCTCCACTCAGGATAAGACCATTCAAGATATTATGGATAAACAATTCCAAGATGAATCTAATTTCCCTGCGGTAGGAGAAGGCTCCTATTATCAGTTAAACTATGCCTTATCCATTAAAAAAGCCAATGGTGACATGATTCATTATCAGATGAGTGATCTCTTAGAATATTTCAAAGATTTTGAAGACTCCAATCGTTTGTATTTCCATACCTCAAAACCTTATAAAGGAATTAATTCCTTAGGTTATGATAAAGAGGATATGCTAGCGAAAACGGAAGAATTCAAAGCAGCGATGCTTGAAGATGGTGATATGATTGATGGTGAAACACGTACCATACTTCTTCAACCACAAACTTCGATGACGATTATGGATCAACATAACGGGCATGTGGTAGCTCTCTATGGAGGTCGTGGAGAAAAGACTGGTAAAAGAACGATTAATCGTGCTACTAGTTCAAAGCGACAGGTTGGTTCTACCTTTAAGGTATTAGCCTCCTTTCTTCCAGCTCTTGATACCTCTGGATTTACGTTAGCCAGCGTTATGGATGACTCTGCATATACCTATCCAAATTCAAAGGATACCGTCACGAACTGGAATGGTAAGTATAAAGGTCTTTCCACCATGCGTGAAGGTCTTTACAATTCTATGAACATTATTGCATGCCGTTTCATGGAAGCTGTAACTCCTCGTGTTGGTTTTGATTATCTTAAGAAATTAGGTTTCACCTTAGTAGAATCTCAGGTAGGATCCGATGGTAAGAAATATTCTGACTTAAACGTATCACTTGCATTAGGTGGTTTAACGAATGGTGTTACAAATATGGAATTGACTGCAGGTTATGCTGCAATTGCGAATAATGGTGTTTACAATAAGCCTGTTCTTTATACAAAGATTATTGATCACAATGGTAAGGTTCTTCTTTCCAATGAGCCATCCTCCGAACAGGTATTTAAGACATCAACAGCATGGTTATTGACTTCTGCAATGCAGGATACTGTTAATATTGGTACTGCAACCAGAGTGAAATTCCGTGATTACAAAATGCCGATTGCAGGTAAAACTGGTACTGCAACGAAAGATTATGATTTATGGTTTGTAGGCTATACCCCTTACTATACCTCAGCAATTTGGACTGGTTTTGATTATAATTTCCCACAGACAGAGAAGAAATATCATCAAAACATCTGGCGCAATATTATGGAAGAAATTCATTCAACTCTTGGTCTTGAATATAAGACGTTTGAAAAGCCTGATTCCATCACAAGTGCTGTGATTTGTACCAAATGTGGTGATTTAGCAATTCCAGGTGTTTGTGATCAAGCACTTAGTGGTAATTGTACAAGAACTGAGTACTTTGCCAAGGGTACTGCTCCTACTAAGAGCTGTGCTTGTCATATCAAGGTTACGATTGATAAAGTATCTGGACATCTTGCAACTCCTTACTGTCCAACAGAAAATCTTCAAGATGTTGTTTATTTAATCAAGGAAGAAACCTCACCAACGGATGACACACCATATATCTATCCAACCGATGAGCGTGCAGAATCTTGTCCACTTCATAGTGAAGGAACCATCGCTCCACCAATCGAGGATGGATTTGGGGATGATGATTTCTTTGAGGAAGAGGATTCAAATCATCAGGGTGGTAACAACCCACCATCGAATGATAATACAACAACGGAGCCTGAACCTACCACTCCACCTGTTGTTTTAATTACTCCTGAACCATAAACATCTCTAACTATTATGTAAGTAAAAAGGGGCGGTCGTTTCAAACGACTTAGCCCCTTTTCATTTATCCTATTTTATCACTTTTAACGTTTGGAATCTAATTTGAACGGTTAAACTTCTATTCTTTCATCTTTGGGTTGAATATCAAGGAAGCTAGATAGCCAAAGATTAAGGCAGACGAGATGCCGACCGCTGAAGAAGTAAAGCCTCCCTTGAATACACCGATAAAGCCTTCCTTATCCACTGCTTCTTTTACTCCCTTAAATAAGATATTGCCAAATCCAACCAATGGTACTGTAGCTCCAGCTCCAGCCCACTTTGCAAATGGCTCATAGACTCCTACTGCTCCTAAGATAGAACCAAGACATACGAGCATTACCATAATTCGTCCTGGCATTAATTTTGTATTATCCATTAGAATCTGTACCAGAGCACAAATTAATCCACCAACTAAAAACGCTTTTAAAAAGTCCATACATACCTCTCTCTTCTCTAATTTGCTTCAATAATCACTGCATGTGCAATTCCAGGTACACTTTGTCCTTCATTATAACTTACCGTAGATAATAACGCACCTGTTGGTATGAACAGTATACGATTCCATTCTTTCTTTCTCATCTTCTGTAAGATATATCCGCATAAGGTAATCGCACTGCAACCACAACCACTTCCACCAGCATGTGTATCTTGAGATTCAGGATCAAAGATTTCAATACCACAATCCATATAATTAGAGCTAATATCATATCCCTCATTTCTCAGCATCTCCAATAGGATATCCCGTCCTACCATACCAAGGTCTCCAGTAATAATCTTATCATAGTAACCTGGTTGACGATTAAAGTCCTTCAGATTCTGAGCAATTGTTGCACAGGCTGCAGGTGCCATACAAGCTCCCATATTCATAGAATCCTTTAATCCATAGTCAACAATCTTTCCAACTGTCATTCCTGAGATCTGAATTTCTACCGGTGAAAACTCTTTCTCAAATGCACTTCCTTTTTTCATCTTTTTCCCAATAATGACTGCACCACTACCTGTGACCGTCCAAGAAGCTGCAAGTGGACGTTGATTTCCATAGGCAAGAGGAAATCGAAATTGCTTTTCAGCTCCTGCGAAGTGACTTGAGGTAATTGCTAATGTGTGCTCAGCAAATCCTCCCTCCACAAGCATCGAAGCTACAATCATGGATTCTCCCATCGTAGAGCAAGCTCCATAAACTCCAATCAAAGGAATCTCGAAATTCTCAATACCAAAACTAGTCGCAATCAATTGACCAAGTAAATCTCCACCTACTAGATATCTAATTTCCTCTCGCTTTAACCCAGATTTATGAATTACTGTATCTACTGCCATACCAAGCATCTTACTTTCTGCTTCTTCCCAGGTATTTTGACCAAACATTGGATCTGTTTCTACCACATCAAAGTAAGCCCCCAATGGGCCTTCTCCTTCTTTTTTCCCAGATATTGACGCGGCTGATATGATAACTGGAGGATGTTCAAAACAAATGCTTTGTTTTCCGCGTAATTTACTATTTTCTGCTGACATGTTTGCTCCCTTTCTCATCTAAACAATTTTTAATAGCTTAAGTACCCAATAAATCATTCCGAGTACCCAACTACAAAAAATCCCGTATAGTATTACTGGGCCAGCAATGGTAAATATCTTGCACCCAATTCCAAACACTTGCCCTTCTTTCTTAAACTCAATGGCAGGAGCTGCAACTGAATTGGCAAATCCAGTGATTGGAACAATACTACCTGCACCAGCAAACTTTGCGATTTTCTGATACCAATTGAATCCAGTAAATAGAATTGCTAAAAAGACAAGTGATAGCGTGGTATACGCTGCTGCTAGTTCTTTTTCTGCTCCTTGTGAACTATAAAAATTGATAAAAGCTTGTCCAATACAACAGATTACGCCTCCTGAGATATAAGCCTTAATGAAATTAAGGACTGGATTATGCTTTGGCGTAACTTGTTTTACATATTGATTGTATAGTTTATCCCTCTTTTTTTGATTTTTCTCATTCGCAACCTCAGATACTGACACCTTTTTCTTATTATCTGACATCGTAACTCCTTTCTTTCTCCATTCCAAATGATTAAGACATATTCATTGATAGAGTGTGCCACAAGACCTTCCAATTATGAATAGGAACACAAGGTATGTTCATCCATTTTCCATCAGATAAATGTCCCTTCAAAAACTTGTTTGGTATCCACTGAAAAAAAGTAGATTAGTACTCCAATAACCGTTACTAACACAATAGTAATAGAAATAATACAGACTCTTTTTTTATTCATAACAGGTCACCTCTAAAAAAAGCTGTTGCAAGCGATATGTGTTTGATTTGCATCATCTATTTCTACACAATCGTCTTGCAACAGCCTCCTATACTTTCAAGTTCACTGTTACTATTATTTCTCAATTTATGCTAAATATCCTTGGTAAATATTGTATTAACCAAGCATCCTTTCTCTCATCGTTTTTAATATTTTTCTTTCCAATCGGGATACCTGAACCTGTGAAATCCCAAGTTCGATCGCAATCTCTGTCTGTGTTTTTTCTTTAAAATATCGCAACAATATAATATTCTTTTCTTTTTCATCCAATGAATTCATAACCTCTTTGAGTGCAAGATGATCAATCATGGCACTGCTCTCATCATCACTTTGCTCTATCTTATCAATCAGGAATATAGCATTCCCATCTCCCTGATATATCGTCTTATACAAAGACTCAACTTCTGCTCCTGACTCAAGAGCCAGGACAACTTCTTCTTTTGATAGCTCAAGTACCGAACTAATCTCTTCGATTGTTGGTTCCCTTCCATTTTTTGCTTCAAGTTGCTCTCTTACAACGCGGATTCGATTGGCAGTTTCTTTTAATGAGCGGCTAACCTTTATCATGCCATCATCTCGTAGGAATCTCTTAATCTCACCGGTAATCATTGGAACTGCATAAGTTGAAAATTTGACTTCGTAAGACATATCAAATTTATCAATTGCCTTCATCAATCCAATCGAACCGATTTGAAAAAGATCCTCTGCCTCATGTCCCCGTCCTAGAAATCGTCGAACAATGCTCCATACAAGTCCTACATTCTCCGTAACTACTCGATTTCTTGCTTCCTTATCCCCAAGTTGTGATAATCGAATGAGTTCTAATGTGTCCACTTTAAACCTCCCTTCCTCGTAGACAGCGATGGATTATGTAGTTCCAATACGTTTTCTCATCTTAACGGTTGTTCCCTCATTCTTTTTTGACATTACCTCAAGCTCGTCCATAAACGCACTCATAAAAGCAAACCCCATACCAGAACGTTCCATCTCTGGACATGTTGTAAATAGAGGTTCCATAGCACGTTCTACATCCTCAATACCAACACCATGATCCACTACCTCAATGTATACATTCATCTTATGAATGGCACAATGCATCCAAACCTTGCCTACTTTATTCTTATATCCATGAATAATTGAATTGGTAACTGCTTCAGATACGGCTGTCTTAATATCTGCAATTTCTTCTAAGGTAGGATTTAACTGTGAAACAAATGCTGCTACGACGGTTCTCGCAAAATTCTCATTTCTTGATAAGGAGTCAAATTCCACTTGCATCTCATTATCAAACTTAATTGGCTTTAACTCGTAATTTTCCTCATTTAAAACTTCTTGATCCATTCCTTTCCCCTCCTTTTAATTCAAGTGTAACATTGCTTCCTTGAGATCTTTGTATTTTTCTATAACACTATACAAACCAGACATTGTCAATATTCGATTCACACAATCACAAACTCCAACTACTGCCATTCTTCCACTTCCAAGTAAACGTAGCTTCTTATACCTTCCAAGAATAACGCCAATCCCTGAGCTATCCATGAAAGTTACTAAACTAAAATCAAATATGACGTTTTGAATGTTTTTTGTGACCATCATCTTGTCCGCTTGTTCACGTATAAACAATGCATTGTGGTGATCCAAATCCTTTTTCATATGAATGATTAGGATACGATCTTTCATCTCAAAATCTGCACTTTGATTTGCATCATTTCCTAGCATAAAACGAATGCTCTCTCTACTATCCATCTCTGTTTTCCTTCCTCTCTGCCTTACTAATCAGTAACGGATTGTAAATATTTTACAGCTTATGTAGATAAAAAAAGACATTCTATCCGCTAGAAATGTCTTTTTCATTTATCCGTTCGTTCTTACATCTCACCTAATCTAATCTTTGCATATTGTACCAAATTGGAATTTGGAAACTCTTGAATAATTCGATTGTATAATTCTTTTGCTTGGTCAAACTGCTCTAGTCCCTGATAAGCCTTTCCAAGATAATATAAGGTGCTTACATTATCAGGCTCATATAAATTAGCTTGTTCTAATAGCTGTGCTGCAGTTTCATACTCTTTTGCATCCACTGCATCTTTTCCCTGGTTTTGCACCAAATCTGCAGCTTGAGGATATACAAGCGAGCGAAGCGTCTCACAAACCATATCAGCCTCTGCCAATTCCATTCGCTCGGTATCAATCTGACTCAATAATAAAGCGATTTCTTGAATTCCTTCATCCGTCAATTGCCCTTGGGCTTCTAATTCAATATATCTCTTCATTGCTATGATTAAATTATCATACATCTCACGGTCATATTCGGGAATTACGATACTATCAAGCTCTTTTTGCTTTTCAACTAATTTTGCATTCAAATTATCTACGTCCTTTTGTGCAGACGTAAGCTTTGCTGTTAATGCACTAATCTCACTGTTATAATCTCTAGCCTCTCGTTCATATTCATCTCTTGTATTCTGTTTTACGGTAGGTACTACTAAGAAAAAAACAACAGCAATACCAATGATGACACCAAGTACTAGATTGACAAAAAGCCACACATTCGGTTTCTCTTCTTTGTAAGAAGAAATAGGCGTGATCGGTCTTGCACTTGCATCTGCTCGTTCCTCACCATCACTCCAATAAGGTGCTGTTTCTGTGGTTCCTTGGTTGAGTAGCTGATTTAACTCGCTCATATATCGAAGAGTTGTTGTATTCGTTAAGTCAATCTTGTTCGCTTTAAGAAGACATCTTCTTGCTCGATCGTACTCATGATTCCTCATATAGAGTAAAGCAAGTAATTGAAGCGCACGAACGAAATGTGGATTCAAACTAATCACTTTCTTTAATTGAATAATTGCGAGATCATCGCTTCCTTGCTTGGCGGAATCCAACGCAATGTTATATTTTTTAATGGCCTGATTCAATGCATCTAACTTTGTCGGATTCTCCGATAATAGATTCATATACACATCTGCATCATTATCTTTGGCTTGAAAATGTTTACTAATAACCCACTCACTCAATGCAGCAACGGTTTCTCCTAATTCAAAGAACACAAGTCCTAATAGATTTCTTGCATTGGTATTTCTCTTATTCATCTCCAGACTCTTCTTTAACATCATGACCGCACCAGTTAAGTCTCTAACTTTTGCTTTCTCCAACCCACGGTTATAATATGAATTAGAAAGACGGCTTGTACGCTTATATATTGTTAAATCTTTTCCACACATCTCACATCGAGTTCTTCGATCTGCAATGATGTTACCACAATTAGGACAATTCATCCTCTTTCCCCCCATGGTCCTTAAATCGGTTTATTTATCTTTCTTTTCTTTCAGAATAGACTCAATCACATCTGAAATATCAGTTAAGTCATTATTAAAGATTGCTTCCTCTGCCTGGTCTACTTCAAGACTTGGCTGAAACTTTTTTAATTCCTCGTCAAAGTTAATCATATGATACCTCTTTTCTACAAACAATCTGTAACCAAACAATCATAAAAAAGAAATTCACTTCTTAATTATGTACAATTTCTGCATTCTAGATACTATCATACCGATTAAGCATAGAAAAATCAAGTGGTTAAGGGAAAATTAAGTGTTTTTTTAATTGTCTTTCTTAGCAAAAAACTACAGATTGTGAGTTTGTATCTCATTTTCCTCCTGTGTAAATGAAACTCGATATAATTCCTCAGTAATAATCTTAGAAACTCCATTCACACAAATTGTAGTTTTGGGATATATCATTTTGTCAACTCTTATCATTGCATCTCTTGATTGCTGGAATTTTAATAGAAGCCCTTCTTTTTCTTGAACCATTGCATTGATCTCCTTGTTAATATTACTCCTACTCTTTAGTAACTGCATCTTTTGATTGGCAAACTTAACTCGGTCGCCAATCTCTTCACGCTCGCCAATTAATACAAGTGCTGTATTGATCTGACCAATACGTTGCTTCCCTTGTTCTATTTTTTCTTCTATATTTTTCACTTGAACAAAGATATTATCTGTAAGTCCAACGTGAAGAGTCGTCTTTATTTCACTGATATTACCAACAGTACTTGCAGATATGCTTTTGAGTGCCTTTAGCACCCCACCAAGGATAATTCCTCTTCTTCCAGCCACAATGATACTTCCACCTGCTTCCATACTGCAATTCATAATTGCATTTGCTGTAATATCCCCTTCTGCTTTCATCTTTACCTGTTCAAAAAACTTCCCACTAATATTTCCATTGCTAATTACGATACCTTTACCTGCACCTTGCATCCCACTCTCAAAGACAATATCTTTGCCTGCGACGATGGTTGCTCCCTCAACATGCCCTCGAATTGTAAGCTTTCCCTCTACTTTGATCATAATCCCTTGCATAACGTTGCCATGAATCATTACGTCACCGTTAAAATATATATCACCATGCAGATAATCAATATCCTCTTTTATTTCAAGTAGATCGGTGATAATTAGACGATCATTTTGATAATCAATTCTACCAGTCAGTGATGCTGTATAAATTGTTTTATTTTCTGAAAGGATAAATCCTTTCCCTGAGATTGGAGAAAGCTGCTTTCCTTGATCAGCCTTAATTACCTTCCCAAAGATATCAAAGCCATCCACTCCTTTTACGGCCGGATGATATTCTATTACCTTATCGCCTTTGTTAACTGCTATAATACGTGTCATTGTACAATAATCAATCGTTCCATCTTCCAAGGTCTTTGGTTTGCTATCCACGAATCGATCAAAAAAATATTCAAAATATCCATCTTGTCCTGGTACTGCCTCTTGACCATAAGCAATCCTAACCGTTTGACAGTACTCTGTTCCAGTAAGTAAGCTTTCTATGGCTTCTTCACTGATTCCTGCCTTAATATGTAGTGCATCTAGTTCTTTTACTATCTCATCCCGTGTAATAGTGATTCCTTCGCCTCGTGTAACAAGTGCAAAGGCTTCCATACCTTGATTCTTTACTGTGATGGAAACTACTTTTATGTTCTCTTTTGAATCCTCCATATTGCACCCTCCACTTTCGCAGCGCTGTCAACAAGCCTCTATTTGTATATCGACAAAAAATGCTATAAGGATAAATAGTGCAGAAAAAAGAAGAGGGTATTTCACCTCTTCTTTACGAAAGTATTATTTTATATTTGATTACTTACTAAAGTGTTCCAAACGTTCGGTTACCTGAGCCATCATACTTGTATATTTCTCAAGTTTCGCTCTTTCTTCAGCAAGCTTTGATTCTGGAGCTTTGTTTACAAAGTTAGGATTACTTAACATGCCTTGCACACGTTTTAATTCACCCTCTAAGCGACTTTGTTCTTTCTTAAGACGCTCTATTTCCTTCTCAATATCAACCAAGTCCGCGAATGGAATGTAGATCGTCGCGCGGGAGGTTGCAACCGATACGGCATCCGCATCAATTCCACTCTTATCACTTTGAATGTTAACCTCACTTGCATATCCTAATGCAGCAAAGAAAACTTTACTATTTTCAAAGATATCACGTGCTGCGCTATCTTCTGATACAACGAATACCGTTGCTTTTCTACTTGGTGGAACATTCATTTCTGAACGTGCATTACGGATTCCCTTTACAGCTTCTTTAATCAACTCAACAGCTTCTTCTTCCTTTGCAAAGTGAAAGCTTTCATCATACTTTGGCCATTGTGAGATCATAATGGATTCATCGTTATCAATGGAACCTTCCATCTCCTTTAACGTACAGAAAATTTCTTCGGTTACGAATGGCATGTATGGGTGTAGAAGTTTTAACGCAGTTGATAATACCGTACGTAAGGTATAGATTGCTGCTATCTTTGTTTCTTTGTCATCACCATATAATCTAGGTTTTACCATTTCAATATACCAATCACAGAATTCTTCCCAGATGAAATCGTAAATTTTTTGTGCTGCAATACCCAAATCAAATTTATCTAACGTATCAGTTACCTCTTTTGATAAAGCATTCGCTTTCGATAATATCCATTTATCTGCATCTGTTAATGTTGCAGGATCAACTTTGGTTACCTTAGAATCCATACCTGCTTCTTCCATCTGCTGCATGTTCATCATAATGAAACGGGAAGCATTCCATACTTTATTCGCAAAGTTTCTAGCTGCTTCTACACGTTCGATATAGAAACGCATATCATTACCAATGGAATTACCGGTAACAAGCATAAAGCGAAGTGCATCTGCACCATACTGATCTATAATTTCTAATGGATCAATTCCATTGCCTAGTGATTTACTCATCTTTCTACCCTGGGAATCACGAACCAAGCCATGGAACAATACTGTCTTAAATGGTTTTTCTCCCATTTGTTCATAGCCTGAGAAAATCATACGGATAACCCAGAAGAAGATAATATCATAACCAGTAACTAAAACATCGGTTGGATAGAAGTACTTTAAATCCTCTGTCATTTCTGGCCAGCCAAGTGTTGAGAATGGCCATAAAGCAGAACTAAACCATGTATCAAGTGTATCTGGATCTTGTGTAAAGTGCTCATGTCCGCAGGCACACTTGGTTGGTACCGTCTTACTTACAACAACCTCACCACATTTATCACAGTAGTAAGCTGGGATACGATGTCCCCACCATAACTGACGGCTAATACACCAGTCACGAATGTTGTCAGTCCAGTTAAAATAAGTTTTTTCCATACGTTCAGGAACTAACTCAATCTCTTTGTTCTTGATTGCTTCTACTGCTGGTTTTATTAACTCATCCATCTTTACAAACCACTGCTGTTTGATCAATGGCTCAATGGTTTCTTTACAACGGTCATGAGTACCAACGTTATGAGAATGATCTTCTATTTTTACCAATAGACCCATCTCATCCATTTCTTTAACGATTTGCTTTCTAGCTTCATAACGATTCATTCCAACAAACTTGCCACCGTTGGCATTGATTGTTGCATCATCGTTCATAATATTAATCTCAGGAAGGTTATGACGCTTACCAACTTCAAAGTCATTTGGATCATGTGCAGGAGTAATCTTAACTACACCAGTTCCAAAATCCTTTTCTACATATGCATCAGCGATAATTGGAATTTCACGTTCTACAAAAGGAACCTTCACTGTTTTTCCAATTAGATGAGTATATCTTTCATCTTCAGGATTTACCGCTACAGCAGTATCACCGAGCATAGTCTCTGGACGAGTAGTTGCAAAGGTTAGGAATTCATCCGTACCAACCACTGGATACTTCATATGCCAGAAGTGTCCAGCTTGATCCTGGTATTCTACTTCTGCATCGGATATCGAAGTACGACATACCGGACACCAGTTAATGATACGAGAACCTTTATAAATCCATCCTTTTTCATATAACTTGATAAATACCTCTTCCACTGCCTTCGAACAGCCCTCATCCATTGTAAAGCGCTCTCTATCCCAATCACAAGAGGAACCTAATTTCTTTAATTGGTCAATGATTCTTCCACCATATTCTTTTTTCCATTCCCAAGCTCTTTCAAGGAAACCTTCTCTTCCAAGCTGATCCTTATCAATGCCCTCTTTCTTTAAGGCTTCGATAATCTTAACTTCCGTTGCAATGGAAGCATGGTCCGTACCTGGCTGCCAAAGAGCATTATATCCTTGCATTCTTTTATAACGAATTAAGATATCCTGCATTGTATTATCAAGTGCATGCCCCATGTGAAGCTGACCTGTAATATTTGGTGGTGGAATCACAATCGTAAATGGTTTTTTGTTCTTATCAACTTCTGCATGGAAATACTTCTTATTCAACCATTTCTCATACAATCTTCCCTCTATGTCCTTAGGATCATAGGTTTTGGCTAGTTCTTTCTGCATATAAACTCCTTTCAGTATCACACCTAAGATGCTACAAAAAAAGGTTCTTCGTCGCAAAGGACGAAGAACCGTGGTACCACCTTAATTTGTGACTTTTTGTCACCTCGTCGTATCTCTAGCAAGATACTTGTCTATAACGGGACTTCCCGGCATCTCCTACTTACATCTTACAATGGTTCAGAAATACTGCTCCGAAGCTACCTTCCATAAGCACTTCATAAAATATCCTTTCAGCCTAGGGATACTCTCTCTGATATGGCCACTTATGTAATCCTCTTCATCCTAGCAATTTACTGTATTATGCTATAATCATATGTGCAAATTCTTTGTTTGTCAAGGGGTTTCTTATGCTCTTGACGGTATAACCTCAAGCCAATATCCATCTGGATCTACAATAAAGTAAATGCCCATCCCTTCATTTTCATAAATGACACAATTCATATCTTTGTGCTTCTTTAATGCAGCTTCATAATCATCAACTACAAAGGCTAAATGAAATTCATTTTCCCCAAGTTGATAAGGCTCCGTACGATCCTTAAGATAGGTTAACTCTAACTGGTGAGGTGTTACCTCATCCCCTAAATATACTAAGATAAAGCCTTCTGTTTCATGTCGTCTTACCTCCTTAAGGCCCAAAGCTTCTTTATAGAAAGCCAAGGACTTCGTAATATCTAATACATTTAAATTATTGTGAGCAAATTTAAATTTCATAACTTTCTCCTTCCTCTTTGAATGGAATAATTCTCTCTTGATAGCTAATTGCTTCCGGTTCTTGTTTGATTTTATCAATTACCTCTGGTTGCTCCCAAAAGTGCATAGCAATTGCCTTTTGGGTATTAGTATGCTTCATAAAGTAATCAAATCCAAGATAATAATTTTCTTCCTGACGTGGATCCAGTGGAAGAAATGCCACATCAAAATATCGATTTTCTATTCGGTGAATCTCGTCTTGAAACTGCTTTGTCATCGTTTCATACTCCTCTTTGGTTTCTCCCTTCCAAGTCCACCAATTAAGATCACCTGCATGATAGATTACCTTTCCTTGCGTTGTTACAATAAAAGCAACCCCCTCATCCGTTGACCGTAATGTTTCAACCTTAAAATCTTCGCCAAATTCTATGATATCATTCTTTTTTACATATATAATTTTATCCCAAGCCACTTCTGGTATCTCCATACGTTCAAGGTATTTTTCATTCATCTTAAGATCATTGGATAAGATAAATTGAATGTTTGGATATTGAGAAGCCAAGGTAAAAATGGCCCGATCAAAATGGTCGTAATGTTTATGACTAACGAAGACATATATTTTTTTCTCGGAAGGAAATTGTGGTATGGTACCTTTGAAGTAGTCAAATAATAAGATACATTGTTCTAGCTCGACACAAAACGAACTATGAAATATATAGGTGATTTTCATAAGCTTTCCATCCTTTCGTTTGCTTTTTCCATATATTACACTCTAATTGTATCAGAAAAAGAATCGAATCAAAAGGATTATTTAAATGATATACTTAATTGTTGCTGTTGGAAAATACGATGCAAGGCGTTGTTGAAAAAATTCTTGCATTTCTTTGAGTTGTTCTTTGGAATATTTGTATTTCCCATATCCAAACTGTCCATACTGAAAGACTCTCTCTTCCTCCTTCATTGGTAGCTCTGTTTCAGGAAATACCTGAAGAATTCGATCCTTTGCTCGTAACGTATAGCGATGTGAGATAACCTCAAAAAGCAACTTACCCTCAGTAGGCCTTGCTAATGACTGCCGAAGGTTTTGTAGCAACTCATCATATTCCTCCTGCCACTTCTCATATAAGAAGACTGGTGCAATAATGAATCCAATAGGATATCCAGCTAAGCTTACCTTAGCTGCAGCTTCGATTCTCTTACTCGCTGAAGCAGTATGGTGCTCATAGGTTGAGATGATTCTTTGCGTATTGAGACTAAATCGAATCTCTGTATGTCCATTATGCTTTGCATCCAATAAGCTATCGACGTCCGTATATTTTGAGACGAATCGAAATCGAGTGAGTTCTTCCTTTCCAAAGAATTCAATGCATTTACGCAAGGAATGGGTATAGGGTTCCACTGGGAGTGGATCAGAAGTCGCAGCTCCTTCAAAGATTGTAATATGTGGTGCTCTCTCCTGTGTATATCTCATTGCCTGATCTATAATCTCATCTACATTGACGTGAACCTTAATATATGGTTTGTCACCCAATTGAGTGTTTAGATAACAATATTCGCATTGTCCCATACAACCACTCACCAATGGAAGTTGATAATGAGCAGATGGTTTGCAGGTTTGAAATTTCATACTTTTTTTACATCCAACCACTAAGGTTTTTTTCCCTTCTCGATACATACTTGCGAGATTTTCCCCAGGAATCGCTGACTTCACTCGATTTGATACAACTTCAATCACTTCTACCTTGGGATTTACGATAAACCTCTGGTATAGCTCTTCCCCAAGTTGATATTCTCTAGCTCCTTTTTCAAAAATGATTCGTTCTGGTAAAAACATTGTCCACCTCATTCATATCACATATAATATCAAAATAATTGATTGTTCTAATATTCTTTGTCAAAACAAACGTTTCATTCCATGAATTTTGAGCCAATTCCTTTCTCTTTTTTGATAATAAGAATCTCGTTGTATATTTCATCTTACTCCACACAAACTATAGTTTGAAAACTGAATCTAGAATATTACAAATATAAGGAGACTATATTATGACGAGCTTAAAATGTAGTGTAGAAAACTGCACCCACAATTGTGATCATTTGTGTGGACTGGATGAGATTCAAGTCGATGGTGAAAAAGCGCAAACTTCGGCGAATACTTGTTGCTCTTCCTTCCGTGAACAAAGTGAAGGTGCTACTAATTCCTCTGCTACTCACAATGCGAAACCAGAAACCTTCATCAACTGTTCCGCTCAAGAATGTGCATATAATGGTGACTGTAAATGCCACGCTGAAAGCATTGATATGTCTGGTGTTGGTGCAAGAACATCAGAGCATACGGAATGTAGTACTTTTAAAAAGGATGAAGATTAAACTACGATCCTCTTATTGATAGAAACAAAAAAGCTATGGTGAATATCTGACAACCAATACTTCATATACTCTAACAAAAGATTTTTTGAGGTTTTTCACCATGGCTGTTTCCATAGGTATGACTGCTCCTGACTTTACAGCAACGACCACTTTTGGTCCCATCCGTATGTCGGATTACAAAGGAAGCTGGGTTGTCTTCTTTTCTCATCCAGGGGACTTTACTCCTGTTTGCACCACGGAATTCCTAGCATTTTCGAATCATTACGATGATTTCACCAAACTAAATACCAAATTACTGGGTTTAAGCATTGATAGCAATCCATCCCATCTAGCATGGGTAAATGAGATTTTTCTCATCACTGGTGTTCAAATTCAATTTCCAATTGTAGCAGATCGCTCTGGGGATGTTGCTAGATTATATGGAATGATTGCTAATGATGTTAGCTCTACAGAAACGGTTCGGAATGTATACTTCATTGATCCAAATCAGAAAATTCGCGCCATCTTAATCTATCCATTAACCAATGGACGATGCATCAAAGAGATACTTCGTCTCTTAACTGCGTTGCAAACAACGGATAAGTATGGCGTTGTTACCCCAGCCTGCTGGCAACCTGGTGACCCAGTAATGGTTCCTCCACCAAAAACATACGAAGAATTAGTAGCTCGTGATAGCAATCCTACTGCACAAGGTCTTGAATGCAAAGACTGGTTCTGGTGCTACAAGAATTTACCAAGCAGTAATGAAGCCTCACCAAATAGTAACCTCATGAATTCACCCACTATGAGTAATAAAAACATGATGAATGATAGCTTACAAAATAATACTTCAATGAATAATACATCTATGAATAATACATCTATGAATAATACTACAACGAATGGACGTCCTACGACTGGAAATATGATGAATCCTACTATGACTAACCAAGGTACTATGAATGGGAATGTCAATAATACAATGCCAAGAAGAAGATAAGATCATCTTTCTACCAAAAGCATAAACTAAAAAAGACTGCCGTGTCATTTTGACGCGACAGTCTTTTCCTATCTTAATACGAGATCATATATCTTCGAATTTCTTCTTCATATTCTGGATGTCTACTTCTAAGACTCATCAGAGCGTTCATTACTATATCCAGCTGATTCGTATTGTAATCCACTCGTTCACGAAGCTTTTGTCGGCGCACATTTAAGCGATGGCGCACCTCCACCATTTCCTTTTTATCCAGTAAGGCTTCTGCTTGATAACACCAGCTTTCTGCATCCTCAATCTCAAACTTACGAAGCTCCTTGATTAGAACTCCTTGATAATATTTCGCTCTTTCATTGCTTTTCTCTATTTGATCCATCCGAAGCTTCATCTTCTTATATTCTTGAAACTGATAATTTAGATCCTGGTATCCCTTAACATGATATTTCTCATAGGCGTAATCAATGCTTGCAGTACAATTTACATACTTAATCTTGACTTTATTGATTAAGACAATCGCCCGATTTAATTTTGCTTCCGCCTTTTTTTGTGCGACGATACTCTGGCGCTGTGCCCACACAATATAAAAAGTAAGACCAAGAGAAAATATACCGGTTAAGAAAAACGGTAGTATAAGATCTGCTTTTGTTGCATTTTGTAATAGAAGTAACATCACAAAGATACCAAAGATAAGAACCAGACATCCAATGGCTAGCCTCTTTAAGAATTCTCTTTTTGCGATGGCACGTTGAATCTCATATGTTTGTACACCCTTTTCGCCTTCTAGCTGTCGAAGATCCTCTTTTATTATTAATTGATATGCCTCCTGCTCCCTAAGTCTTGGCAGTTCTCGTTCAATGTCCTCTTCAAATTGTGCCATATTATGATATTGTAAGTCTGAAATGGATCTATTTTGATCCTTCATCTTCTTTTGTTCTACTTCCATTTTCAGAATCTGCTCTGCAGCATCATCAATCGTTTCTCTACTTTCTGCTGGGATTTGCTCGATTCTTTGAATATCGGAGAGATAAGAAGTAACTGCATCATACTCCGTCTTAGCCTCTTCTAATTGACGCCGTACCTCTGCAATCTGATCGCAATTCTCCCTTGCAAGAGCAAGAATATCTTCCTTCGAATCTTCACTTGAGCTTGCATATTTTTTCAATGCTTCCTCAACCGTCATTTGTTCAAATCCAGCTTCACCACGAGATTTACGTTTACGAAATGAGAATATACCCATACTTACCCACTTTCTTCTATAAACTATTCTTACGATACTTGTCCTTTAATTGCTGCAGCAAAGCATCCACAGAATGGTAATAATCCTTAATCTTACCCTCTTGCCTTAACTTAGTAAGCTGACTCACTTGTGCATGAAGAGCTGTATATTCACTTTCCTCCTCAATACGTAAAAACTTTTGTTCCAACGTTTCTAACAATTCACGAGTACCAACGTATAGTTTGATTTCTTGTTCTAATACTTCCTCTTGTTTTCCAAGCTTTAATGCATACAAATACTGTTTTAATGATGCCTCTTTGTGATTTCGTTCATAAGCTTCTCGAAACTTATTGGCTGCAACCACGAAAGCTCCAGATCTTGCTTCCAAAACTCCAATGTTATGGAGAATGTCACCATATTCTTCGCTTGTAAGCTCTGTGAATTCCTTACTGTTAAGAATCTTTCGGTATTCCCTCATCGCTTCACTCCACTGATGATGCCTCATGCAAAAATCAGCATGGCGTTTTTTTCTTTGTGCAGAATTTAAGCGATACAAAACATCAATTTCTGCCAATAACTGATTAATTTCATTTTTATCATAGTAATCCGCACTACAGAGAATACAAACAACAAGATCCTTAATTCCTACCTTTTTCTTGAGCAGTTCCTGTAAATAATCCGCTCGTGCTACAAGCCCCAATTCGGAACGGATAAATTCGATCAAATCCAACTGAAATAATTCCTCACTAATTGTCTCAACATTATGGTAGATATAATAACATAGCTCTTCCATTGTATAGATCTTTGTTCCGGTTGCTTTCATCAGATATGGAGTTTTCGCTGTTTTTCCGACACACAAGATAACCTTCCCCATGATGTCTCCTCCTTGTTATAGTTAGAGAGTTAATATCTCCTCCCAAATTCGATACGTAGTCTCATAAAACTCTCCAAATCCAGTATCTCGGATGGTGAGTACTGCTGTCTCTCGGTCAACAAAATGAAGATTCAAAGACAGCCGAATTGTCTTGTTCTCTCTCTCCATGACTCCATCCATATGAACGACTTCTTTGATAGGTTCACGTTTTAGTAAATTTACAACCGTGAATTCCAAGTCCTTCGTCTTATCTAAAATAACCGTAATACTTTCATCGATTTGCCACCAAGGAGTCCCTGCTTGGGCTAATTCATAATTCATTTCCTTTGCATCCTGATATAAGCGAAGGTAAATCGAGGAGGTAATCATCTCATCACTAAGTAATAGATAATCCTGCAATTCTTGATACAGCATTGCTTTTGCTGCGTAACAAGCACCTTTGGTATAAAGATTCTGACCCTTAAATACTCTTCGTCCAACACACAAACGCTTGAGTATTGCATCGATCCAAACTCCAGAGAAGCCCTCCCCTGTAAAGAATAAAGAGGTTGTCAGGCGTTTGTGTAACAACTGATTTACTGTATTCTCAAACCTTTGTGAAAATCTCTCCGTCTCATCTGCCTCCAGCATCAGATAGTTAAATTCTTCTGTAAGATTAATCTTATGAACTAAAACTGGAATGGGATGACTTCTCCGATTTACAGACATACGATAATACATCAGTCCATTCTCATCAAAATGAAATAATCCTACGTCATTCGACCAAAGATCCTGTTTTTGACTTAAAATATAATACATAAAACTTTGAACTCGACTAATTACACTTACCCGATCACGTTCAAGTCCTAGTAATGCCAATGACTCATAAATAGCCTCACACATCTTTGGACTTGTGTCATCCGAGGTGATTACTAGCTTACTAATTGTTGTGTTCAAATAATTTTGTCGAATATGTCCTAAAATTTTCTTAAAAAATTTTGATAGTAAAGCGATTGGAGTAAATACTGTTGAATATATTTCGATACTTTCTTCTCTTTTTACACGAGATAGAAGATGATCTACAAAAATTCCTGCATTAAGTTCTTTAAATCGTATCGCTTCCTCCCCAAAATACCACTCCTTAGTGCTTTCCTTAACTAAAAGGCAAGTTGGTACCAATGGGTTGGTTGTATCTGCAGACATACTAACGCTAATCATATCACTATGATGTAAATGATAAAGACTTACCTGTGTTACATCTTCTTTTAAGTCAATTCCCAATAGGATTTGTTTACTTTCACCCATTCATACCACCTCTCTTCCCCTAAATTATTGGTCGAAACATTGCATCAATCGAGTAATCAAGCTTTACGTATGTTTCCAATAAACGATTCATAGTAGCTTCATCTCTCAGCTCTCTAGCTTCAATAATCTGATTAATACGATGATAATTATTTTCTTCATACTGCTGCATCTCAGGTTCAATAGTTACTGTCTGACTTTTCGTAATCACTTCTTTTCCGTCGATGATTTCAGAGATATAGTATTGTAGGGTTTCCCCTTGGAACAAGATAAACTCTTTGACAAAAATCCCATAATAAAGATTGTTCATCTCTTCCACACAATATTCACCATTGATTTCTTCACCTTCCAGTGAATAGTGAATGAATACCTTATGCTTTGGATTGGTTCGATACTCCACATAAAACTTATCGTACATACTCTGTGGTATTCTCATATTACGTTGAAAATTTTGATAAAAAGGAAGTAAGATACCTTTTTGCTCGAATACACTCAATTGATAATCAATGTATTTGATCTCACTATCAGCAAGATACTCTAAAGTAGATTCATACTTTAGATAAGCTTGCATCGCTATTTCATTATCTTCATAATTTAATTCTTGTCGTATCACATCAAAAATCTCAACATCAGCAGAACGATCAAAAATCAAATATTTATAGGAGTAATAGGATAGGAATGCCCGAATCAGCTTTCGATTACATCCATTGTGATAGTAGCTCATAAAAACTGCTTTTGCATCACTCATGTAGCTCTCTGTAAAGAGCATCTGACCTAGCAAACGTTCCTCTAAATCAGATGTATCTAAATTATTGTCCTTGGAAGTTCTCCAAAGTGCAAACATTTCACTTGTAGTACCATTAAAATAACGGTTCAAATACTCCAACACAGGTACATCGTATCTTCCATGGATAAATACATAGTGTGAAATTTCTACTAGAATATCTACTTTCTCTGATACTCCATCTGCATTGGCAATCACTCGAGAGCACAACTTTAACAAACGTTTTAAATCTACCCCTTCATATCCTAGCTCTGCCATTGCTTTGAATGCAATCTGATCCAAATCTCTTACTATCATAAATTCAATTATCTTACTACGTCCGTTGCGTTCAATGAGATGCAAGTCAATCTGCATCAAATAATTCTCCAGAATCTCTCCTTCAAAATTATCATAATAGTAATGGATTAAGGTCTGTAAAAAATTCTTTTGATATTCCTTGGTAAGGTTTGATAATAGAGTAACTTGCTTTCTAAGCTCAATGGTACGAGAATCAAATTTCTGATAATATTGTGCCTTATCCGAAAGATAAAGAACTAAATTAGCATTGTCTGGTGCTAACTCATACATCTTATCATATAACCCTTCCAGGTGTGATACTTTTCGTAGTGCATACCCAATGGTTGCATGGTATCTTTGTTCATTATTGTCAATCAATACAATCTTTGCATTCTCCGTCCACAAATAAACATATGCTTTTTGATTATGAATTGGTACATTGCTCTCTAGCTTAAGCTCTTTGTGATAGACAGAAACAGACTTAATCTTTTGATTTGGACATTCCAAAACATATAAAAAGGATAACTCAGGTAATAAGCTAGCAAGCTCCTTCGTTAAGGTTTCCTGAGTTATTAAAGTATCACACAAGACACAAAGGTGTACATTGACACAATGATTACGTAACTGTTGTAGGATAAATTCTAGAATTTCCTCTCTATGCTGATTTAATATCTCAGGATTAGTCTTTGCATTTTCCAACAGACAGCAATAATAAAAGGCTCTCTTCTTTTCTGGTAGACTATTATTAAAATTAAAATAGGCTAATACGGATGGATGAATAGGGACATAAAGTTCTTCATTCATCGTATAAACATAATACTCTGGAAGCTCTGTTACTCTTAATTGTTGATTAACTCCTGCTTCAAAATAGGAATGATACTTATTTGATCGATTATGAGAACGAATTAATAAACTTAATAGCACCTGTAATGCTTCTTTAATTTTAAATTGCTCATAAATCCTCTTGCAAATCATGAGGTTTATACTCATAAATACCTTTTCTTTACCGATCAAATAGGACACAATTGCTGCCAGCTCCTTAGTGAGAACCTTCTGACGTAATAAAAATACAACCAATTGTCGCTCAAATCCATCCAAGCTTCTTAATAAACTAGAATCCTCTAATACTAAGGCTGCTGCCTCATAATATAGTATTGGACTTTTAACGCCTTGCTCATATAGCTGCTTAATGTCTTGATACTTCTTAGAATGATTCGTTTCATACTGTTTATCAAGATAACAAAGACACCAAAATAAAAGATAAGAGTCTGAATTTCGACTGTATATCTCTTGAATTTCATTGTATGCGGCAGCTATATCCACATTGGATTTTTTACGTAAGGTCTTTAAATATAGTAAGATACCATAGGAAACTTCATGATGGTAGCGAAGTTCGTCATATTTTTCTTCAAATGCAAAGAGAGCAGAAGAAAAAGCCACATCACGCCCAGCAATTAATTGAAGATGAAGATGGTAAAGAGCATAGTCTACTTGGTCACGATCATAATTTGTTAGATTTTTTAACAATACCTCCGCTTCTGCTACGTATTTGCTAGAAGAGATTCGATTAAATCGAAAATCAAGATAATTCTTTACCAGCTGAGACTTTACATGGTTTACTTTACGCTGCTTTAAACGTTCATTTCTGCTACTACGATTGCAGCGAACTTTAATATGAAAACATAACTTCTGAGATACCGTTTCCACTACAATGGTTCCATAATGGATGCCCTCTTTCATCCCCTCTGTCTTAATTACATAATTGATTTCACATTCATTGTTGATAAAGTTATCTACCCATACGATTTTTCGTTCCAGTTCTAGAAAAGATGCATTCGTGGAGATTCTTACCTCTTGATACCCCCATCCATCCTTCGTAATCTTAAATTTATCCATGAAATTATAAGGACCAGCATCATATTCTGAATCTGATTTATCGATTGTAATTATGACCGCTGTCTTCTTATGAGTTGCTACTAAGAATTCATCCAACGCTTGACTAATAGAGCTACTCTTTACCAAACTTTGATATAATAAGAGATGCTGTTTATCATAATAATCCACCATCTTTTCAAATTTCTCTGACTTAAATACTTGCTTTGCCTCGGTCCAGTTCACTTTTGCAAGATTCGCAAACTGAAATAAATCTTTTATTTTCCCAAGACTGGTCTCACAATATGGTGCTTCCACGATAATATGAACTGGAATTGTCAACTCTCCACAATCAGAAATGATACTTATTGTTTCATGACATTCATCTCCACTGTTTTGATAATCAGCAACGTAATGATAGCGAATCTGTGTTGTTTCTCCTATGAATTTATCTGTTTCGATACAAAGTAGTCGAGACGACGAATATAGGACACCCTTCATTCGGCTGCCCTCACTGTTTTGGATTGAGAATGAACCTTGATATGTACTTCCAGTTTCCACTGTAATCGTAATCTCTTCCTCGGAAACAAGAATTCTTGGAGGTTCATAATCAAAATTACCCCTAGCTAATTGTTCAATCTTTTCTTTCACAATTCCACCCTAACCTCATTTAAGTCAAACTTTTCTTGTAATTATACCATTATGTGACACTACTTTCAAGAAGACACTCGTGTAACCCTACAAAATTTAAGGGGCCATTACATAAATGCAACAGCCCCGTCTTTTTATTTAATCACAACGGATAAACTCTCCGTTTTCTTCATCAAAGGTATAAACTGCCGTACCAAGCGTAGACACATAATAAGAAGCTACAAGTTGTCCTTCTTCACTACCTTCATATACATTAAAGCAATAGCAAACATCGGTATTAACGATCGTTGTCCATTCATCAGCTATAATGGTGTAATGAGATAAGTTATTTAAAAGTCCGAGTTTTTCCTTTGGTATTTTTTTAAGTATTGAAAGTGCAGATTCCATTGACACTTCGTATTCATCCTCTTCTAGTTTCTCAGAAGCATCGATTGGAAACTTAGTAAATGGAATTAGATTCCCGTCCTTATCATACAAGGATAGTTCCCCAGAAACACGATCAACTAATATATATGGTTCCACTACATTTTCCCCTTGGAACATTTCAAACACAAAATAACTATTCCCATCTAATTCAAAAACTTGATCTAAGAGTTTGTACGAATACATCGAGGTATCGACTTTCTCTTTTAGCTTCATTTCTCCTTCTTCTTGGGTTAAGTATACTACTGGTGCTTTCGTAGGCTCCTTCGTTGGTTCTGGAGTTGGTGTGATAGTCACGCCCGGTGCAGGTGTCATAGCAATTGGTGTTGGTGCTGGTGTCGGTTCACCACTTGGTGAAATAACTGGAGACACTAGTAATTCTTCGTTCCCCAACGGTGCTTCCTTCTTTGCACATCCTGTTACCATGATTAAACTAAAAGCTGTAATTAGCATAATTATTCCACGTTGTAGCCATGTCTTCAATCTCATAGTGTAGACCTCCTAATGTCTTTCCTCTCCCTTATAACCTACAATATACCACGTATTCTGTAAAACACAATTAATAATGTGTTACTTTTTGTTACAAATCTTTGAAAGTTTCACACAATGAATTCATCGCTTTTTCTAGGTAAGCTCGTGAAGTAGCAACATTAATTCGTTTAAAGCCCAAACCTTCTGGTCCAAACGTAGTTCCTGAAACTAACCAAAGCTTAGCTTCGTTTACCATAAGTTCCTCTATTTCTTGCTCAGTCAACTGATACGCTGAAAAGTCCAGCCATGCAAGGTAGGTTCCTTCTGTATCCATCATTTTTACCTTTGGTAAATTCTTAGTAAGAACCTCTCTGACATATTGCATATTATCTTGAATGTATTGTTTAATCTCAACTAACCACTCTTCTCCATACTCATAGGCTGCCTTACAAGCAACGATTCCAAAGATATTCGGTTCATCATAACCTGTATTCATAATATCTTCTATCATCTGATTACGCATTGCCTCGTTGGCACAAAATATATTAGAAATCTGCAAACCTGCTAGATTAAACGTCTTAGTTGGTGAAGTGCAGGTCACAGTACAGTTTAAAAACTCCTCTTTGATCGATGCAAATACCGTGTGCTTATGTGGAGCAAAGGCAAAATCTGCATGGATTTCGTCACTGACAACGATTACGTTATGTCGTACACAGATATCTCCAATGCGCTCAAGCTCCTCCCTGGTCCATACTCTGCCTCCAGGATTATGTGGGTTACACAATAAGAATAGCTTCACCTTATGATCGATTATCTTAGTCTCAAAATCCTCATAATCCATCTCATAATGAAATCCTAACTTAGTTTTCACAAGTTTTAGAGGTGAATTCACAAGTTCTCTATGATTTTTCTCCACCATCTTTGTAAACGGATGGTAAACCGGTCGCTGAATCATCACCGCATCCCCCTCCTTCGTAAAAGAACGAATGGCCGATGAAAGTGCAAAGACAACACCAGGTGTATAAAACCCCCATTCTTTTTTAGGGGAAAATCCAAAATGTTTGCTCAACCACTTAATTACGGTATCCCAATAATCCTCTTTTGGAAGTGTATATCCATAAATACCGTGCTTCGTTCGTTCACAGATTGCTCTTGACACTTCAGGTACCGTCTCAAAATCCATATCTGCAACCCAGAAGGGCATAATATCATCCTCATATCCGTGTTCTTTTGCCCAATCAAACTTGATGCAATCACTTCCCCTTCGTTCTATATAAGCATCTAAATTGTACTTTCCCATATGTATTTCCTTCCTTCGTTCATGTTTCTTTCATATACTCCCACTCAGTAACTATAACATGCCAGCTTACATAACACAAGCTGCCTTGCCAATCTTACGATTCGACAAGACAGCCTATTTATTAGTCTGCAAAGTTAATAATTACTTTCCCAGAACCGCCATCAATATCTAGCTCATTCTCTACTGCTGTACCATGATAATCGTTATCGTTTCTAGCTTCCCCATTGATCCAAATAGATCCAGAGCCTGAATCCAAATCTAGATCATAGCTTTCCATCGAATTAAATAGTTCAAAGGTAATACTACCGCTACCACCATCAATGCTATTCTTTCCACTCAGACTTCCTGACACATTCAAAGATCCAGAGCCTGGTGAGAATACAAAATCAGAAAGATTGGCATCTGTGATACTAATTGAGCCAGAACCTCCGTCAAGGCTACCATTGCTTAAATTCACCTGTTCTAATTTAAACCTTCCAGAACCCGTAGAAATCTTTGTTCTATGTGCAGAGATATCACTTCCTGTAATATTCCCTGATCCACCAGTTATCCGTAATTCAGAAGCTGTAAAGCCAGTGAGTTCCATCGCTCCCGAATGGTTTTCAAACTCTGCCTTATTCACTATAAACCCTTCCGGAACAAGGATTACTACCTCTGAATCTTCTTCATAATCATTTCCAAGGATTCGAAAAATCCAACTAACATCATCTTCATTCTCTATCGTCAGTGTATGATCACCTTTAATTTCAACTATGGTTGTATCCGGAACACTCTTTGCAATCACTGTAACCTTAGATACATTTCCCTCTCGTAAATAAAGGCTACCTGAATAATTTTCAAGATCCAGATTTTCTACTGTATCAAATTCCTTTGTAAAATCAACATAGTCTACATCTGATCTCCACGACATTCCCATATTAATTCCGCTAATCGCCGCTGTGATACCAGTCATAATTCCAACGATTAATGCAATTGCAAATGCCATTGCAAAATACTTAATTACCTTTTGTGCTGGATTCATTTGAGTTCAACACCTCCAAACATACAAGTAACATTAAGATAGATAATTGGGCTACCTTCCATTGCTGACCTACGATACTTATGACTAACTCCGCCAAAGAAGGAAGAAGAACTAACCTTCACCTTCACATTAGATGGTATATAGATATCAATACCACCAAAAATAGCAGTTGCATGAATCACAACATTCTCATCGATAATGGCACTACGAAGATCCAGTGTCATACTACCAAAAATAGCGTCTAACTCACTGCCCTTAAATTGAGTATTTGGGTGTACAAAGGTATTCCCAGCAAAGGTAGCCGCATGGCAATCTTCCTTCCCATAGGTCACGCTCACCTTTCGGGTATCATTAATTATATTACGAAATACCATACAAATTCCAATAAGGATAAGTATCATTGGAACCAATAGCTTACGAAACCTCTCATCAATAATAATCCCTTGACAATTGAGCAATAATAAAATACCAACTGCTAAGCCTATGCTTGAAAAATTACCAAAACCATGGCTAATCATACTAATTCCACACGGAACAATGATAAATAAGGTCCACCATCCTGGGAAAAATAAGGTTATATCCCACCAATGAAATGCATTCCCTGCAATAATTACACCAAGTGAAATCCAAAACAGCCCCCAGAGCCAATTTGATACTCTGTTTCTCATACATCCTCCTTTTATTTCGACGATTCCTTCCTTTCATCCCATTAGAATCCAACGCCGTTTTTTGTTTTTTTGTTTCTTATGTATCTATCTTACGCTGTACTATGTGAATTAGCAAGTTAGAATTCCATTAAAAACCAATGTAACAAAGAGCTTCGCAGCTTTTACGCAGCTTCCTATGCATTAAAAAAAGTGGTCATTGCACAATTTAGATTAACATCAAAATTGTGCAATAACCACTTTCATCCGTTTATATTAAGCTAACTTAGCCTTTGCAACATCAACTAAAGCCTTGAAGCCTTCAGCATCGTTTACTGCTAATTCAGCTAACATTTTTCTATTTACAGTAACATCAGCTAACTTTAAGCCATACATGAACTTGCTGTAAGAAAGACCATTTAATCTTGCAGCTGCATTGATACGAGCAATCCATAAAGTTCTGAACTGTCTCTTTCTCTCTTTACGTCCTGCGAAAGCGGAAGTTAAAGCTCTCATAACGGACTGCTTTGCTACTCTATATTGTTTACTTCTGGCACCTCTGTAACCCTTTGCCAGCTTTAATACTCTATTGTGTTTCTTTTTAGCGTTTAAGCCGCCTTTAATTCTTGCCATCGTCTATTCCCTCCTTATTGCCCAATCTTAGAGATATGGTAAAATCTTCTTCATGTTCTTTTCGTTGCTTGGATCCATCATTGTTGCTTTTCTAAGATTTCTCTTTGTCTTGTGGGACTTCTTAGTCAAGATATGCTGTTTTCCGGCCTTCATTCTCTTTAATTTACCTGTACCGGTTACCTTAAAACGCTTAGCAGCAGCTTTGCTTGTCTTTAATTTCGGCATGATATTTCCTCCTTAAATTCGGCTTGCGTATGATGCACTCACCTTTATTTTTTTATAATGACAATAGCTCGTACTCGTTGGTCGTCTATTGTGCTATCGTTTGTTATCGTTTTTCTTGCAAAAACATAATCATGCTTCTGCCTTCCATCTTTGCTGGCTTTTCTACAACCGCAATGTCTTCTACGATTTTATAAAAATCATCAAGAATCTGCTTACTTGTTGACATATGAGCCATTTCTCTACCGCGGAAACGAAGAGTTACTTTTACCTTATCTCCTTTGGTGATGAACTTTCTTGCTTGATTTGCCTTGGTTGCCAAGTCATTGTCATCGATGTTCGGGGATAAACGGATTTCTTTAACGTCAGTTACCTTCTGCTTTTTCTTAGCTTCCTTTTCCTTACGGGAAAGCTCATATCTGTATTTACCGTAGTCAACGATTTTACATACAGGTGGTTTAGCAGTTGGAGCAATCTTTACCAAATCTAAATTTGCTTCCTGCGCTAACTTCATTGCATCTCTTGCTGACATAATGCCAAGCTGTTCTCCGTCTTCTCCAATCAGACGAACCTCTCTGTCTCTGATTTGCTCATTAATCATTAATTCGCTAATAGTTCTGCACCTCCATAGGATTGAAACAAGATGAGTGACTTCACTTCATCTCTTGTCATAAAATAAAAATAAGGCGAATAGCATGCTATCCACCTTTATCATCTAATAAACAACTGCAATCATTCATTGCATTGATCTGTTCAGAAAATAAAACCTGTTTGCACGACTGCTGCAGGTGAGAGTGGATACTCTGCTTCCTTTTATCTGTAACGTGTTTTCACGTTCACAGCTCTCTTATTGTAATACGAATCATCTGCATTGTCAATACATATTTCTTATTTCTTAAACTTATTTTTTTGACAATACTAGCACCCGTTTCCATCTTCAATCAGTTTTTACAACGCAAGGACTACTACTCCTCTTTGGTAACAATGACATACTTTTGATGAATCTTTGTTCCAAATAAAACATCGTATATTGCATCCAATGCCTCTGAAATTTCAACCTCTGTTGGTTCTCTTTGTACCATAAGATACAAAACCTTCATATCAATTCCAAACAAATCTACATGGAACTTAGTATCCTTTAATCCTTTGTTACGATAGAAGGCCAAACGTTTCTGACAAATCATTTGCTGTTCTTTTTCTTTCGCATGAGCACCACTTTCAACTTCAAAGAGAATACTAGTGACATCCGATAACTCCTGTTGTAATAAACCTAAAAATAATCCACCATAGCCTTTATTTCGATTTCCGCTACAAACAGCAAAATAGTCAATTAAGATCTGCGAATGATTCGTTGCTCTTACAAAGAAAGCATATGCTACAAACACGCCCTCATCGTATAAGCCATAGCACCAGTACAACTCCTGATCCATTAATCGTTGTATAGTCTCTAATGGTTTCAGCTCTTCTGGTATGAAATCATTGATTAAATGTTGCTGATAAATCTCAGCCACAAACTCTTTCTTTAATCGTTTGACTTCTAACATCATCGTTCTCCTTCTAACTGTAACTGATATAACTTTTTATAAATTCCATTCAAGTTTAGTAACTGTTGATGGCTTCCCTTCTCTCGAAGCTCTCCTTTGTGCATAACAATAATTTGATCCGCATGCTGTATGGTTGATAGACGGTGTGCTACCATAATTGTTGTTCTACCACGCATTAAGGTAGAGAGTGCTTCTTGTATAAGGCCTTCTGTCTCTGTATCAATATTAGCAGTTGCTTCATCCATCACAAGTATCTTAGGATCATAAGCAAGCGTTCTTGCAAAGGACAGTAACTGTCGTTGACCAGCGGAGAAGGTAGCACCTCGTTCTGTAACAGGCTCTAAAAATCCATGCTCTAGCTGTCGAATAAATGGTGCTGCATTGACATACTCTGCAGCTTTTTCAATCTCTTCCTCTGAAATTGTATCATTTTTTAAACGAATATTCCCTTTCACATCTCCAGTGAATAAGAAGACATCCTGCTGAACTTGTCCAATGGCACCTCTTAAGGTTGCTAAGTCAATCTCTTTGATATCCACACCATCAATTAAGATGCGTCCTCGTTGAATGTCATAATAACGTCCAATCAGATTTAAAATCGATGATTTTCCTGCACCGGTTGCTCCCACAAAGGCAATGCTTTGTCCTGGTTCCATAACAAAGCTAACATCCTTTAGAATCCAGTTTTCTCCTTCATAGGCAAACCAGACATGCTCAAATTCAATCTTCCCCTGAATCTCATCCATCTGAACTGGATTGATTGGGTCCTTTACTACAATTTCTTCATCGAGAATCGTAAATATCTTTTCTGCTGATGCCATCGCTGACTGCAGTGTACCAAATTGCTCGGCTAGCTCTTGGATTGGCTCAAAGAAAGAAGAGATGTACTGAATTAGGGTATATAACGTACCGACCGAGATTATACCTTTTAACACTGAATCACTACCAGTGCTAATGATAATAATGAGAGCTATGATGGAAAGAAAATAAGTCAGTGGACGAAAGATTGCAAATACCATCATTTCACGATTATTTGCATAATATAAATCTTCACTTTTCATTCGAAACTCGGCATTCTTTTCTTTCTCTCTTGCAAAAATCTGAATCAACTTCATACCAGATAGATGTTCGGACAAATAGGTATTTAGGGAAGTAATTTTACTTCTTGCAATACGATAGGTCGCTCTTGATACCCTCTTAAAACACCAAGTCAACGCAAAGATAACTGGTAGCACCAAAAAAGCAAACAATGCAATCTTTACATTAATTACAAGCATTACAATTGCAAGACCAACGATCTTAACAATATTTTTTATGAGCTTAACTAGTATCGTAGCAAACATCTCGTGCAATGCTTCCACGTCATTCGTGACACGAGTTACGATTTTACCTACTGGTGTAATATCAAAAAAGCGTAATGAAAGCTTATGAATATGTTCAAATACCTCTTGTCTGATATTATAGATAATGTTTTGACCAGTCAGCTGCAAAATCCATGTCTGCGCCATATTACATATAAAACTTCCGGCTAACACTATGATATAGATGATTGCAGTATTCTTAATTGCGCTAAAGTCACTCTTTTGGGCAAACAAATCGATTGCTTTTCCTAGCAATGCCGGACGCAATAATTCAAACCCTGTAATCGCTAACACTAAAACAAATGCAAGTAAAAACCATCCAAGGTATGGAACTGCATATTTCATTAATCTAAGAAAGACACTTCCATGAATGGATTTTTCATATTCAATTTCCTTACGACTCATGAGGTCCTCCTATTCTTGATTCTCTAATTGTTTTTCTAACTGTTGTCTCTCAAACAGTTTGGCATAATGTCCACCGAGAGCCATCAAATCATCATGGGTACCATACTCTATCCGCTTTCCTTCTTCCAAAACAAGAATATAATCTGCATTCTGAACTGTCGAAATACGGTGTGCTATCATAATTGTTGTTTTGCCGTTACGATTATTTTTTAGATTCTTTAGAATCTGTTCCTCCGTATTCGTATCGACTGCTGAAAGAGCATCATCTAGGATAAGTATTGGTGCATCCTTCATCAAGGCTCTTGCAATCGAGCTACGTTGCTTTTGTCCCCCTGAAACGGTAACTCCGCGTTCTCCGACAATTGTCGCATACTGACGTGTAAATTCCATAATATTATCATGAATACAAGCTTCCTTCGCTGCCTCCTGTACGGCTTCTAAATCATTATAAACCTGATCTACAAGGTTCTCTCTATGACTAAAATCATTATCAATATGTGCTTCCAATAACTCTTTCTTCGTTGGGAACAGATGATATTTTTTCTTTGTATATGGAATATCCTTTACGTTTCTTACCCCAAATGCAATATTGGATTGAATGGTGTCAGAAAATAAGAAATTATCTTGTGGCACATAAGCAATCTGTTCTCTTAGCACATGGAGTGGATATTCCTTAATGTCTCTCCCATCCATCAAAATCATGCCATCCTTTACGTCATACATACGAAGCAATAAGTTAGCAATTGTAGTCTTTCCACTACCTGTTGGGCCAAGAATCGCAAGCGTAGAACCAGCAGGTACCTTAACTGAAAGGCCAGATAGAACATTCGTACCTTTTCCCTCCTGCTGATAAGAAAAAGTGAGATGAGATAGTTCTATTTCACCATTTAAGTGATCTAAGCTCGGATTGACATTGATTGTATCCGTTATCTCTGGCTGTTCCTTAAAGATCTTTTCAATACGTCTCATTGCAGCTAAACCTTGAGAAATAAAGGTAATGCTATCACCTGCTGCAAGCATTGGCCATACTAGCATTAGAATATACTGATTGAACGCTACAAAACGGCCAGGTGTAATCGCTCCATTAAGAACGAGCTTCCCTCCATATATGATTGCAGCAACACTAGAAAGACCAATCATGAAATCTAGTAATGGCATCATAATTGCTTGTAGTTTAACAACACGAAGATTTTTATCTTTATTATTTTTATTGGCAACTGCAAAAGCAATTACTTCTTTTTGCTCCTGCACAAAGGCTTTAATTACGCGAATTCCTGAGATGCTCTCTTGCACTTGGTCAGTCATATCTGCGAATGCCTTTTGCTTTTCTATAAATCTTTTTTCAATTTTCTGACCGTACAGAATTCCACCACATAAGATAAATGCCATTGGGATGCAAGCAACGAGTGTCAACTTGAAATCTACAAAAAGAATCATTTTAATGACAACCATAATAGTCATAATCACTGCATCAAAGCTCGTTATAACTGCAGGTCCAATTGACATACGAATGGCATTCAAATCACTTGTAAAATGCGCCATCAAATCCCCAGTTTTATTCTCATTATAGTATCTCATCGATAATTTCGAAAGATGTTCAAACATATCGTTTCGCAGTTCATGCTCAATATGCCGAGCTGAACCAAAGATGAAATAACGCCATAAGAATCTACCAATTGCCATACTACTTCCTACCAAGAGTATCAATCCAATGATACGAAGAATTCCTTGAGAATCTAATGTTCCCTGATTTAAACCATCGGTAATTCTTCCTGTGTACTCCGGTATTAATAATCCAAGTAAATCAACTACAAATAAAGTAATCAATCCTAATAGATATCGGAAACGATACTTCCATAAATATTTCCAAATCATAATTTACCCTCTCCTATGTAAATAAGGTTTTATACCAAATAATAATTCCAATCTTCTCCCAGTCATCCAAGGATAACCATAAAGACAACCAATAAATTCTATGGTACACGATTATTATGGAAAGTTCAAGGTATGTAAATTAATTTTGGATGAGAAAGAAGTGATAGTATTGATAATAAAAAGTCAGAAAAGAAAGGGATGGATTTCAAGAAGATTTCAGGTATAATACTACCATAGATAAGAGAAATAAGTCTTTTGAGGAGCTTTTATGAATACGATTGTGATTCTTCATTCATACATAAAAGAAAGACCTTCATCAAAAACTTAGAAAATATGAAACTATAATTGAAAGGATGAGTAATATGCAAGAGCTTTTTATCGATCCAACCTTTTATACCACTGCACCAACCAGTGAAGGAAGACTTGAAAAAGAGATGAAAACCTACTCTATACTCGAGCAATTAAATATCCCATATGTCCGCCTAGACCATGGGGTAACTGCGACCATTGAAGCTTGTCAAAAGGTAGAGGAAATGTTTGAGATTGAGATATGTAAGAATCTATTCTTATGTAATACACAAAAAACCAAATTCTATCTTTTAATGATGCTTGGTAATAAGAAATTCAGAACCGCAGAAGTGTCCAAACAAATCAATTCCCCACGCCTTTCCTTTGCAAACGAAGCCTATATGGAAAAATTTCTTAACTTAACTCCTGGTTCTGTAACTGTTCTTGGGCTTATGAACGATCACCAACATAAGGTGGAGCTTCTCATCGATCGTGACCTATTGCATCAAGAGTATATTGGATGCCATCCTTGCATCAATACCTCAAGTCTCAAGATCAAAGTAAGTGATTTATTAGAGAAGTTCCTTCCTTATGTTCAGCATGAACCTACCTTTGTTACATTATCCAATGAGTGATTCATCTAGCAAAACTGCACTTAATAACTGCTTCGTATATTCTTCCTTTGGGTCTGCAAACAATTCCTCTGTGTCACGTAATTCGATTAGTTTTCCTTCATACATGACTCCTACGCGGTCACAGATTTTTTGTATGACACCCATATCATGAGAGATAAACAAATAAGTCAGTCCGTATTCCTCTCTGAGCTCAAGCAATAGCTTAAGTATCTGCTCCTGCACTGTAACATCAAGTGCAGATACAGGTTCATCAAGTATAATAAACCCCTGATTTAAAATCATTGCCATTGCAATTGCAACACGTTGTCGCTGTCCCCCACTTAAACTAGATGGATAGCGATCAGCGTATTCCTTAGATAGTCCAACACGTTCTAGCATTTCCAAAACTTTATCTTTTCGCTCTTGCTTATTATACTTCTTGGAGAGCAATAATGGTTCTTCTAATAACCACCCAATTTTCTTTCTAGGATTCAGACTACTATAAGGGTCTTGGAATACCATTAATGGCCGTTCACAATCTAATACAATCCTACCACTTTCCTCTTTGATTAGACCTACGATTGCTTTAGCCAAAGTAGATTTTCCACATCCGCTTTCTCCGACAATGCCAAGAATCTCTCCTTTTTGAAGTGTAAAGGAAATCCCCTTTACAACTTTTCTTTTCCCTGTCTTTCTTTGCCCCTTCTTTTCGATATAAGCGACCTCTAGGTCCTCAACCTTAAGCAAAGGCTTTCCACTCAGTTTCTTAAATCGTTTTTCATGAGCATTGACCGTATGAATCAAAAGAGCTGCCTCTAATAATTGCTTGGTATAATCCTGTTTTGGTTCTGTAAATATCTCTTGAATTGTCCCTTGTTCAACGATTTGCCCTTGATACATCACAATCACTCGATTACAAATGCTTTTAATTACAGATAAATCATGTGAAATTAAGATAATCGTAGTATGAAACTCTTCCTTTAGCTTCTTTAATAATTGTAAGATCTTTGCTTGAACCGTTACATCAAGAGCTGTCGTTGGTTCATCTGCAATGAGTAGACGAGGTTTACAAATCATTGCCATAGCAATCATAACCCTCTGTCTCATACCTCCACTTAATTGATGCGGATAGCAAGACAATACTCGTTCTGGTTCCTGAAGCTCAACTTCTCTTAACATGCCGAGCATTCGCTCATATCGTTCTTCTTTCCCCAACTTTTCATGCAAAAGTAGAACTTCTTCTAATTGAGTCTTTATCGTTAGTACTGGATTAAGAGAAGTCATCGGCTCTTGAAACACATAGGAGATTTCTCTTCCTCTTAAATTTTGCATCTCCTTTTCTGGTATCTGAGATAGATTTTGATCTCCAAACCAAATCTCACCCCCCATTACCCTTCCTTCTGCTGCCAATAAGCGAGCGATGGAAAGTGCAGTTACGCTTTTACCAGAACCAGATTCTCCTACAATCCCAATGATTTCCCCTTCCATAACATCAAAGGAAATGGTTTTTACCACAGGTCTTGCCTTTTTTTTGCTTCCGAAACCTAAGGTGATATCCTTCATTGAAAGAAGCACTTTCTCATCTCTACTCATAATGATTGCTCCTTTCATTTAATAAACTAAACCCAAGTACTGTAATAACAATCATTAGTCCAGGAAAAATTGCAAACCAAGGTGCATTGAGCAAATATCCTTGTGCCTCAGACAGCATTCGTCCTAAACTTGCATCTGGAGGCTGTACCCCTAAGCTTAAGTAGCTCATTCCTGCTTCTGCAAGTACAGCATTATTAAAACCAATCGTAACTGAGGATAATAGAATTGCTCTCGTATTCGGTAGAATATGTACGAACATAATTCTAATATGACTTGCTCCGATTAATCTTGCATTTTTTACATAATCCATTTCTTTTTGACGAATAAACTCACTGCGCATCACACGTGCAAAGCTTGGTATGAAGAGAATTCCGAGTGCTAAGATGATATTGTATTTGCCTGGTCCAATCACACTGACAAAAACAAGGGCTAGTAAAATACTTGGAAAAGAAGCAATACAATCATTGATTCTCATCACAACTTCATCCACAATTCCACCAAAGTAGCCCGTCACTGCTCCAATCAAACTTCCAAAGAAGGCACCGATAAGAACTGTCAATATGCCAACAAAAAAAGTAGTTCCAGCTCCCTCCATCACACGACTTAAGATGTCTCTTCCCATGTAGTCCGTACCAAACCAATGTGCTAGACTTGGCGGTTTGTTTTTCAAGGCAACACTCATTTTATTGGGATCATATGGGGTATAAAAAATCCCGACAATTACTAGCAGCAAGGCTACAAAAACGAGGAGAAGCCCAATGATTTTATTACAATCCCATCTTCTTTTCAATTTCTTGCTCCTTCCTGCATTTATGGTCTAACTCTTGGATCGACAATTCGATACAATAAATCCACCGTAAAATTCACAATAACAACGATAGCTGCAATATATAATACTGCTGCCTGAGCCACTGGATAATCACGATTGGAAATCGCAGTTACGAGTAATCTGCCCATACCAGGGAGATTAAAAACCTGCTCTACGATAATGCTACCTGCTAAGCTCTCCGCCGTAATCAAACCAAGATAAGTAATCACTGGTATCAATGCATTCTTTAATACATGCCGATACAAAATGGTAGTTTTCGATTGCCCCTTACTTTTAGCAGTTCTCACGTAATCTAAGCGCAATTCTCGTAACACCGAAGTCTTTACGGTCTTTACCATCATTGCAATCTTTGGAATTGCAACTGCTAGTGCTGGGAAGATCATATAGCTGAAAAAAGCTCCAAAATTCTTTGTTGGACTCACATAACTACCTGGAGCAAACCACTTTAGGATAACTCCAAACAATAACGTAATTAGAATGCCAAGAAAGAATGCTGGAACTGCCATAAAGGTCTGAGTGAATAATGTAATTATTTTATCCAACCATCCATCCTGTTTTTTTGCTACAAGCAATCCAACTGGAATGGATACTACAACAATGAGTAAAAAGGACAACGCTGCCAACCATAAAGTAACTGGCAAACGGTCTGCAATCAAAGAGGACACTGCAACATTATACTGTGTTGATTCTCCAAAATCGCCTTGTATGGCACCACTTATAAATCTCGTATATTGAACCAATAGGGTATCATTGAGCCCCATCTTCTCTCTTAATGCTTCCACTTCCTCTTCGGTTGCTTCCATTCCAAGCTTAGCAATTGCACTGTCGCCTGGAATGACCCGAAAAGCAAAGAATGTAATAAGTGAAATTACAAATAAGGTAATAATGAGAGATAATATTTTTTTCATCCAACTCATCACATTCTCCTCCTTTCGTTTTGATTCTTAAATCAGTAGATATCTTTATTCGGTATAATGAACCGTAGACATATCCTGTACATACACTGGATAGAAATGATATCCTGATAATTTTTTATTAATTGCTACTATATTGGCTGCATCTTGAATATAGATCGACGCAGCATCCTCTGACAAAATTTCTTGTAGTTCTTTATAATATGCTATTTTCTTAGTATCATCCGTTTCTACGATTGCCTTTGCATAGATTTCATCATACTTTTGATTGGAGTAATTAATAAAGTTCTTTGCATCCGTAGAAACGTATCGAAACATTACATTACTTGGTGTCATATTCGCTTCAATACCAATAATGGTCGCTTCAAAGTTACGATTGTTATACACATCTGATACCCAACTTGCCCATTCTACTAATTGAATCTTAGCTGTAACACCAACCTGCTTTAACAATTCTACAATAACCTGTGCTGTATCTACATGAAACTGATAATTCGACGGAACTGTAATCGTAAAGGTAAATCCATCTGGATATCCCGCTTGCGCAAGTAATTCCTTTGCTTTTTCTACATTATAGGCATATCGATTCGCTAATTCTGCGTCATAATACTTGGTAAACTGCGGAAAAATTGGGGAACCAACAATCGTACCATTTCCTTCAGCAACCATATCTAAAATCAATTGACGGTCTGTTGCATAATATAAAGCTTGACGTACTAGCTTATTATCAAATGGTGCTACCGCATTGTTTAAGAACAATCCCTGTACGAGATTCATAGCACCTTTTTTGATATGATACGTATCAGCCAACTGATTCGCCTGTTCTGCAGTTAGATATGGATAGATATCAATCTGTCCTGCCATAAGCTCCATAATTGCAGATTCGGTATTAGCAGAAATCTTAAAGGTCACTTGATCCAGGTATGGAACTCCCTCGATATAATAATCGTGGTTTTTTTGTACTACTAAACTGGATAATGGTGTATAAGAAAGAAATCGAAATGGACCAGTACCAATTGGATCTGTATCCATCTTATCATAATCTTTTGGTATAATTGCACAAGTCAGATATCCAACAATGTCAGAATTGGCTTCACTCAATTGAATCTGGACACCAGGCTTCCCATCTTCTGTCGTGTACTCTGTAACCGACGTAATAAAAGAAAGCGCCTTTTCCACTTGAACCTCAGGATCCGAGTTCTCAAGTAAACCGGCGCAACGTTTAATCGAATATATAACGTCCTCTGCCGTAACAAGAGCCCCATTGTGGAATTTCACCCCTTCTCTTAAAGGAAAGGAAAGTGTTTTTCCATCGTCTGAGATAATTACATCACTCGCTATTGCAGGAACTAAATTACCATCCTTATCAGGTTTTACTAAACCTTCAAATAAATTAAATAATACTTCTTCAGTTCCTGCCGCTTTTGCTTTATGTGGGTCAAGACTATCCAAATCATTTTGAATACCAACAATAACAGAACCACCATTCACAGGAATCTTTTGATTCTCTGCTGTTGAATCATCTTGGATCATTGTGCCGTCTTCATTCGTTGTGTCATTTTCTTTCCCTGCTTCTTCTTTTTTCGTATCGCCACTACATCCGTAGAGTGCAATCGAAGTAATTGCAAGAAGGAAGAAAAGAATCCATCTTGATCTTTTCATGATGAACCTCCTAAATGATTTTCTCTCATTATTATTCAATTTTCTTGCTAAGGTTATTCTTAGCGCTTTTAATCATAATACATTAGGTAAAATTTATCAAGAAAATTCTTGAAAGTGTAGACATATATCCAAACTTATGATAAATTTGATTTGTTTATGGAATTAAAATGGAAAGGACGTAGTAGATATGAAAACTTATCAATCTATGAGTAGAGCTGAATTAGAGCAGTTAAGAACTCAATTACAACAGAAATATAAGGAATTTCAGGGAAAAGGCTTAAAATTAGATATGTCAAGAGGGAAACCTTCCAAGGAACAACTCGATTTATCCATGGGGATGATGGACGTACTAAACAGTCAGACTGAACTTATGTGTGATGAAGGAATTGACTGTCGTAATTATGGTTGTTTAGACGGGATCAAAGAAGCAAAAGAACTTCTTGCCGCAATCAGTGAGGTCCCTGCTGAAAATATCATTATTTATGGTAATTCCAGCTTAAATGTTATGTATGATATGATTTCACGTTCTATGACGCATGGCATTATGGGAAGTACTCCATGGTGTAAGCTCGATCAAGTCAAATTCTTATGTCCTGTTCCTGGTTATGATCGTCATTTTGCAATTACGGAACACTTTGGTATCAAAATGATTCCTATCCCTATGACTCCAACTGGTCCAGATATGGATCTTGTAGAGCAATATATCAATCATGATGAGACCGTGAAAGGTATCTGGTGTGTCCCAAAATACTCTAACCCACAAGGAATTACTTATTCTGATGAAACCGTTGTACGTTTTGCAAACTTAAAGCCTGCTGCTAGCGATTTTCGTATCTACTGGGATAATGCTTACAGTGTTCATCATTTATATGCAGATCAACAGGATTTCTGTCTTGAAATACTTGCCGAGTGTAAGAAAGCTGGCAACGAAGATATCGTATTTAAATTCACTTCCACTTCCAAAATCAGCTTCCCAGGTTCTGGTGTAGCTGCAATTGCAACTTCCCTAAACAATTTGAAGGACATCAAATCTCAGCTTACCCTACAAACCATTGGTCACGATAAAGTAAATCAGCTTCGTCATGTGCGTTTCTTTCAGGATTTAGAGGGTGTTCATACTCATATGATGAAACATGCCGATATTATGAGACCAAAATTTGAAGCTGTTATCGATACCTTAGAGAGAGAATTAGGTGGACTTGGAATCGCGTCTTGGATCAAGCCACTGGGTGGCTATTTCATCTCCTTTGACTCTATGGATGGTTGTGCAAAACAGATTGTTGCAATGGCAAAAGAGGCTGGAGTGATTATGACTGGTGCCGGTGCTACTTACCCATATGGAAATGATCCTCACGATAGCAATATTCGTATTGCTCCATCCTTCCCAACCACGGAAGAATTAGCGCAAGCAACTGACTTATTTGTTCTTTGTGTAAAGCTTGTAAGTATTGATAAAATATTAGAATCAAAATAATTGTACCATTCTTATAATTATAGTATTAATAATAGAATACTTATAATAGTAATATTACAAACAACATAATGACTGCTCATAGGTTTTAGAGAATTTAACTTATGAGTGGTCATTTTTCTTTTCGCATAACCTCTAACTACTTAATCGAAAATAACTACTTAAGCGAAAATAGCTACTTAAAAGAGGAAGTAATATCGTTTTTATAAAAAAGGAAGACCGCACAAACTTCGTGCGGTCTTTATGAAGGAGAATCAAGCTATCCCATAATAACATCAATCATGTGGCGTTTCCCATCTCCAAAAACAGGGATAATATTGCCTTTTATTTCTTTTCCATCTACGATCAAAGTTGCAACACCTTTCGAAACGTGATTTGGATTCTTGATTGTAATATCAAGAATATCTCCTCTGAATTCACGTACAACACGATACCCCTCCCAAGCTTCTGGGATTGCTGGATCAATCATCAATCCATCATACTCAGGTTTAATACCAAGGATATACTGAGAAATTGCCACAAAGTTCCAGGATGCAGTTCCGGTCAACCAGGAATTCTTAGCCTCTCCAAAACGTCTCGCATCCTTACCTGCTACCATCTGAGCATATACATATGGCTCAAGACGATGAATTTCTGAATATTCTTCAGTATAAGCAGGAGCAATTCTTGTATAGTAATCAAATGCCTTATCTCCACGACCAACTACTGCCTCTGCACACATAATCCATGCATTGTTATGACAGAAGATACCGGCATTTTCTTTATAACCAGCTGGGTAGGTTGAAATCTCACCATATTCGATATAATACTTCGTAAATGCAGGATTATTCAGTACAAGTCCATACTTAGTCCCAAGTCTTTCCTCTACCGAGTCTAAAGCTTTGATTGCCTTTCCATCCTCAAGACCACATTTGCCCATAACGCAGAAGCCCTGAGGTTCGATAAAGATCTTACCTTCTTCACACTCATTCGAGCCAATTTTTCTACCAAAGTCATCATAAGCACGAACAAACCAAGCTCCATCGTAGCCTTCACGCATAATAACTTCACGCATCTTCTCAACTTCAGTATAGGCTCTCTTAGATTCCTCCTGATTACCGACCTTATTCATTAAAATTGCATATTCTTCACCAATATAAGCAAACATACCTGCAATCATAACTGACTCTGCAACTTTACCATCCTTGCTTGTAGCAGTCTGGAAGGACTCTCCTGGCTCTGTAGAGAAACAGTTTAAGTTCAAGCAATCATTCCAGTCAGCACGACCAATGAGTGGAAGTCCATGTGGTCCAAGATTCTCAATCACATGATCAAAGGCTCTCTTTAAATGATCTGATAATGGTTTCGCAAGTTCTAATTTATTATCATATGGTGTATTCACATCAAGGATCGAATAATCACCTGTCTCTTTAATATAAGAAGTAACAGCAAGAATTAACCAAAGTGGATCATCATTAAAGTTTCCACCAATTTCGTCATTTCCTTTTTTCGTCAATGGCTGATATTGATGATATGCGCCGCCATCTGGTAATTGTGTAGAAGCAAGATCAATAATACGCTCTCTCGCACGATCTGGTATTTGGTGTACGAAACCAAGTAAATCTTGGTTTGAGTCACGGAAGCCCATACCACGGCCAATACCGGATTCAAAGTAGGAAGCAGATCTTGAAAGATTAAAGGTAACCATACACTGATACTGGTTCCAAATATTAACCATTCGATTTAATTTATCATCTTCATGGAACAATGTATACTTAGAAAGTAAGCGTTCCCAAGAATCCTTTAAATCAGCAAGTGCACGATCAACAGCCTCTGATGTCGCAAATTGTGCAATCATCTCTTCTGCCTTTAATTTATTCATGATGTTTTGATTGTTTGGTGCCCAGGTTGATTGTAATAACCCATCTGCATTCGGAGTACCGGTTTGCCATTCCCACTTCTTGTCCTGCTCATTCTCAACGTAACCTAAAACAAAGACAAGGTCCTTACTTTCACCTGGTTCTAGGTCTACATCAATACAATGAGAGGCGATTGGAGACCAACCATCTGCAACGGAATTTGTGGATTCACCATTCATAACAGCTTTAGGATTTTCAAACCCATTGTAGGTACCAATAAAGCTTTCTCGATCAGAATCAAAACCAGCAATCGGAGCATTGACAGAGAAGAATGCATAATGATTACGACGCTCTTTGTATTCTGTCTTATGGTAAATAACTGAACCCTTAATTTCGACTTCACCAGTGGAGAAGTTTCTCTGGAAATTAGAGGAGTCATCCTGTGCATTCCATAAGCACCATTCAATAAACGAAAATAGTTTTACACTCTTTTTCGCATCAGTAGTATTTGTAATCGTAACTTTATGTACTTCACCATTATAATTATTAGGTACAAAGAACACGACCTTGGTTTCGATTCCATTTCTCTTACCAGTAATCGTTGTATATCCCATACCATGACGGCATTCATAAGCTTCTAATTCTTTCTTCGCCGGAGCCCATCCTGGTGACCAAAAATCTCCATTGTCGTATAGATAGTAATAACGTCCGCCACCTAGATCAAGTGGAACATTGTTATAACGAAATCTTGTGATTCTTCTTAATTTTGCATCCTTATAAAAGCTATATCCTCCTGCGGTATTGGAGATTAATGAAAAGAATGCCTGGGAACCTAGATAGTTAATCCAAGGGTATGGTGTTTCTGGTGTTGTAATGACATATTCCTTATTATGGTCATCAAAATAGCCAAATTTCATGATATTCTTCCTTTCTATCCTAAATGTACAACTAAAGAAAAACGTTTTAGTAAAGTAACTTATATTTCTATTATATACCAGACACATACATTTCACAATCGAACTTATCACCAAAAAAGGTCTTTTTTCCTTGTGAAAAATAAACGAATTTTATACGAAATTTTCGTTACTTCTTATTTTCCCCTTATTTTATCAAACGAAAATGTTTCGCTCTTTGTATTATCTTACATTCCTTAATTTGAAAAAAACATAAAATACTACATGCAATCTTCCCTCACATTTTTTAGTACTTTTGGTATTTTTATGTTGACAATCTATACTAGATGTTATAATATATCAAATGGTATACAAATAGAAACTACTTTATAATTATAGGAGAAGCCTTATGATGAGCATAGCCTAAACAACCGAAGTCTATCATTTTTATAATGATGAGACTTATTTTTATGCCATCCTAGAGGAGCTCCAAAACCCAGTCAAGTGCCAAAATCACTTGATTCAATTATAAATAATGGAGGATCAACAAATGAGTAAGAAAAAAATCGCCATTGGCGAAGAAGGCATCTTCGATGTCAAGAAACTCGGTTTACCAAAAGTATTGTTATTAGGACTACAACATACCTTTGCTATGTTTGGAGCAACCGTCTTAGTCCCAATCTTAACAGGTCTTAATATTTCTACTACTCTATTGATGACTGGTATTGGAACTTTATTATTTCATATTATCACCAAAGGTAAGGTCCCTGCCTTCTTAGGTTCTTCCTTTGCCTTCTTAGGTGGCTATAAAGCTGTCGCAGATTTTGTTTATGAGTACGATGCCAATGGTGTTGCCATTGAAAGTACAAAAGCAGCCAATCTTGAAATGCTTCCATATGCTTGTGGTGGTGTCTTTGTAGCAGGTCTTGTCTATCTTATTCTAGCTGGTTTTATCAAATGGTTTGGTGTTAATAAAGTTATGAAATTTTTCCCACCAGTTGTTACCGGTCCAATCATTATTTCCATCGGCTTAATTCTAGCCCCAACTGCAATTGCTAATTGTAATACCAACTGGTTTTTAGCATTGATTGCAATATCCGTGATTATTATCTGTAATATCTTTGGAAAAGGCATGGTAAAAATCGTACCAATTATGCTTGGTATCATTGTTTCATACATAGTAGCCTTATGCTTTAATCTTGTTGACTTCTCCTCTGTAAAAGAAGCTAGTGCCATTGGATTTCCACTAAAGAGTTCAGCTTTTATGAAGTTTAGTATCAGCTCCATTATCTCAATTGTTCCAATCGCTCTTGCAACAATGATGGAGCACATAGGAGATATCTCAGCAATTAGTGCTACAACAGGTGTTAATAATTTAAAAAATCCTGGTTTACATCGTACCTTAATGGGTGACGGTCTAGCAACAAGTTTATCTGCTGCATTTGGTGGACCAGCTAATACAACTTATGGTGAGAATACTGGTGTATTAGTATTAACCAAGGTTTACGATCCAAAGGTAATGCAAATCGCTGCATTATTTGCTATTCTACTTTCCTTCTTCCCTAAGTTTTCAGCACTCATCAATACGATTCCACTCGCTATCATCGGCGGTGTTTCCTTAATTTTATATGGTATGATTTCATCTGTTGGTATACGTAATGTAGTAGAGAATCATATTGATTTTACAAAAAGTCGTAACCTTATCATTGCTGCTGTCATCTTAGGTTGTGCTTTAGGCTTTAATGGAACAGAAGCTGGTGGACTTGTTCTAACCTTTGGAAAACAAACAATTGAATTATCTGGTCTTGCAGTTGCAGCACTCGCTGGTATTTTCCTTAATGCCATCCTTCCAGGCAATGATTATGTGTTTGAAACCGATGCAAAGCACGATGAATTAACATTTAAGGTTTGATGGAATAATATAATAATCAATAAGCGATTCGAATGAAATATTATATTTTGTGATAGTGTAAAAAAGGCTTTCAACTTGTTGAAAGCCTTTTTTATCTATCCAGTACTTAGTTCAGCAAGATACTATTTTTTACAGTTTTAATGAGATTCTAATTCCAAACGATTGACACAGCACCCCATATTTACTATAATTTGTGTAGCCAATGAAATCGGCAAAAGGAGGAGATAATAATGTCAGATTATAATAACAACAATAATGTTACACCTGATAACCAAATTCCACCTGTACAACAACCGGAATTTGAAGTTCCACCACAACCTGTTCAGTTTGAACAACCACAGCTTGAGCAACCTCAGTTTTATCAAAACAACGGAATGAATGGTATTCCACCAAAGAAGAGCAATAAGAAGTTAGTTGGAATTATCGCTGCTTGTGTTGGTGTTGCTGCTTGTATTGGTGTTGCTGTATTGGCAGGTCCTAAAATTATTGATGCATTATCAAGTCGTTCAAAAGCAGCTCCATTGGATCGTTTTAAGAATGCTATCAACAAAACGAGCGAAGAGTTTGCTACAGATATGAAAGAACATGAGAATACAACTACTTCACTTGAGAATGTTGATATTACTACTTCCTTTCAGATAGAGCTAGGTGAATACACGAAAAGCTTTATTCCAGAAGAATATTCTGGTTTAACTAACCTCAGTGGTAGCTATGATCTTATTAGCTATTCTGGACAACAATATATGAATATGAACCTTTCCACTCCTGTTGCTTCTATTGCCACACTGGAAGCATATGTACAGCCAGCAGATAAACTAATCTATGCTAAGATACCTGAATTATCAGATGCATACATCGGCACTAGCTTTGATTTTAATCTTGACCTTCCTCAATTTGAGATTACTCCAATCACTCCAGATGAGATTGCAAAGCTTTATAGTGATGAAGTTACAACATTATTAGATCAGGTGAAAACTGTTGAAATTACAGAAGATACAAAAGTAACTGCAGGTGACGTTACTGCTTCTTATGATAAATTAACAACAACCTTGTCTCCACAGGAGTTCTCAACTGTCGTTTATAACTGGTATAAGAGACTCACGGAAGAAAGATACATTGCTGATCTCTTTGAATTCTACTCCTCTCTAGCTAATTCAGAGGATTATTATTCCGACATAACTCTAGAGGACAGCTTAAATCAATTAAAGAGCTGGGCAGATACGAATGAGCTTTCTGTTGCATTAGATCTTTATCTAGATGATGATGATAAGATTGTAGGCTTCGTTATGAGACCACAGCTTGATAATGGGGCTGCTGAGATTGGTTTTGTTACTGCCAAAAACAAAGAAAATGGTTTTGAACTATATATCAAAGACGGTTCTAATTACTTGATGAAGATTGATGGTACTTACACAGATTCTAAAGATGTATACAATGGTTCTGCTGAAGTCGCAATTTATGAAAACAATATCCCTTCCGTTACCATTGATATTGATTTCAAGGATTTTACTTCTAACAAAGATACATGTAAGGGTGTTGTAACCATATCCTCTTCTGAACTTGCTGGTCTTTCACTTACTGCTGATATGAATATTGCGAATAAAGCTGGTTCGATGAAATTCAGTGCTAAGATGGCAGCTATGGAACTCGGTTCATTCTCGATTGATTTTGCAGTAAAAGAAGCTACTTCCATACCAACCCTTCCAGATTCCGCAGTAATTTATACAGATGAGAACATGGACGAATATTTAACTTCCGCTGATATCTTCGGTTTCATCAATAATATATACAATGCAACTGGAATTGATCTTTCATCTTTATTGTACGGTCTCCAATAACCCATTGTACAACGAAATCTGTCGATTGGATTGGTAAATTTTATAGTAAATCTAGTTGACAAATGATAGATATGAGGTATAATAAAGACATAAAACAAAGGCGTTTCTTATATAAGAAACGCTTTTCTTTTATATACAGGACTCTATGTTCTAATGCAAGATCATACAATGACTTATCAGAATCAACGTATGGGAGGTATGTCGATGAAGAAACTTGAAATCATTATTCGTCCAGAAAAATTAGAGGATTTAAAGACAATTTTAGATGGATGTAAAGCAAATGGTGTCATGATTACCAATATTATGGGTTATGGCAATCAGAAGGGTTACAAGCAAATATATCGAGGCACTGAATATAATGTAAATCTCCTTCCAAAGATAAAAGTAGAAACTGTTATCTCAGATGATGCTGCTGAACCAATCATATCAAAGGTTGTTGCTGAGATTAATTCTGGTAATTATGGTGATGGTAAAATCTTTGTCTATGAAGTTGAAGATGCCATTCGCATTAGAACCGGTCAACGTGGTCCAGATGCATTGTAGTCTTAGCCACGACCGATAAGTACATAAACTTAATTTATTATCGATGGAGATAACTTATTTACGTTATCTCCTTTTTGTTTTACTATGCTCTCCTTCCTGTGCCATATCATCACATCCCAGATGGAATGGCACAATCCTATAATCATAATACAATGCAAAAAAGGACATTGAAAGATGTTCCTTTTTTGCATATATTTTCATTTTTTTCTTAATATTTTATACTTTCTTTCTTTTATTTCCTTGTGTCCTATGCTACACTAATACATAGATTCTTAAGGAATTTGATTTAATCCCAATGAATTAAAACTAGAAGGAAGGTATCCTATGGCACCAAAATCACCTCAGAAAACTCGTCTGGATGACAATGCAGAGATTTATAAGCGCCGAGAACCTAAGACGGAAAAAGAAAAATTAAGTGAGTTAGACTTTTCAGGGAAGATAGAATATTTCCGCAATTATTATCTCAAAAAGTTATTAGCAACTCTTCTAATTGGCGGAATTCTTCTATGGGTTATAATCACAATCGTTACACCAAAGCCAGAGAAGGTATTAAATGTTGCATTAGTTAACTTCCCAATCAGCCAAGAAGACATTCAACAAATGACATCTGATTTGAATGAAATTTTAGAGGTTGATAAAGAAACACAACAAATCGTATTTGATACTAGCTTTGATCTTAAAAACCTAGATTATGCATCTGCTGAAAAAATCATGACTTATACTTTTGCTGGGGAAATAGACATTTTTATCGCTCCAGAATCAGAATTTTTAAAATACGCATTTTCCAATATTATGTCTCCATTAACTGATCTATTACCTACAGATCTATATAGTACTATTAATGCAGATGACTTCTTTATCTGTAAAACAAGACTTGATGACGAAGAATTGCCATCAGAAGCCCAAGGACCAGAAGGTGTATATGGCATTTACATTAGCGAACATCCAATGTTTGATTTCTTTACAGAAGAGAGTGTAAAAAGCGATCCTCCAGTTCTTGGTGTGATTATCAGTGGGAAAAATCAAGAGAATGCACTTGCGTTTATACAATACTTATTATCGCAGATGAGATAAGAAAGAGTTTCACATTGACCTAATCCCTCCCAAGTAGATACGGTAAACAACCAAAATCTACTTGGGAGGTTAAATAGCAAGTCACCTAAACCCTCTGATTTTGGGACAGGTTATCAATTTTGCTAATACGTCTGCCCATAAATACATAAATAAATAGTGCTGTTGCTTACTAGACTTGCTGAATAGGTCTAGCACGCGACAGCACTATTTATTTTATGGAAACAAAAGTTAATATTAATCTTTCTTCTATTTTGCTGTAATATATCCAAGCGCTTTTAACAATTCTGCACTCAATACAGAACCACCTGCTGCACCACGAAGTGTATTGTGAGATAATCCAACAAATTTATAATCATATACACTGTCTTCACGAAGACGTCCTACACATACTCCCATACCCTTTTCGTAATCACGATCAAGTCTTGTTTGAGGACGATTCTCTTCTTCGAGGTATTTGATAAACTGCTTTGGAGCACTTGGTAGATTCAATTCCTGTGGTAATCCCTTAAATTCTTCCCATGCCTTTAGCATTTGCTCCTTCGTAGGCTTCTTATCAAAGCTAACGAATACTGCTGCTGTGTGACCATCAGTAACTGGTACACGAATACATTGAGTAGTAATGATTGGTCCCTGGGCTTTCACGATTTCACCATTCTCAACCTTACCCCAGATACGAAGTGGTTCTTGTTCACTTTTCTCTTCTTCCCCACCAATGAATGGAATTACATTATCAATCATCTCTGGCCATTCTTGAAATGTCTTACCAGCACCCGAGATTGCTTGATAAGTTGTAGCTACAACAACCTTAGGTCCGAACTCCTTTAGAGCATGTAATGCTGGTGTATAGCTTTGAATCGAACAGTTTGGTTTTACTACAATGAATCCCTTCGAAGTTCCTAGACGCTCTCTTTGGCTCTTTATTACCTCAAAATGCTCAGGATTAATCTCAGGAATTACCATTGGTACATCTTTGGTCCAACGATGAGCACTGTTGTTAGAAACGACAGGAGTCTCTGCTTTCGCATAAGCTTCTTCGATCGCTTTGATCTCTTCTTTTGTCATATCTACTGCGCTAAATACAAAATCAACTTTTGCTGCAACAGTTTCCACTTCATTGACATTCAACACAACCAACTTTTTCACCTTTTCTGGCATTGGTTCTGTCATCTTCCATCGATCTGAAACTGCTTCTTCGTAAGTCTTTCCAGCACTTCTAGGACTAGCTGCCACTACCGTCACTTCAAACCATGGATGATTCTCAAGTAATGAAATAAATCTTTGCCCAACCATCCCTGTTGCGCCCAAAATTCCAACTCTTAACTTGTTCATAACCTTCCTCCTCGTATCCTTACTCATTGTATTAACAATGTTCGCACACACGAGCTCTTCTGTGTTCGTGTGGCGAACATTTGTCTTTCCCTTGAATATACTATAACATTTGAGAAGAAAAATCAACTATTTTCTTCCACCTAATTAATAATTTGGTAATATTGCCAAAGACAACTACATCAATGGTTTCTTATTTGTTACTATTTCTGTACTAATTCTTGATACTCACTCATTAAGTTTGCCAATTGGTCGTATGTCTCTACTTCATTGACACGATTGCGTAAATGAGTTGAGGACGGATATCCATGAGTATACCAAGCAACATGTTTTCTCATCTCACGCATCGCTGTAAATTCACCCTTATATTTGATTGCCATTCTCGCATGACGTAATATCATCTGGATCACTTCCTCAATGGTAGGTTTTTCTATGATTTGTTGATGATTTAAGTATGCATTGACTTGTTGAAAGAACCATGGATTCCCACGAACTCCTCGCGCAATCATTACAGCATCACATCCAGTCATGTCCATCATACGAATTACATCCTGTGGTGTCTCTACATCTCCATTTCCAATGACCGGTATGGAAACTGCTTCTTTTACCTTTCGTATAATCTCCCAATCTGCATTCCCAGAATAGTATTGCTCTCTTGTCCGTCCATGCACTGCTACTCCGGCACCGCCACTCTCCTCAATGATCTTAGCGATTTCGACTGCATTGCTGGTATCCTCCGTAAAACCTTTACGAATCTTAACCGTTACAGGCTTTTGGATAGCTTTTGAGATAGCTGAGACAATTTCCCCTACTCTCTTTGGATTTTTCATCAAGGCAGAGCCCTCTCCATTATTGACTACCTTAGGTACTGGACATCCCATATTGATATCTAAAATATCAAAATTTCGATGTTCAATACGTTTAGCCATCTCACTCATAATATATGGATCTTCTCCAAATAGTTGCAATGCTACTGGACGTTCTTCTTCCATCACCTCTAGCAATGCATCTGTATTCTTGTTCTGGTAATAGATCCCTTTTGCACTTACCATCTCTGTATAAATTAATCCAGCACCTTGCTCCTTGCAAAGTAAACGAAATGGCAGGTCAGTAACTCCTGCCATTGGACCTAATATCAGATGATTTTGAATCTGTACATTCCCTATTTTAAAGCCCATGTTTATCCTTTCTTTTGGATCCCTTATCTTGATCTATTCTTCTTATAAATCAGTTGTAAACCCTTTAGTGTTAGCATTGGATCAAAAATATCAATTAAAGGTGTCTCATCTGCTATAATTTTACCTAATCCACCCGTTGCAACCACTTTCAAATTCTCTAGCTTTGCTTCTTCTTTTACTTTTTTAATGATATATTCGGTTTGTCCAATATATCCATATACTAACCCTGCTTGCATACTGCTGACAGTTTCTTTTGCAAGAATTGAAGCTGGCTTTTTAATCTCAATCTCAGGAAGCTTTGCAGTATCCTTCCAAAGTGCATTTGCACTAATGCGAATACCAGGACTTGTGATACCTGCAGTAAAACATCCATCTTCAGTAATTAGATCATAAGTCGTCGCTGTTCCGAAATCAATAACTAGCACTGGACCTCCATACAATTCATATGCAGCAACCAAATCCACAATACGATCTGCTCCAATTTCATTCGGATTGGCAGTCTGAATTCGAATTCCCGTCTTTGTTCCAATCCCAACCAACATTGGAGTTTTATCGAGATATTTGACAATTCCATTTTGCAAGGAGTACATAATATTGGGTACCACAGAAGCAATAATCACATCTTCAATTTGATCCTTACTAATTCCCTTGGCACGGAGTAAGTCTACAAATAATAATCCATATTCATCTGAAGTTCTTAATACTTTGGTTGTAAGTCGATAATTACTAACAATCCTATCCTCCTCGAATACACCAAGTGTAATATTCGTATTCCCAACATCAATAACCAATAGCATTGTGGCTCCTCCTACTCGTCTTCCAATAGTTTTGCAGCATCTTCATGTAAATAAAACACTTTATAATATAATTCTAAGGACTCTAATAGTTCTCGTTTCTCAGCTTGTAGTTGCTTGATTTTTAAAACACTCCCTATCTCATCAAAAAGTAAATCTCCTTCATCCGAAGTGACATGAAATACTAACGTTCCATCCTCCTCAAATTGCAAGGTTAATATCCCACCGATATCCTCAGTATATAGCACACACATTATCTTTAATTCATCTTGTATACTCTGTGGTAGTCCTGCAAAATTATCATCTAGGTAATACTTTTTCTCATAAGAGTTGCTTCCACATAAAACAACATTATTCTGATCCATCTTATCCTCTATCTTTCTTTTTATTACTAACAAAAGGCTGCTGTAAAACACGCCAAAAACGTTGTTTTACAACAGCCTTGTTTTCTAACGGTGTTATCACGTACTATTTTACATCGATACCGCCTAAAACACAAGTTGCATTCAAATATATTGTTACAGTCTGTTCATTCGCACCAATTGGTGTAATCGTCTTATTATCTACACCTCCAAGAATAGGTGTACAATTCACAACCACTCTTACATAGTGAGGTACATATATATCAATTCCACCAAGCACTGCCTTAGCTTCAATTACAACATTCTCACGAATGATGGCATTACGCAAATCGATTTCAATCCCTCCAAGAACTGCGGATAAAACTGCTCCAGTAAATACTTCATTATCAAACCGTAGCTCTCTTCCACTTAGTACAGCTGTACATGCAAATGGTGCACCATTCTGTCTTGCGTGCTGGTAATCCTCTTGAAAATTATTACTAGTATTATTTTGATTCGTAGATCCATTCGCTTGGTTGGTATAGGTATAGGAGTAGCTACTGGAAGCATTTCCGTGCTGTTCCTTTTGCTCAGAACTATACGTTGATTGTTGATTGGTTTGATTCGTTGATTCTTGAGTCGTTTTCTGAGTATTCGATTGATCCCTCTCATACCCTTGATAAGTATCACTCTGATAACTCTTATAGTATGTTTTTTTATGCCCACTTGGCACTAACATTCTAAATCCAACGACAATAAGAATTGCGGCTAAGCATAATGGCCAAAACATTCTCCAATGAATAATTCCTTGAGCAGCTAATAATAAAAAGACACCAACACATAAACCTGTCAAATTTGAGGTTTTCTCTCCACCTCCACTAAATAAGCCAACAAAGCATGGTACGATAATGAATAAAGTCCACCAGCCATCAAAAAAGATTGTAAATTCAAATAAATCTAGCGCTCTTCCTGCTAAAAATATACCAACTAATATTAATATTCCACCCCATAGATAATTTGATGTATTCTTTTTCATAAGTTCACTCCTTTCGATACTATGATTTTTAGCATCAGCGCATTGCTTTACGTTTCATTCCAATGTATCGCTTTCGCTAACCATGTTTTATGATATAATCATAACCTCAAAAGGAAAGAATAGCAAATTAAAAAATCATTAGAGTTCTAATAGAAGAATTCTGCTTTTACGATTAGTTGCCTAAAGTAGCAACCATAACGGCTTTGATTGTATGCATACGGTTTTCTGATTCATCAAATATAACCTCGGCATGCTTTTCAAAGACTTCTTCGGTAACCTCATAACCCTTTACAGCTGGAAGACAATGCAAAAAAATCGTACTATCTTTTCCTGTCTTTTTCATCAGATCCTCATTTACTTGATATGGACGTAATAAGTTGATTCTTTCTTCAGCCTTAGCTTCTTCACCCATGGAACACCATACGTCAGTATAGATAGCATCTGCTCCTTCAACTGCAGACAATTCATCTGAGATTGTAATAGTTCCATCCGATTCCTTTGCATATTCTTTGCAAGTCGTTAATAAGTCCTGCGTCGGCCATAAGCTCTTAGGTGCTAAAATTGTAAAGTGAAGCCCTAGTTTTGCACATCCAATCATCAAGCTATTCGCCATATTATTTCTACCATCACCAACATACACAAGCTTCAGTCCTTTTAACGTTCCAAACTGTTCTTTCAAGGTTAAAAAGTCTGCCAAAATCTGCGTTGGATGATCTGTATCAGTCAATCCATTCCAAACTGGTACCTTACTATATTCTGCAAGTTTTTCCACCGTTTCTTGATGAAAGCCACGGAATTCAATACCATCAAACATACGTCCAAGAACTCTTGCAGTATCCTCAACACTCTCTTTATGGCCAAGCTGAATATCGTCTTTACCAAGATATTCTGGATGACCTCCTTCATCAATACAACCGATTGTAAATGCACATCTCGTACGTGTGGAAGGTTTTTCAAAAATCAAAGCTATATTTTTTCCCTTTAAGCTCTGTCCCGTAATTCCTTGCTTCTTTTTTGCTTTCAAATCTGCTGCTAGGTCAATTAAAAATGTAATCTCATCCGATGTAAAATCTTTCAATGTTAGAAAAGAACGTCCTTTTAGATTCATACCTTCAACCTCCATGTGTATGTTTATGCGTTTCAATGTTTATTTATACATTATATCGCGAACCATCCGTTTGTCAAGTAGTTTAGGAATAAAATGGTATTGCTATCTGCTCTAAGATTGGTTAGACCTTCAAACCATAAAAAAAGGACATCATTGATTCACTCTAATGATGTCACCTCTTCTCCTTATGCTTTAATATATGCGCTATATGGCCTCCATGCAATAGATATTCCAACAAAAACTCCCTCACCTTCTCATAGCTCTCAAACAACTCAAGAGTCATAGAAAGATTAGCATACACCTTCCAATAGCCACAATACAAATAATTCTTTCCATCCTCATGAATAAATCCTAACACATCCTGTGGAGGATATCCAAGTAAGAATCCAATTTCATGTGGAAATCTATGATGAAATCTCAAACAATTCTCGTACTCACATGCAATTTGATGCATCATCTCTCGTAATGAACTTGGTTTTAAACCGATACTTAATCTAGCTGCTAGCACCTGCTCACTACACAAGTACATTTCTAATCCATCTTTTTGATAAAGTAGGTAATAACTTTTATCAAGATACGTAAATAAGTATGCAAGCGTCAACGTAGAATCCTGAAAGAGTTCCTTTGTTTGTTGGTCATTGATGGTTGGAATAATTAATATATTAGCTAATTTGACCCCCAAAAGAACGGGTGCACACTGCAATGCAATCTTAGTTTCTAATTCATTAAGATCTAACGTTAATAGTAGCTCTTTCATCCTTTCCTTCATTTGAGCAAACCATCCCTTCCATCATATATAGCATCGCTAACTTGATAGAAATAGCATACCCTGAACTATTGATTTTATTGCCATAAAAGGCGATTACCGTAGCTTTTTCTCTCTACTGTAATCGCCCATTTAACATCTTATTAGATTTTTTAGTTACTCAACCTCTACTACTTTATCTTTTTTACAAAAAACCACATATTCACTTCATAAATCCTTTGTTAAAGACGATTTATGAACTCTGCAGTTAAATCATCTCTTATAGACGTTTCATTAACTCTGCAGCTAAATCTTCAAAACCTGGTTTGCCAAGTAATGCAAACATATTCTTCTTATAGCTTTCAACACCTGGTTGATCGAATGGATTGACACCTAGAATATAACCACTTACTCCACATGCGAATTCAAAAAAGTAGAACAACTCACCTAGACTGTATTCTGTTTGATCAGCAACCTTAATCATAAGATTTGGCACTCCGCCATCGGTATGTGCAAGAAGTGTTCCCTTCATTGCACTCTTATTTATAAAGTCAACTGTTTTTCCAGCAAGATAATTAAGACCATCAAGATCGACTTCTTCTTCCTGTAATGTAACCGTACTTGTCGATTGCTCTAAATCAATTACGGTTTCAAACATGGTTCTTTGACCATCCTGAATAAACTGACCCATGGAGTGAAGATCTGTTGTTAAATCAACACTGGCTGGGAATATTCCTTTCTGATCTTTTCCTTCACTTTCTCCAAACAATTGCTTCCACCATTCAGCTACGTAATGAATGGATGGTTCATAGTTTGCAAGAATCTCAATGTTTTTATTTTTACGAAGTAGAATATTACGTACCGCTGCATATAGAACAGCATCATTCTCCATAAAGGACTGATTGATGCAACGCTCTCTCATACTAGCCGCTCCTGCCATGAGTTGTTCAATGTTAGCACCACTCACTGCAATTGGTAATAAACCAACGGCTGTTAATACAGAAAAACGACCACCAACATCATCAGGTACCACAAAGCTTTCGAACCCTTCTTCATTGCTCAATTTCTTTAAAGCCCCTTTGGAATGATCCGTGGTAGCATAAATTCTCTTTGCTGCCCCTTCCTTTCCATACTTCTCTGTTAATAGCTTTCTAAAAACACGGAAGGCAATTGCAGGTTCCGTTGTTGTTCCTGATTTACTAATGATATTAACTGAAAAATCACGATCTCCTATAACCTCAATTAAATGAGTCAAATATGTGCTACTAATATTATTACCTACATAATAGATTTCAGGTGTTTTACGAACTTCTTTTGATACAGAATTATAGAAACTGTGACGAAGAAATTCAATTGCAGCTCTTGCTCCAAGATAAGATCCACCAATACCAATTACTAACAACACCTCGGAATCTTCTTGTATTCTCTTCGCGGCCGATATAATTCTCTTAAACTCTTCTTTGTCATAATTAACAGGTAAATCGATCCATCCAAGAAAGTCATTACCAGCTCCAGTTTTGCTCAATAATTCTTGTTTTGCTCTTTCCGCAGTTTTCTCCATATATTGAATTTCTTCAGAACTTATGAATTTGTTCGCGGTTGAATAATCAAATTTTACATTAGCCATTGTTATTTACTCCTTTACTGCAAAATAATTAAGGAATTTTTGCTTATTACAAATCCACTGGAACTTAATTCCATAATCACTAAACAGTTACATTCTAACAGAGATAAATTTACTTTTCAAGGTTTTCGTATATTTTCGCGAAAAAAATGTTGCAAATAGTGCAAAAATAACACCTGCAACATCTTCTTCCTTTATCATAAAAGTATTTCAAAACTTCGTCCTTTATAACAAGAAGTCTTTCAATACTTCTTCAATTAATAGGTCTTCTTCCTTACTAATTGCTGTCATCTCTAATGCATCTCTATCCTCTTCGCAACTTTCATCATCATAATTCTCAAGTTCTTCATTTGCTTTTAACTCATTGACATACTCAACTCTTGATTTGCTCTCCTGTTTCTTTCGTTCCATTTCTTCTCTCTTCTTAGCTTCACGTTCCTTATCCTCCATTAGTCTCATCTTCTCGATGTATGCTTTATTATTCTTTTGAGCTTTTTGTTTTCTTGCTAATTCTAATTGTGCCCTGTTTTCCTTCTCCCTTTCTTTTTCCTCTTCTCTTTCTCTTCTCTTTGCTTGAATAGCCTCAAGTTCAGCTCTTTCCTTTGCTTCTTTTACCTCATCTTTTCTTTGCTTTTTCAACCTTTTTGCTTCCAAGACAGCTTGTCTTTTGGCTTCCTTAGCATCTACCTTCGCTTGCTTTTCATTTAGCTTCTCTTGTTTCTTGGCTTCTTTTTTGTCAATCTTGACTTGCTTTTTCTCTCTCTTTGCCTGCTTCTTTGCTTCGATTTCATCAAGCTTCGCTTGTTTTTTCTCTTCAATTGCATCAATCTTGGCTTGCTTCATTGCTTGCTTTACTTCTATTTTTTCCTGCTTCTTGGCTTGTTTTTTATCGTACTTGGCTTGTTTTTTTGCTTGTATTGCATCTAACTTATCTTGTTCTCTATTACGTTTCATTTCTTTTGCTTTCATTTTCTCCATTTGCTTTAACTCTGATTTGGTTAATATCTCTGGTATAATCTCTTCCATATCAAAAAGCTCCTCATTGGTAGCATTGCGATTCTTTTTCTCCTGTAGTTTTGCCTTTTTCTTTTCTTGATTACTATGTAACCCATTATCCCCTAGATTAGAATCTTCAAAATATTCTCTTTGATATTTTTTTCTGACCTCTGGATGAAATACTTCCTGCTCCATACGTACTTTTAGGTTATTTTCAAAATAATCTATTAGGTTATATCGAAGCATTTGACGATGTGCAGATATATTCACAACATTATCCACAATATTAACAATAATTGCAGTCCATGCACCAGCAAAGAATGTGAATAAAACTTGACTTTGTCCACATTCATAAACAAACCCAATAATACCAGCAAACGAGCCAGTTAACAGGCATAAGCCTATGGTTTGTCCACTTATATTCTCCCATGTGGATAATAATAGTCCACCGTATTTTATCTTACTAACATACTTATCCACATATATATCCACATCATTCACACCTAGTTGAAGTTGATAAGAACTCTCAAACCTGAGTTTCATATTCTTTAACCAATTTTTCTTGGTGCTATTCATATTTTCCGATGCTGCAATCAATTTATTATAGACTACAAGTAAGAAGCATTTTAAAAATACTCCTAGTCCACATAGACCACCCATAATATATAAAAAAACATGATTATCAAACAACTGCTGTATCATTCCGCAAGCCTGCCTTTCCATAATTTTACATCTATTATAGTATAGATAAAATAAAATGGAAAGACAAACTTGCCAACAACAAACGACCATTTTTCACATAAAAATACCCCCTCTATGAATTTTCAATGTCATAGAGAAGGTATTCGATATTACACCTTAATTATCATATTTTTTAACTTCATACATCAAAATAGCTGCTGCAATCGCTGCATTTAACGATTCAACCTGTCCATCCATTGGTATCTTAATGCATTGAGTCGCAAGCTTAGAAACTTCCTTGGTCAAACCATTGGCTTCATTGCCAATTAATATTGCTGATTTTTTACCATAATCCACAGTATCGTACAATACTGCACCTTCCAAATGTGCCGCATATACTGCGATACCACTCTTTTTTACTTCTAATACTGCTTTTTCAAAATCCTCTACATATAGAAAAGGCATGCGATAAATCGATCCCATCGTAGAACGAATGACCTTTGGGTTAAAGATATCAACTGAGTTCTTACTTAGAATTATCCCGGTAACGCCAGCTCCCTCTGAGGTACGTATCATAGTCCCCAAATTACCAGGATCTCTTACATCTTCTAACAATAATAATCGAACCCGCTCTTTACAAAGCATATCCTTTTGTTCATACTTTGGTTGCTGAATAAGAGCTATTATCCCTTGTGGGGTTATAGTATCTGAGATTTCTTTCATTACTGTATCCGAGACAAGCTCATAATCAACTCCCTGAAAGTATGTTCTTTCATTGGACACGTATTGCTCTATATAGCTACTCGACACATACGCCTTTTCAATACTTACATGACCTTGATCTCTTGCTTCTTCAAACATTTTTTTGCCTTCCACAACAAATAGGCCCTGTTCATTTCGGACCTTTGCCTGTTTTAAAAGCTTCCCTATATTTTTCATTTGACTATTGCTGGCACTGGTAATCATATCTGCATCCTTTTTATTTATTTGCTAATTTATTAAGTATCTCATTTTTTCCTATAATAACAAGAATATCATTTCTCTCAAGTGGCATATCTGCTTCCGGATTAATATTCAGCTGCTCATTTCTCTTAATTGCGATTACATTGATTTTATTCTTCGCGCGTAAATTAAGATCTCGTAAGCTATGTCCAATCCATTCTGGTAAGATATCTAGCTCCATCATACTAAATGTAGCCGATAATTCAACTGCGTCAAAGAAATTCCCCATCATCAGATTATTTGCAATACGTATCCCTGTCTCTTTTTCTGGGAAAACCACCATATCTGCTCCAACCTTTTTTAGCACCTTTGCATGTAATTCATTCTGTGCTTTTGCTAGTACATATGGGACCCCCATCTCCTTCACCAGAATTGTAACCATTACACTAGCTTCTAGATTCTTACCGATTGCAACAACTGCCCCATCAAAGTTACCAATCCCTAAGGTAGCAAGCGATTCCGCTTCTGTAACATCAGCACGAACTGCATACGTCACATAATCTGCTATCTCATGTATTTTATCATCATTAGCATCAACAACCATAACCTCACAGCCACCTTCAACAAGAGTTGTTGCGACACTTTTCCCGAAACGTCCTAAGCCAAAAACAACGAATTCTTTTTTTGCCATATTAACCTCCCACTGATCTAGCCAACTAAAATCTTACCTTCTGGTAAGGACATATCTCCCACATTCTTCTTTACATTTAATGCTAATGCAATTGTAATTGGACCAATCCTTCCAAGATACATCGCAATCGTGATAAATAGTTTTCCAAGTGTTGTCAACGATCGTGTAAAGTTTCTTGTCAAGCCAACTGTTCCAATTGCAGAGGTAGTCTCATATAAGGTATCTAAAAATTCAGAATCTTGTACTGCTGCCAAAGCCCCAGTCATAATCAATAACACAAGAAAACTTACCACGATAACAGCAAGCCCTTTTTTTAAGTACATCTCACTGATCTTACGGCGAAAGATTGAGATATCTCTTTCTCCTTTTACGATACAAATAGTAGAAACCAATAAAAGTGCAACCGTTACTGTCTTGACACCTCCAGCTGTTCCTGATGGAGATCCTCCGATAAACATCCACACCAAATACATAATACTCGAAGCAGTATGAAAGTCCTTCTGTGGAATCGTTTCAAATCCTGCCGTTCTTGTTGTTACCGATTGAAATGTAGATGCCATAATTTTATTGCCTAATGGTAAATTCCCAATGGTATCTGGATTGTTATATTCCATAACCAAGGTTATGACTGCTCCAAACACAATCAAGAAAGCTGTTGTAGCAATTACAATTTTAGAATGAAGTGATAATTTACGAAAGAAATTCTTGAATGAAGTTTCTTTTCTTCCGATTTGTTTGCTCACTCCAATGACATCCCACCATACTGGAAACCCAATGCCACCAAGTATAATAAGTAGCATTGTATTTAGATTCATCAATACATTATCACGATAAGGGACAAAACTGCTATTACCAATCAAATCAATCCCCGCATTACAGAATGCTGAAACGGAATGAAAGACAGAATACCAAACTCCTTTCAAGAAGCCAAATTCCGGGATGAATTGAATTGCATAGATAAGCGCTCCAAATCCTTCTACAATTAATGTGCATTTAATAATTTTCTTCGTTAACTTCACTAACCCTGATAAAGTATCTAAGTTATAAGCATTCTGAATTACAAGGCGATCAGAAAGCTTTACACGCTTCCCAAGAAGTAAAAAAATCGTCGTTGTAAAGGTTACAACTCCGAGTCCTCCAAATTGAATCAAAAATAAAATAACTGCTTGTCCAAACAAACTCCAATGCTCCGTGGTCGTTACAGTTGTCAATCCTGTTACACAGATCGATGTCGTAGCAGTAAAGATAGCATCAGGTAAAGGAGTTACCTGACCGGATTTCGTTGCAATTGGTAAAGACAATAAAAGCGTACCCAAAATGATTCCACCTAAAAAACCAAAGGCTATCATTCTTGTAGTAGAAAAACTTGTTTTTTTACCAAACATGATCTGTCTCCATCTCCAATATAAATCCATATCCTTTGCAGGAATTATAGTATAGTATTTACCGACTTTTTAAGAAACTCTCAGTTTTCCTATCATATAAATCACTTAGTCACTAATTATATCATATTCCTATGTAAAACGCTAGTGAGTTTACTTTTGGGTAACTACAAGGGAATGAAATCATACACAATAAAAAACGAACGATGACATAAGTCAAAGTTCGTTTTATTCACAATTTTCTTCTTTATTAATACCTACATAATCTCAGGTAACTAGGCAATCAAAGATTTTTCTTAGTTCTCATTCATCTGACTCAATTTAGCTGCTTGATCCGCTGCCGTTAAGCTATCAATGATTTCTTGAAGATCACCATTCATAACCTCATCCAAACGATGTGTTGTTAACTTAATTCTATGATCCGTACAACGTCCCTGTGGGAAATTATAGGTACGAATCTTTTCAGAACGATCACCAGTACCAACCTGGCTCTTTCTTGCTGCTGCCTCTGCATCATGTGCTTTTTCAAGCTCTAATTCATACAAGCGAGCACGAAGAACCTTGATTGCTTTATCACGATTCTTTAACTGTGATTTTTCATCCTGACAAGAGATAACAATACCAGTCGGTATATGAGTAAGACGAACTGCGGAGTCCGTTGTATTAACGCACTGTCCACCATTACCAGAAGAACGGAATACATCAAAACGACAGTCATTCATGTTTAATTCAACATCCACTTCCTCAGCTTCTGGCATAATTGCTACGGTTGCTGTCGATGTATGAATTCTACCACCGGATTCTGTCACTGGAATTCTCTGAACACGGTGAACACCACTCTCATATTTTAATTTGGAATATGCACCCTGTCCATTGATCATAAAGATAACTTCCTTACAACCACCAATTCCATTCTCATTCATATTCATCATGTCGACCTTCCAACGCATAGTTTCTGCATATTTGGAGTACATACGGAACAATTCAGCGGCAAATAAAGCTGCTTCATCTCCACCTGCACCCGCACGAATTTCGACAATAACATTCTTTCCATCATTAGGATCCTTTGGTAAGAGTAAAATCTTAAGCTCTCCCTCGATTACTTCAAGATTACTTTTACTACTCGAAAGCTCCTCCTTCGCCAGTTCACGAAGTTCTTCATCACTTTCTTCTTCTAACATCTCAAGACTTTCTTCGATGTTCTTCTTAGTGTTTTTATATTCTAAGTATTTATCAACGATTTCACTTAAATCATTTTGTTCTTTCATTAATTTACGAAATCTCGCTTGATCATTCGTAACAGTCGGCTCATGTAACTCATCCTGAATTTCTTGAAAACGAATTAACAAATCCTCTAATTTATCAAACATGTCTTTCCTCCGTAATAACCAATTTCCAAATATATGTCTTATTCTGATATGATGTTTTCCAACGGTTTTATGTGGCTTTGATAGCACTTACCACGCGATCAAGACCAGCATAATCCTTCGTTACTTGTATCTTATCATACCCATTTTCTCTCAGAAGAGTACAAACATCAGCTGCCTGTTCACAACCAATTTCAAAAAATACCTTACCACCAAGATTTAAGTGATTTTTTGCTTGTTCCGCTAAAATACGATAAAATGCCAATCCATCTTCGGTTCCATCCAGTGCTAACCTTGGTTCATGGTCTTTGACTTCTGGCATTAAGGTATCGACTACCTTGGAAGGAATATAAGGTGGATTGGATACAATCACATCATACTTCTTCGTTATCTTCTCAAACATATTGCTTTTTATAAACATCACATCAGTTTCATTCTTCTTTGCATTCCTTGTTGCAGTCAGCAGTGCTGCCTCAGAGATATCAAGTGCTGTCATGCTACGTACACTAGAAAGCTTTGCGATACTAATTGCGATGCAACCAGAACCAGTACAAACATCTAGCACGTCTGCATCTTCACTTACTTGCAAAGCCAGCTCTACTAAAATCTCCGTATCTTGTCTTGGAATTAAAACATTTTCATTCACCTCAAATGTTAGTCCCATGAACTCTTGCTCTCCAATGATATATTGCATTGGTATACGCTCTAAGCGTTGTTTGACATATTCCTCATATCGCTTCCTAAGTTCAGGCTCTAATTCCTTTGTTGCATTCAAAAAGTACTCTGTTTTTGTCATTCCCGTTACTTCTGCAAACAAATACCATGCATCGATTGCTGAATTCTCAATTCCAGCCTTTTCTAACCTCTGTGTTGCTGACTTCACAGCTTCTTGATAAGTTGACATAAATACTCCTGCTACTTTTCTACTTTCTCATAGGACAGATATCGATCAAGTGCTTTCAGTATTTCATCCTCTTCTTCCTCATTCGGTTCCAGAGAAGCTGCGATTTCAATCGAACTGATTACTTGCTCGGGATGATTTGCTTTCGCCTTCTCAAGTAACTGTTCATGTTTATCTTCATAGGAAGCCTTTTCAAATAATGGTTTATCTAAAGTACTAAGCTCCTCTACCTCTACTACCGTACTTTCGGTGGTTGCTGCTACCAGATCAGTTTTAGACTTTGAAGTATTCGTTGCTTTTTTCGATGTAGACTTCTGTTTCTTGTCCTCTTTTTTGTCCTCTTTTTTGTCCTCTTTCTTGTCCTCTTCCTGTTTCGTATCTTTTACCGTAGCTGACTTCTTACTTTTCTTAGAAGACTTCTTTCCATTCTCAGCAAGATATGCTCTCCAGTCAAAAACTGCTTCTACAGAAGCAATTGCAACTTCAATCATATCATCTTCTGGCTCTTTGGTTGTTAGTCTTTGCATCCACAATCCAGGTTTACTAATAACACCAATTACAATATGATTACTGTTACCAGCCAACTTAATAATTTCATAAGAGATACCTGCAACTACTGGAATTAGAAGAATACGTAATACATATCTTAACCAGATGGTATCGACTTGAATAAACATAAATAATACAATACTCACTAACATTACAAACAACATAAAGCTTGTACCACATCGCTTATGCTCTTTGGTCTGTTTTCTTACATTGCTTACCGTTAATTCATATCCATTCTCAATACAATTAATTGTCTTATGTTCCGCTCCATGATATTGAAAAAATCGCTTAATATCTTTCATTTGTGAGATTGCAACTACATATCCAACAAATAAAAGGACACGAATCACACCCTCTAATATGCCAAGTAGGATTCGCGATGGGATTACATTTGCTAATAAACTTGATAAAAATAATGGGAGCAATATAAAAATTCCTACAGACAATACAATAGAAAAGAAGAATGTAAGAAAGGTGAAAAAACCTTCACTTGATTTCTTTTCTTCCTCCTTCTCTTTCTCTTCCTCAAAAAATGTGGAGGAGAACGTCAGTGCTTTTGTACCTATATGCAAGGATTCGGCGAATGCAGCCACCCCTCGTAAGATCGGAAATCGAAAAATAGGATACTTTTCACTGAAACTTTTGTATTCCTTCAACTCTATTGCTATCTCATTGTCTGGTTTACGCACAGCAATTGCGTATTTATCCTTATTTTTCATCATTACGCCTTCAAGTACAGCCTGCCCACCAATTCCAGATGATTTCATCTCACATCCCTCTTTTCCATTTAAGAATATTTATAATTTAAAAATAGGTTGAGATTTAACAAACCTCAACCTGATTTTATCACTTTATTATCCTAAAAACTAGTTGTTTCCTAAACCGTACTTACGATTAAACTTATCGATCGCACCACGAGCTGCAGCAGCCTTCTGCTGACCTGTGTAGAAGGAATGGCACTTAGAACATACTTCCACGTGGATTTCTGGTTTTGTAGAACCAGTTACGAATTCGTTACCACAGTTACAGGTAACTTTTGCCTGATAGTATTTTGGTTGAATTGCTTCTTGCATGATTTTCACCTCTCTATGTCAGATTCCTATGATAGTTTCTCCTTCATAGAGGAGAAAACTTGTTCATTCAAATAAACAGCTTTTTTATTATAGCATACGCTCTATTTAAATGCAATACCTAAAACTATAATTTCGTCTTCTTTATCAATTCGACAAACTCTTTATTCGACTTTGTCCCAACAAACATTTGTACAATTCTTTCGACTGCATCTTCTGATTTAATTCCATTCAGAGCCTTTCTCATTAAGTAATTTGCTTCCATTTCTTCCGAGGATAATAGTAGATCATCTCTTCGTGTACTGGACTTTGGTAAATCAACTGCAGGGAAAATTCTCTTTTCAGAAAGACTTCGATCTAGAACAAGCTCCATGTTTCCTGTTCCCTTGAATTCCTCAAATACAACATCATCCATACGGCTACCCGTTTCCACGAGCGCTGTCGCAAGAATCGTTAAACTGCCACCTTCTCTCATGTTTCGAGCTGCACCAAAAAATTTCTTTGGCATATGAAGCGCTGCTGGGTCTAAACCACCAGACAATGTTCTTCCTGAGGACTGACAGGTCAGATTATAAGCTCTTGCCAATCTTGTGATACTATCTAATAAAATCACAACATCTTTTTTATGCTCAACAAGGCGTTTCGCTCGTTCGATTACCATCTCAGATACTCGTTTATGATTGTCCGGAAGCTCATCAAAGGTAGAATAAATAACTTCCACATTATCACCTTGAATGGATTCTTTCATATCAGTAACTTCTTCTGGTCGTTCATCAATTAATAAAATGATCAAATGCATCTCTGGATGATTCGTAGTAATTGCTTTTGCCACCTGTTTGAGTAAGGTCGTCTTACCTGCTTTTGGCTGTGATACAATCATACCACGCTGCCCCTTACCGATTGGTGAGATTAAGTCGACCATTCTCATTGCTGGACCACATCCACTGGTCTCTAGATGAATTCTCTCATTTGGATAAATTGGTGTTAATTCTTCGAATCTCTTTCGCTTGGTTGCTTCTGCTGGATGAAGTCCATTGATTGTCTTTACATAAAGCAATGCACTAAACTTTTCATTCTGGCTTTTGACTCTTGTATTCCCTACAAGAATGTCTCCAGTTTTAAGATTAAAGCGACGAATCTGTGCTGGTGAAACATAAACATCATTCTCGCCTGGTAGGAAATTATCACAACGAATAAATCCATATCCTTCACTTAATACTTCGAGTATTCCTCGCTTGGTTTCTCCACTATCGTACTGTTCGTACTCACTTGGTACGGAAGCGATGTCACCTTTTGCATTCTCTACTCTGGAGCCTTCATTTCTAGATTGATCATTTCTGATTTGATCGTTTCTGATTTGATCGTTTCTATTCTGATCGTTTCTATTTTGATCGTTTCTATTTTGGTCGTTTCTGATTTGATCACTTTTGGATGGATCAAGCTTTGTATAATCCAATCGAGTCGTTTCGGACTTATTAGTATCGACTCTATTATTCCCATTTTTCGAGTAATCTTGCTTCGTATTTGTAGTTCTTATTGGATTTGTCTTGATTTCGCCTGAATCTCTTTTATTCAACTTACTAATATCAGTTCGTTCACTCTCTGCTCTTGGATTTGGATAAGTCTGAGGGACTGTCTGTCCCAAAGCCTTTCTAAGACTTGGATTTTTCATTGGTTCCTTCATTGGTTGTTTGATCGTTGATTCAACTTCTTGTTTGATTGGTTGCTCTAGCTTCTCGTCACTCGCTGCTTCTTTTTCTTGTATATTCACACCCAGTGATGATTGACTAAGTTTATCGATTAAGTCTTGCTTTCTTAATGTCGATACCCCCTTAATGCCATTAGCTTTCGCTAATTCACGAAGAGCTGGTAATGGCATGCTGTCATAGTTTTCGTTCATTCCATTTACTCCTTTATTATATTTATCTTGTATTTGAATGGGTTTATTTCAGATATTAATTAGAACTTTGGATTAGTGAGCAGAAATATTACCTTCTATTATATACCTTTTCCTTCATATGTCAATAATACTACTTAGGAAACCCCTATTAATCCTTGCATATTGTTACTATTCACCATTTTATTTTTTTTACACATAGGTACTGAACTTTGAAGGCTCTTTCCCTTGATAAATACAACTTGAAGTGTTATGATATCAAAGATTACATATCTAATATGTAAATGAAATACAGGAGGATGCGTCATGACATTGAACGAAAAAGCATTACAGCTTCATGAAGAATGGAATGGTAAATTATCAACTACTTCAAAATGCCAGGTAAAAACAAGAGAGGACCTTTCTCTTGCCTATACTCCAGGTGTTGCAGAACCGTGTAAAGTAATTGCGAAAGATCCAGAGGCGGCATACAAGTACACCATAAAGGCTAATACCGTAGCGGTTGTTAGTGATGGTAGTGCAGTGTTAGGTCTAGGTAATATTGGAGCCAAAGCAGCCATGCCTGTAATGGAGGGTAAATGCGTTTTATTTAAAGAATTCGGCAACGTCAATGCCTTCCCAATATGTCTTGATACACAAGATACGGAGGAAATTATTCGTACCGTGGTAGCAATTGCACCTGCTTTTGGTGGTATTAATCTAGAAGACATCTCTGCTCCACGATGCTTTGAAATCGAATCAAGATTGAAAGAATTATTAGATATACCAGTATTCCACGATGATCAACATGGAACTGCAATTGTTGTTTTGGCTGGAATTATCAATGCACTAAAGGTCACTGGTAAAAAGAAAGAGGACTGTAAGATCGTTGTAAATGGTGCTGGTTCTGCTGGCATTGCAATTTCTAAGCTTTTGCTTTCCTATGGATTTTTACATTTGACACTTTGCGATAAGGTAGGAATTCTGTCGAAAGCAACTGAGGGCTTAAACTTCATGCAGAGTCAAATGATGGAGGTAACTAATTTAGACAATCAGACAGGTACACTAAGTGATGCTCTCAAAGGAGCCGATATCTTTGTTGGTGTCTCTGCTCCTAATATCGTTACCAGTGAAATGGTAGCTTCGATGAAATCAGATGCAATCATTTTTGCCATGGCAAATCCAGTTCCAGAGATTATGCCTGACCTTGCAAAGGAAGCTGGTGCAAAAGTTGTCGGAACTGGCCGTAGCGATTTTCCAAATCAGATCAATAATGTAATTGCTTTCCCGGGAATCTTTAAGGGTGCCTTGGAAGGTCGTGCAACACAGATTACAGAAGATATGAAGCTTGCTGCCGCTACAGCGATTGCTGAGCTTGTAAGTAAAGAAGAGCTCAATGAAGACTTTATTATTCCAGAAGCTTTTGATCCTCGTGTTTGCGATGCAGTTGCAAATGCAGTGAAATCATATATTAAATAGTTAGGAAAAAGAAATGAAATCGTGGAACGAGAAACGTTACAACTCTCTTGACTTTTATCTGAAATCAACCTTTTCTAAGAAGATTTATAAACTGTCCTTGGATGCAGGTATGACCTGTCCCAATCGGGATGGTACCATAGGAACTGGTGGATGTATCTTCTGTAGTGAGGGAGGCTCTGGGGATTTTGCATCAGATTCTACGCTTTCAATCACTGAACAGATTGAAAGTGCGAAAGAAATGGTGAAAGATAAAACAAAGAGCAATCAATACATTGCTTACTTTCAAGCATTTACCAATACGTATGCTCCACTTCCCTATCTAGAAAAAATTTATATGGAAGCGATCCATCATCCAGACATTGTTGCAATTTCCATTGCTACGCGTCCAGATTGTCTTTCTGAGGATGTACTAGAATTACTTGCTAGGTGCAATCAAATTAAGCCAGTTTTTGTGGAGCTTGGCCTGCAGACCATCCATGAAGAAACCGCTCAACTGATTCGTCGTGGATACTCACTTCCTATCTTTGAGGAAGCAGTCCACAACTTATGTAAACGTAGCATTGCAACAATCGTGCATGTTATCTTAGGGTTACCTACAGAAACGAAAAAAGAAATCCTACAAACGATTGATTATCTCAATACAATGCCCATTCATGGTATCAAATTACAACTACTTCATGTGTTAAAACATACAGACTTGGAAAAACTTTACGTAGATAGTCCTTCCATCTTCTATATGACTGAATTTAAGGAGTATATTGATACGGTAATTGAATGCATTGAGCATTTACGTCAAGACATAGTAATTCATCGTCTTACAGGTGATGGACCAAAAAGCTTACTAATCGCTCCGACATGGAGTGCCAATAAACGCCTTGTATTGAATACAATCAATCAACAGCTTGCCCTAAGAGGCACCTATCAGGGAAGAAAGGAGAAACACAATGCAAGCGGAAACACTGATGCTTTATAAGCTTATAGTTCTGTACATTCTGGATAAGGTGGATTTCCCTTTGACAAATGTTCAATTGACCAACTTCATCTTAGAGAAAGAATATACCAATTACTTTAATATCCAGCAAGCCATCTCGGAACTAATAGATGATAACTACATCAGTTCGGAAACCATCCGTAACAGTTCCTTATATCAAATTACCGAATCTGGAAAAGAAACGCTGTCTTTCTTTAGTCACAGTATCTCTCAAGCCATTCGTGATGACATTGATGCTTACCTAAAGGAACATAAGTATAGTCTTCGAAACGAAGTGTCAACTCTCGCAGACTATTATGAACACAAAAAAGATGAATACATTACGAGGCTTCGTGTAATGGAGGGTGAAAGTGCGATAATCGAATTAAAACTTTCGGTTCCAACAGAACGAGAAGCTAATCTTATCTGCAATAACTGGAGAAACAGAAGCTCTGATATCTATGCTTATGTGATCTCTTCATTAATCGCAGAATAAATACAAACCAAGGAGGAGATCAATATGTTTGATCCAAACTGTTCTTACTGCGCCGAAGGTGAGCTTGTAGCCAAATTCGGTATCAAAATCTGTGAATTACCAGCTTCTAAAGTATATCTTTTCAAGGAGCAAAGCCATAAGGGTAGATGCATTGTAGCAAGTAAATACCATGTGAGTGAAATGACTGAATTATCCGACGAAGAAAGAAATGCTTTCTTTGCGGATGTAAATCATGTTGCGAATGCCATTCACAAAGCATTCTCTCCAGACAAAGTAAATTACGGTGCATACGGGGATACTGGATGCCATCTTCACTTTCATCTTGTTCCAAAGTACAAAGATGGCTTTGAATGGGGGACTACCTTTGCAATGGATCCAAAACAGCTTACCCTATCCGATTCAGAATATGACGCTTTGATCACTGAATTAAAGAAGTGTCTGTAGCGAAGGTTGTGGGACAAAATTCGAGAGTTGTCGATAGTGCTTAAGTTACGAAAGAAAGGGGGAGCATGATTCCTTGTGTCTGCTCGTTGCCTCTACACATGTCACAATGATTCGACTTTCAAAAACATGAAGACCATATGTTTTTGACGTTCGGACATTTGCGACATATGTAACGGCAAAGGCAGACACCTAGGAATTATGTTCCCCCTTTCTTTCTTCTTAAGCGCTAACGACAACCCCCGAATTTCTATTTTACCCTTTCTTTGCTAAAGTGATTACATATCTTTGATGTCTTTCTGTTTTTTAGTGCTTGTGGGCATGGAAAAAAGCGCTAATATTGCTCAATTTCCATTACCATATGAAATATATCTCCTATACATTCTTCAACTATATTCTCCAAAACACTCCAAAACTTCTCTCTCTTAAGTATTTAATAGTACAATAATATATGGTAAAATTATACTAATTGGTGTGTTATGTATTATAATAACAATTCATATTTATCAACAAAATACCCCAAAATGTTAGAGTATATCTATTAGTAGAGAAAGGCATGTGGAATGAAAAGAAAAATCTTGATTACAATTCCAGTTTTTATACTTGCAATACTATTAACAAAATTTCTTATTAGTGAAAAGAATTCCTATGTTGACAGTAGTGTTGATAATCCTCGCAATGATAGTTTCTCTGATATTACAGTTTATTCACCAATGACGATATTAAACAACGATATGTATTCTATCAATGGAGAGAATCAATATCTGAGACTTCAAATGATAAAAGGCAAATATTATGAAGAGTGGACTCCAGGGC